>JAPYNY010000066.1 GCA_028283145.1 Candidatus Hopanoidivorans cymbastelae
CCCTGCAGCTCCCCAACCTGAAAGGGGAAACCAGGGAATGGTCGTATCGCTCACAACATTCACTCGACGGACGGGGGTTCAATTCCCCCCAGCTCCACTCCTTCTATCACCTATATTGTGCATCCCCAGTGGAATCCACAAGCCAGAGCTTGGCAGCAGGCCTGTTTTGTGGTGCTCTTGCATTCTAAGTTAATAGCATTTAAAAAGATTTTTCCTCAAATAAGTTGCTGTTTACGTTGTATTTATCTATAATAAGCATATTAGGAGTAAAATTTTCTACTTTAAAGGTGGTAAAATGCTAATTAGCTTTACGCTTCAAAACTGGATGTCATTCCGTGACGAGACCACTTTTTCAATGGTCGCCAGCAGAGAGCGCCAGCACGGAGACAGGGTTCCAGCACTCAAGAAATACAGGACGAGAATCCTCCCCATTACTGCAATGTACGGGGGCAATGCTTCAGGCAAAACCAACTTTTTCTTGGCACTGAACTTCGCCAAGGCACTGGTTGTCAACGGCACCCCACTTCGCAAGCATATTCCTGTCAATCCATTTCGCCTGAACGACCAAGGCATTAAACAACCATCGCGCTTCACATTTGAACTATTGATTGACGAACTTATTTACGAATTCAGCTTTGCGGTAACCGGCAGTGAAGTGCTAGAGGAGAAACTGGTAGAAATCACAAGCACCAGCGAAAAAGTGCTTTACGACCGGCGCGACGGAAAGCCACATTTTTACAAGTCGTTGGCTGGTGATCCGGTTTTAAAAATTAACTTTGAAGGCACCCAAGACAATCAGCTTTTTCTTCATAACTCTGTTTCTCAGAAAATTGACCGCTTTTTGCCCATTTACAACTGGTTCAAAGACACTCTCGAATTGGTGGCACCAGATTCTCGTTTTGAATCTTTTGAAATGTTCTCCAATGAGAACAATTCCGTCTACTCTGCCATGGAAAAAATACTACCTGAGCTTGATACAGGTATCGAGAGTTTGGGCGTGCTGGAAATGCCCCTCAAAAATGCTCACCTGCCTGAAGAATTCAAGAATGAAATTGAAGACAAGATTGAAGAAGGCATGACAGGTTCGATTGTTGCCACAATTGGATCTAGAACAGCAGAACGATATCACGTAACCCGTGAAGATGGCAACTTGATTGCCAGAAAACTTGCTACATATCACTTGGCAGAAGGCGGCTCCTCTGAGGAATTTGAAATAAGCGAGGAGTCAGATGGAACCCAACGCCTGCTCGATCTAATCCCAGCCTTTATTGATTTGTGGGACCCGACTGCCCGTAAGGTATATATAATCGATGAAATTGATCGCAGCCTGCACCCAGTGCTGATCCAAAAGCTGCTTGAGGAATACTTGGCAAATTGCTCTAGAGAAACCAGATCGCAATTGCTGTTTACAACTCATAACACGCAACTTCTGAATCAGCAACTTCTAAGGCGAGATGAAATCTGGCTGTCCCAGAGAAATTCTGCCGGGGCCTCAATTTTGTTTTGCCTATACGAATTTGAGGATGCCCGACATGATTCAGATATTCGAAAGAGTTATCTGCAAGGCCGAATGGGAGGAATTCCAAATATTTTTTCGGGTTTCGCTGAATATGCCCAAACTGATAGTCGTAGTGTTGAAAGCAGCAAGATCAGCTAATGACTAAGAATCGTCGGCGAATCAAAAGACCTTATGCACAGATTGGCTCGTATAAAACGAAAAAAGTATTCTTTGTAGCAACTGAGGGAGCCAAAACAGAAAGAGAATATCTAAAGGCCCTAAACAAGATGTTGCTCGACCAGCAATATTGCACGCGAATAGAATACGTCCATACCAGCAATAAGAGTTCCCCGCTCTACGTGCTCAAGGGACTGAAGCGTTACCTAGCAGAAAAGAAACCCGTCCCTCCCTATGAGGCTTGGCTTGTGGTGGACACCGATCAGTGGCTGGATGGCCAATTAGCGCAACTTCATGCCTGGGCACAACAGAGTTCTAACCATGGCTTGGCTGTCAGCAATCCAAATTTTGAATTCTGGCTGCTGCTCCACTTTGAGGAGGGCAGCAGAATCAAGTCATCTAGGGATTGCACCAACCGCTTAAAGCAACACCTGCCAGACTATAATAAGAGCGTTGATATTAGCAAGTTTTCTTACGACCAGATTTCCAAAGCAATTGATCGAGCCAGTAGGCGCGATAATCCACCCTGTGCTGACTGGCCTCGTATGCCAGGCTGCACAACGGTGTATAAATTGGTAGTAAACATTATCCAGAATGAAACACAAGAAAGCTAACTTGAAGCTTTACAGGCGCAATAAATGGATACAAAACAAATGAAAAAGTCAGGCTCTCAGCTTGCTGGAGTTGTAACCAAAGTATTTCATGCTAGCCCTGACTGGTCGTCTGGGTTGCTTAAAACGGCTTCAGGGGACACCGCGCGGTTTTCAGGGAAGATATTTGCCAAGCTCTACAAATCGGTTGTTCTGGATGGCCGCTGGGTTGATGACCCAACCTACGGACAAAACTTTGAAGTAAAGGATTTCATACCCAGCCTTGAGCTTAATCTTGAGGGCCTGGTGCGCTATCTCTCAGAAGATCCTGCTATCAGGGGCGTTGGCTTAAGCAGGGCGCAGAATATCGTTGATAAATGCGGACACGACTTTGAGAAAATGATTTCTGACCAACCCATTGAGTTCATGACCTTGAGCCAACTCAATGAGCGTGTCGCAAACAACCTCAAAAAAGTTTGGGCAAGAAATCACCCACGCAACGCCACCAGGTCATGGCTTTACAGCTACGGCTTATCCAATTTCATAGTGGAGCAACTTATCAAGCAACTCGGCAATAGCAGCTTGGATGTAATCCAAAGTGACCCCTACGTGCTGCTGGACAAAAAGTATCCAGGCTTCGGTTTCAGCAGGGTTGATGCAATTGCACGCAGGATCGGCATTCCACCCGATCATCCCTCACGGTTAAAAGCAGTCATCATGCACACCGTCTCACAAGAACTTATGGAAGGACATTGCTGGACTTCGCAGCAAGAATTGCTTGTCAAAGCAGCACAAACTCTTTCAATACCTCAAGATAGCCAGATAGAAATCAGCTCAGAGCAACTATCCGAAGCCTTGAGAAGCCTT
Organism: Candidatus Hopanoidivorans cymbastelae; assembly: GCA_028283145.1. Taxonomy (GTDB): domain Bacteria; phylum Actinomycetota; class Acidimicrobiia; order Acidimicrobiales; family Hopanoidiivorantaceae; genus Hopanoidiivorans; species Hopanoidiivorans cymbastelae. The sequence goes on from JAPYNY010000066.1 coordinate 3,133, forward strand.
TTGGATGAATCTAAACTAGCGTGGCTGGCTCCTGAGGAAGCTGAGGTATTTGTTGAAATGGCTTTGCGATCCGAAAATCTCAGAATTGGGCTGCCGGAGTTGAAGCAACAAGAAAGCGACCTAGCTAATTTGTTCAAACAAGCCAGCCAGAAAAATCCGCACTCCAACACCTTCCTGACCTTGGCTTTCAAAACCACTCAAAAAACCGCCGGTCTCAATGACAAGCAAGAACAAGCTGTCAAACTGGCCCTCTCCAAAAATCTGTGTTTGATTTCAGGTGTAGCTGGGGCAGGGAAAACCCATGTCGTTTCGCAAATTTCAGAAATATTCAAGCGGGCTGGCTTGGAGGTTGCTCTGACAGCTCCCACTGGCAAGGCTGCCAGACGCATGGAGGAGGTATGCGAAGGGGACGCCAAAACCATTCACCGCCTGCTGCGCTGGGACGGAAAGAGGTTTGGAATCACTAGGCAAAACCAGCTTCAAACAGACGTGATCGTCGTTGACGAATTCTCCATGGTGGATGTCCACTTAGCCTGGCACCTATTTGAAGCCATTGACTTGTCAAAAACATCTGTCATAATGGTTGGAGACCACAACCAGCTACCTCCAGTCGGCCCTGGCAATATTTTGCGAGACCTCATCCAAAGTGAAGTTTTGCCCACAGTCATCCTTGACGAAGTAGTTCGCCAAGCAGGCGAATTGCCCCACAAGTGTGCTGAAATCCTTAAAGGCGAAGTCCCTGACTCAACTCCTGCCGATTCCAACCGTCGAATTGCTTGGGCTGTCATGCCAGACCTGAAGACCACAGAAGAAGTTTTGGATTATTTATCTCTACTTTTTGAGGAGCGCTTGGAAGCCAGGGGCTTTGATGATATTTTGAAAGACGTCCAGGTCTTGTCTCCCCAGCGAGCTGGACCCATCGGTACTGAAAATCTCAACCGACAACTTCAGAAGCTAATTCAAAAGAAACTCTGGGAGGTAGATGTTGACACGTCTGCGGAGACCACAGAACTCCTCAAGAACGATAAAGTCATCCAAACCAAGAACAACTACAACTTAGGCAAAAATGGGGTCATGAACGGCACGATTGGCACCGTGGTTGACCGAGACCCCAAAGGTGTGCTGGAGATCGAATTTGACGGAGAGAAAGAACCCGTCAAGATAAGGCCAAAATCCGCCGACCGGCAAGATATTCAACTGGCCTACGCTTTGACAATCCACAAATCTCAAGGGTCGGAGTTTCCTTGCGTGGTTCTGGTCGTTCACAGCGACCATTACTACATGCATCACCGCAACTTGTTTTACACAGGTGTTACACGCGCCAAAACAACTGCCCTGACCATAGGCGACAGCCGAGGCATAAGAGTCTGTGCGCAACGCATTAAAGCCGATAAGCGCAGAACGTTCTTGTCGCAGTTGCTGCAGGACAGCAACGCCTAGACCACCCGTTCACCACCCACCCAAGTTGCTCTGACTGGATTTTCGGGCATAGCTGCTGCCACCTCGCGCCAAGGTGCCTCCAGCAAGCACAAATCGGCTGGTTCACCTAGCTTGACCTGTCTTGGCACGCCACCCGGGTCATCCAAGTGAGACAAGAACAAAGCCAAAGCCTGCTCGGATTTGACCCGCTCAGCTGCTCCCAGAACAACTCCGCCAAACTGTGTACGCCTAGTTACCGCAGCCCAGATAGCCTGCCAAGGATTGGGGCTTCCGAATGGCGCGTCTGTGCTTCCCGCAACCCGGAGCCCTGCTTCTTGCAAACCCCTGCAGCGATACAACCAGTCAATGTCGTCCGATTCGACTTCAGCCAAATATCTATCGCCCCTTTCTGCCACAAAATTGGGCTGGGTCACAACCCGAACATTATGGCGCAGCAACCCTTCCATAAGTTCGGGCGGAACTACACTGGCATGTTCCACCCTGTCGCCAGCAACTGAACCAACTTCATCCAAGACTGCCACCAACAAAGCCAGCGAAGCCCTTGTTACAGAGTGGACAGCTGCAGAGCGACCACTGCCATGCGCGCTAGAGATTTTCTCAGCCAAGTGATCAAACGAAGGCAAACTGTGGTCTGAGAGAATAATTTTGTAGGGGCCAGGGTTGACATGCTCAGAACCCTCAGGCACCATGAGCGTAAGCCTCTGTGGCAGCTCCCCACCAGAAACTGCCTGTGAAAAAAACGCAACTTCTTCAGCTCCATATTCGGGCGTTGCATCTGTGATACCCGTAACCCCAAAGCCAGCCAACAATGCCCCCACCTGACCGATCCTGTTGGCTGCTCCCGTTCGTTCTAAGGCATCCAGCCGCAAGAACTCATCGCTGCCAAAAAATCGTCCCGTGGGTTTGCCATCGGCGCCCACCTCCGCACCCGAGGTATCTTGCGTTAAACCCAGAAGTTCCATTGCCAGGGAATTGAACATCCACATGGCTCCGCTGGAATGTTGAACCCTTATGGGATGATTGGAGGCTATGGCATCCAAAGCTTCTTGATCTAACTCCCCGGCAACGGATTCGTGGTAGCCGACTGCTCTGATCCAGTCTTTGCCTGAAGCCAAGCCAGCCTTGGCTGACAAAAATGCCTGATAAAACTCCTCCCTGGTTGCAACTTCTGGAGGCCCAACCTTCAAAGATCTGAGCGACTCAGCTAAAGACAGCAGATGGATATGGTGGTCGTGGAGACCCATTAGCAGCGCACATCCTGCGGCCTCAATCTCATCTGCTATGTTCAACTCAGAATGGGCCATGTCCAACTTAGAATTGGTTTTCCGCCCTGTGAATGAGAGTTTGGATGAGGCAGGCAGAATCCTATTTATCTGGCCTCTGGAAACTACTACGTCAGCTGCTTGCCACTCCCGCCGACCAAGTTGAAGCAGTTCAGCATTTCTGATCACAAAATCCATGACGAAGGCGCTTTCTCTTATTGACCACTCAGCCAGCTGGCTACTTTGGCCATTGGAATGTCCAGCACTGCCCCAGATGAATTCGGCCAAGCTCTCAGGATTGAAACAGCTGCATAGACGCCTGTGGTTGGGTCTGCCAAGGCATCACCTATAAAACAGGGCAGGGGCTGGTTTAAGCCATCTTTGATTTGCGCCTCCCATACCAAACCTCCAGCCGCCGCGGCATCATCTCCGAAAGCTACTCTATTTCGGCTTGCTCCATACAATCCATAGCCTGTTATGGCAGCCCAAATACCCCCGCTGGTCGCCACCACTTCACTAGGGTTGATCCCCAACTGCTCCAAAGCTCTGAAACGACAAGACGAAATGACAATATCTGATTCAAGCAGAAGTTCCCGCAATTTTTCTCTGCCTTGAGAGTTTCGCAAATCAAACGAAAGGTGCTTCTTGTGTGAGTTCAGTCTCTCATAGAACACCGGCTGTCCCTGACGCAACCCGTCTGGGCGCGAGACACTTTCCAACTTGATCACCTGTGCTCCCAACCTTCCCAGCAAATCGCCACACAATGGCCCCGCCCACATAGCAGACATGTCTGCTACCTTGGCTCCGTCTAGCTGCCGGCTTCGTTTTAGGTTTCTTTTAGTTTCACCCCGAAAGGTTGACTCAACTTCTTGCGCTGAGCACCAGTCAACTGGAAATTTGAAGCTGCCCACCCCGCAAACTGCCATGCCAAGTTCTGCTCCAACGGTTTCCAAATCCGCAACGTGACATTTGCTGACGAGCTCAGATATAGCTTCCCAGTCCGAAACATCCCCTACGTAATCTCCCAAAGCTAAAGAGAGATTTCCCAAGGCTAACGAAAGCCAAGCCTCCACCAACTCCCAATCGCTCACACGTGGCAAGTTCACAGCTATCACACCATCTGCTGCCCGCAACATCCTGCATGCCCCGCCCAAAGAAATTGGCTCGCGTCGGCTCCAAAAATCATGTCGCGCGACACCCAGCAATTCAGCTCTTTCCACCAAAAGCTTTTCTCCAGACAAAGCCGGCGGCTCAGCTCGACTCTCCCCCACCCCACCAAAGTCCTGGCCATGAAGCGACTCCAAAAAACGCTGATATGCACTGCCGTCGGCTGCCAGCAGCTTTGCCAACTGCTCCAACTCCGACACCAACGCCCCCCACCGCTTCAAGGCAGTAGCTGGTATGGCTCTAGTAGCAGGCTTAGTGGCAGGCATGGCTTCAACAACCGGCATAGCTCCAGAAGCGGACATAGCTCTAGTGGCGGACATGGCTCAAAACTTGGCTTGCGTTGGCTGACAATAGCTTTCCTTGTTAACCTTGCCCAACCGAACCTGATGTGGCAAACTTAAACAACAAACTAAAATTACCCTAACGGAGGTTTTCAATGCAACTAACACCTGGCACAAGATTGAAAAGCGGCGCATGCGATACTGAGGTTATAGTCGTCAAAGCCCCAAGCCAAGACCTAGTCATTACCTGTGGCGGCTCTCCTATGGCGGCTCCAGGCGAGGAGAATTCAGCTGAATTGTCACCAGGTTTAAACAGCGGCACTCAACTGGGCAAGCGCTACGTCAATGAAGACGAGACGCTGGAAATTTTGTGCACCAAGTCGGGTGAAGGTTCCTTGAGCATTGGAGACAGCCCGCTGAAGGTCAAAGAAGCCAAGCCACTGCCTGCTTCTGACTGACCAAATAGTGCCACAGAGCTTGGAGTTGTCCAACATCAAAAGGAGGATTTGCGGTGAATGTAATTACTTTGTTGGATATGGCTAGAAATTGCTTCCCCGACCGGCCAGCCATCACCAGCGGCAGCCGACACTTCACCTACGAAGACATCTTCAACCTGTCTGGCGCAGCAGCCCAGCAGATCCGAAACTCCGAGATTGAAAATGTAAGCCTGGTTGACATCTCTTCACCTGCTCTGCCAATTGCTTTGTTTGCTTCCGCCTGGGCAGGCAAGCCTTTTGCTCCCTTGAATTACCGCCTGTCATCTTCTGACCTAACTGGCCTGCTTGATCGCATTTCCCCGGCCTTGGTGATCTGTGGCCAGAACTACCTGAACCAGATACGCCCTTCCTCCAAGCTTCACCAAATCAGCAGCGAACATTGGCTGTCGCCACCCCGAAGCGAGACAGACCACCCACAAGACTGGAATTCCGACCCTGAAGAAACAGCCATCCTGCTATTCACATCCGGCACGACTGGCGGACCCAAAGCCGCCATCTTGCGCCACCGCAACCTCTTCTCTTACGTAACTGGCAGCGTTGAATTTATGAGCGCAGGCCCGCAAGAGGCCATCCTGACGGCAGTCCCTCCCTATCACATCGCAGCCATGGCTAATCTGCTTAGTTCCATCTATGCCGGCAGACGCATCGTGCAGTTGCCCAATTTTGATGCTGATACATGGATTGACTTGGTAATCAAGGAAAAGGTTACCCATGCCATGTTGGTGCCTACCATGCTGACCCGCATTGCCGACCGCTTGGAGGCTCGCAGAGAAACTCTTCCGACGCTCACTTCTGTCTCTTACGGAGGAGGCAAAACCTCACGACCGGTAGTAGAAAAAATTCTCAACCTGCTACCCCATACCAACTTTGTCAACGCCTATGGTCTGACCGAAACCAGTTCCACTGTCTCCATCTTGGGACCCAAGGAGCACCGTGAAGCCATAGCCAGCGACAATCCAGTTGAGAGGTCTCGACTGGGCTCAGCAGGCTTGCCATTGCCGACTGTTGAGGTGTCAATTCGAGACCGCCAGGGCAGGGAGGTCTGTCCCGGCCAAAGCGGTGAAATCTGGGTCAGGGGCGATCAGGTATCGGGAGAATACAAGGAGCGCGAAAGCCAGCTGACTTCAGACGGCTGGTTCAAGACCAATGACGGCGGACATTTTGACACTGCCGGCTATCTCTACATTGAAGGGCGTTTGGATGATGTGATCATCAGGGGCGGCGAGAATATATCACCAGGTGAAATTGAAGATGCTATCTTGACTCACAGTAAAGTTGTGGATGCAGCAGTGGTTGGAATCGCCCACCGTGACTGGGGCGAACAAATTGCAGCCGTCGTAGTGCTGAGACAGGGAACTGAGGCCTCGCAAGACGAGATTATAGAACATGTACGCTCCAAGCTGCGCTCGCTGAAGTCGCCTGACAAAGTCCTTTTCCGTGATGAGTTGCCCTACAATCCAACTGGCAAGCTGCTCCGTAATGTGCTGCGGGAAGAGTTGGCCGGCAGCTGAGTCTGGCTCCAAGTCTTGCATCGCTCGCTTGTTTTCGTCCAGCCCCCTGGCACTGCTCTCGTTGGCCTATTTGCCCTTTCGCTCCACCCTCCCGTTCGCGCTCTGCTCTTGACTAAAAATGACAGAGCCGATTTCTTTTCAGTCGTTTGATGCTCTGGAAAATTTTCTCTGGCATCCCCACGCGCATGAAAATTTCAACGAGAAATGTCCTCTGCTGCTGGTAGAACTATCCGGTGCTGCCTTAGTTGCCTACGACAAATCACTGAATAAAAATCCCCAAGGCAAAGCCACTAGCGCAAAACTAACCGAGCAGTTGGGTTCATTTCCAGCTGTTACGGTTGTGGCTCTTGGCTCTCCGGAGGGCTTTGACTTTGCTCTGTCTGACTCAACCAACCAGTTGCTTGCGGCATTTGATATTTTGCTTATCGACACACCTGGCACTGAACTGCCAGCCAAGCAGCTAGCCAGCCCTAGGCCAAAAACCGCCTGGGTTACTACGGAAAGCCTTCAAGAAGCAATAGCCAACCTCACCATCACTGTCAAGGCTTCTCCCCAGGCATCCATGTCGCTGGCCCAACTGCTGCGAGCCAGTCAAGCACTGTCCGTACGGGATGCCTTGATGTCTGAGTCATGGGTCTATTCCAACCTCCAAAGCGGCGCAGAATTTGCTCGCTGGCTGCAGACCTCCTCTGCCAAACCTTTGCTTGCCTCCATCACACAGTCTCTTCCTGCCATTAATTTGGCTTCTCCGGTGCTGGTGGAAGAACATGGTGACACCCTCAGGCTGGTGCTCAACCGCCCCGAGAGGCGCAATGCTTTCAACGCGGGCATGCGAGACGCCTTGGTAGAGGCTTTGCGTGCAGCCAGATTGTCGCCCCCTGCAGGTGGCATAGTTCTGAGCGGAGCGGGCAAGGCATTTTGCTCTGGTGGTGATTTGGATGAGTTTGGAACCACTCCAGACCCCGTTACCGCTCATGTTGTACGCTCACTCAGAAGCACAGCCTGGGAGATACATTTGCTGCGTCAGCACATAACCGTCAAACTCCACGGCGCGTGCGTGGGAGCGGGAATTGAACTGCCATCGTTTGCCGACCGCGTCATTTCAACCCCTGACGCCTTCTTTTGGTTGCCGGAAGTGCGGCTTGGACTGGTGCCTGGTGCCGGTGGAACAGCTGGAATTCCCCGCAGAATCGGACGCCATCGAACTTGTTGGATGGCTTTGAGCAACCACCGGATTGACCCGCCTACTGCTCTGGAGTGGGGGCTGATTGATGCGATTGAGGAGATTGAAGCTACTTAGCCAAGTTGTGGACTTCAGCCACAAAACCAGCCTTGCAGCTACTTTCTTCTTACTTTTTTGCTAGTTTTTTGCCGGTGTCGGCCCCGGCTGGCTTTGCGCTCGTGTTCTTCACGTTCTTGAGCTAGATTGGCTAGTTCCTCCCACAGTTTCAAATAGCGCTCAAGTCTTTCCTTGGATAGGCTTCCCTCCACAACTTCTGCCACAACAGCACAATCTGGTTCCATACGGTGTGAACAATCTCTAAAACGACATCTCTGCGCCACTTGGGCAATGTCGGAGAAAACCTCATCCAAGGCTTCATCGCCATCCCAGAGGCCCACAGCGCGCAGCCCGGGAGTGTCAATTATCACGCCGCCTTTAGGCAACAGCAGTAAATCTCTGGCTACGGTGGTGTGCTGTCCTCTGGCTGGCGAAACGCGTTGCCCTTTCTCTGGCAAGCCAGAAGCAGATTCAGCCACTCGGATCGACTTCATTTGTTGCTCAACTTCAGGCGAAGTCCGGCCGCCTCTAGACAAAAGAGCCCTCGCAATGCTTGATTTCCCCACTCCAGAAGTGCCGATGAGTACCAAAGTCTGTGAGGGGTCTACTTGAGCTTCCAGCAATTCCAATCCCCACACATCACCCATCACACAGGTTGCCAGCACCTCCACCTCAGGCGCAATCTCGCCAACATCTCGTTTAAGATGCTTCAACTCTTCCAGCGATACTAGATCGGCTTTGTTCAGCACTACGATTGGACGAGACCCGCTGTTGACCGCCACCACCAGCAATCGCTCCAGTTGCGCCGGAAGCAACTCCCTGTCTAGCCCATGCACCACTGCCACAACATCCACATTTGACACGATCGTCTGCTCAGATACATCCACCGCAGGGTCACGTCTGACCAACTCCCCACGCCTAGGCAAAATGCTGTCTATAACCCAGCCAATCCCCACCTCGTGGCTGACAAGCACCCAATCCCCCGTTACGGGCGCAACTATGTCTTGGGAAATCTGCGAATTCGAGGTAGCAGCTATGGTACCGTCTTTGGTAAAAACCACGCAGGTGCCTCTGTCAACTCTCCCAATTCGCCCTGGCTGGCTGTCTTTGAGCGAAGCGTTCTCCGTAACAGCTTCCTGAGTCAAGGCAGCGAAATGGGCATCCCAACCCAAATGTTCAAGTTCTACACTAGGCATCTAATGAAACACTGGATGTATAGCACATAGGCAATTACGGGCAAGTTCCCATTTTCTAGAATGTATTTGATTTCTTTGCCTGATGACGTTTTTTCATACTTTCTGGTGGTTAAACTTGATTAAATCATTACATCTGCTAGCAATGTCCATCACTTCTGATACCGAGGCTGCAAACGTGGATATCGGAGATACCTCCGAAATTGATGCTAGTCCCAAGGCTAGTTCCCCGTGGAGTTGGCTAGCCAGGGCAATAGTCGGACTCATTGGAGTTGGCGCAGGCCTTACGGTCGGTGAAGTTGCTGCCGCGGCATCAACCAGAATTCCGTCTCTGGTAATCGCTATTGGCGACACCATCATAGACAGCACGTGGGTGCCTTTCTGGTTGCGCCGATGGAGTATTGACCAGTTAGGGTCGGCTCAAAAGCCAGCTTTGGTGGCAGGGGTGGTCATCACTTCATTGATTGTAGGAGCTATCTGCGGGGTGCTTGCCAGACGATGGATTTGGCTGCCAGGTGCCGTGTTGGTGGTGTTCGGCGTTGTTGCTGGATTGTCAGCAGCCGACAATCCAATGTCTTCAGCGGCTTGGTCGGGCTTTACTGCTGGACTGGCTACGGCCATCGCTATTGCCATGTTCTATTATCTGCTGTCTGTCATTCCCGACCCGGCGCGTCTGGCCAACCAACCCGTTGTCCACCAGCAGCGGCTGATGCGAGAGGAGCGACGGCGTTTTTTGGTTATCACCGGAGCCGTTTCGGTGGCTTTTTTGTTTGCCAACATCTTGAGCCGAGCCCTAGCCAGACAGGTAGATGTGGAAGCTTCACGTGCTGTAGCAGTTGATTCCATCAGCCAAGCCCTGGCTTCCCAGTCCAACCCATCAACCAGCGTCCCGACTTCCACCACCGCCGCCAACTCGCAAACTCCAACTTCTACAACTGATGCTCCCACTACGACGACAACCGTACCAGAAGCGGTTGAGTTGCCAGCCAACCTTGACGACATTCAGGGCATTTCTCCGCTGATTACCCCCAATAACAATTTTTATCGCATTGACACGGCTTTGGTAGTGCCACGGCTGACTGCTGAAGCGTGGAAACTTTCGGTCACAGGCATGGTGGACAATCCTCTGGAGTTGGATTTCAACCAGTTGTTGACCTACCCGTTGGTAACTGAGCCCGTGACGTTATCTTGCGTCTCCAACCCAGTAGGAGGCAGCCTAGTGGGCAATGCTGTTTGGACGGGAGTGCGCCTAGCGGACGTGCTGGAAGATGCAGGGGTCCAACCTGGCGCCACTCAAATTTCTGGCCGGTCGGTTGACAACTGGGCTAGCGGTTTTCCCACGGAATTGGCCTTTGACGGCAGGGTTGCCATGATCGCGGTAGCCATGAACGGCGAAGCACTGCCAGCCCGACACGGTTTCCCTGCCCGTCTAGTCATCGCTGGGCTTTATGGATATGTGTCGGCCACCAAATGGCTCTCAGAGATTCACCTCACTACCTGGGAGGGCTTTGACAGCTACTGGGTGCCAAGAGGCTGGGCAAAAGAAGGCCCCATCAAAACGCAGTCTCGCATTGATGTGCCCCGAGGAGACAACGCGCTTTTGCCTGTTGGCGAAGTGGCTATAGCTGGGGTGGCTTGGGCCCCCCATCGCTCAATCAGCCGGGTGGAAGTGCGCATTGACGGCGGGGATTGGGCAGATGCCGAACTCAGCCAAGAGTTGTCAACTAGTTCTTGGCGACAGTGGGTGCATTACTGGCAGTCAACTCCGGGCAGGCACAGCGTTGCTGTAAGAGCTACTGACGGTAATGGCGAAACCCAGACGCAGCAGCGTTCCCGCCCAGCCCCCAGTGGAGCCACTGGCTGGCATACCAAGGTTTTCAGAGTTGCCTGATAGCAGTGAAGAGCCGGCTGGCTGATATGGAGCCAGCCGGTGTGCCTGATTGATTGCTAATCTCTCCGACGCTCGTTGACTTTTGATGCCGTCCAACGGGCGAGCGGCGTTGGCACCACATCCAAGAATGCTGTCATGACTTTGTTGACTCCGCCAGGCACGCACAAAGGGTCATGTCTATCAACTGCCTTGATGGAAATCTCGGCCACTTCATCGGCCGACATCCACGCCATGTTGGGTATGTCTTCCACATGTTCTTCTCCGTCAGAACGTTCGTGCAGCTCAGTGCGGGTGACACCGGGAGCCACTGCGCAAACATGCACCCCGCTTTCCTTCAGCTCGGCATACAGACCTTGGCTGAAGCTAGTTACGAAAGCCTTGGTAGCCCCGTAAGTGGCTTCATAAGGCAACGGCAAAAATCCCGCAATGGAGGAAATGTTCATCACTGCTCCATGTGAGCGCGCTACCATCTGTGGAACAGCAGCGTGAGTCAACTCCACCAGAGCTAGAAGATTGACGCTGATCATCTGTTGGAGGTCGGCTTGTTTCATCTCAACAAAAGGGGTGAAATTCCAAATGCCGGCGTTGTTCACCAGCAAGTCTATGGGCAGGCTTTTTGACCTAACGCGCTGAGCTACCGACTTACGCTGGGTGGCCTTTGAGAGGTCGGCAATTAGAACCTCAGTTTCAACTGGCAGCTTGTCGGCAAGCTTCTCTAGACGCTCCTGGCTCCTGGCAACCAACACTAGGTTCATCCCCCGCTCTGCCAGCTTGTGTGCCAAGCTCAAGCCGATACCGCTTGAAGCTCCCGTAACCAAAGCCCAAGCACCAGGGGAAATCACCTGTCGCCCTTGGTGGTGCCTCCTATGCAGAAAATCATTAATAGCCATACTGCAAGGCTACCAAAGCCTGCAAATCGGTTAGCAGCAAGTGCGTTGGCCAGGTCCTTCTACCTGGGCTGTGTGCTCTTGCCTCCGTGCACTGTGGGTTCACGACACCACCGGTCGCGTATCACCTCTGGCCAATCCATGATCTCCTCAGGCTGGGCGAGCATCCTCACAAAAACAGCTTCATCCAAACCGATGCGTGTTGGGTCTAGATATGCTTCGTTAGCTGGCAGGAATTCTTTTTCCCGAAATTCTTCAAAAATGGCTTGAGCCGTTGCTAACTGCTCTTCTGTCAGAGATCTATGGTCTAACACCTTTAGCTCTGGAAGGCGGGAAATGGTTGTTATCGACCTTCCAATTTGCTGGCGTGAGCCATGCAGCCAGCGGATTAGCAACCCTAAAGTTGTATTGCTCCAGAGCACGACTGGATAAACCCATTCCATTTTCTCCGTTGGAGCAGGCGGTTTTGCTTGGTTGTTGTTCTTAGGATTGTTATTTTCATAAAGTATGTAATTTGGCCAGGCTCTTCCGCCAATGCATCTTTCTTCTGTCAAACAAGCAGCCAACGGCTGTGAGCCAAAACCCAAATCAAGTGAAAAATGTAACCGTGTAGCTTTTGCCCAAATGCCAACTGCCTTCTGATTCAGGCCCGGCCGAACTCGGCCTTCCTTATCGGGTGCTACAATCAGCTTCTTCTCGTTTTCAGCCTTGTGCGCCCACAACATCGGAAAATGCACTTTTCCAATCGGTTTAGGTGCTGCTTTGAATGAGGCATAAGGTATGCTGTCGTGGTCTCGCTCGGTGACACTCTAAAAAATCTGCGTTATCGTGCGTACTTGGTCACAGGTACGCACATGAGCGGTACTCATCTGTGAGTAACATAAACCCACATCTACCATTACAGGCCATAGAACATCTCCATCTCTACCAAGCTAACCAAAACTATAAGCCAGGGTGTTGTCGTGCCTCTGTTCAATAACTCTGGCTACTACGTTTCACTTACGGAACCTTAACTTGATGCTTTTTGTGGGTTGGTACTTATAGTATTACGTTGCCTGCTAACTGACTCCTTCACCACACCTAGCAACTCAAGGAGGTTATAGTGTCTGAATGCTTCACAGGTCCGGCGCATCATATATCATGCCGATTTTTGCGTGGTCTCTAAATCACTGGTTAATGCTCTGCCGGGTCACCTACTTTTAGGTTTACGACTATCATATAGACAGCCACCACCCACTTGTGATCTCCAGATTTTGATAATTCCATCATAATGATTTTTTGAGCAAAACCCCAGCTCCACATCTACTTGCACGCAGAACAAACCAACTCAACTACCTATCAACTGATTCACAAATCAAGGCCAATACCCCATAATTTACACAGCATCTAACAAACACACTTCTATAATTAGTCTTGTGCAAGCAACTCGTTAAGTTCGCAGGCAGATCTTTGAATATCATAAATACGTATTTGTTCTGCAGAATGAGTACTAAATTCTTCACGTACCGAATTGCAAATTTTTTCAGCTCTATTTGAGCATTGCTGAATACTATATACTTCACAAATGTGACTTAATTCTAACCATAAAATTTCTATATCCGATTGATTCTCCGATTCAAGAACAATAAATTTACTATCTGATGATATTACATTTTTGTTATCTTTTGCAGCTTCATCAATTATAAAAAAATTCATTATCTCAGCTAATTCTCGAAGTTCAAAAAATGTTTTACTTTTAATTTTTTCTGAATTGAAGTCAAAAAAGCCAAATAACCTATATACATCACGTTCAATACTTATAAAATCCAAACTGTAGTGTTCATGTATTATATATCTCAATTCACCAACCTCTGCTATATGAGCAGCTTTGCAAATAAACTCAACGGTAGCACGCCTTGCTGATGGATCCACTGGATGATTATGTACAACATGACGGCAAAAACTAAGAGCAAAATCAGCACATTTTGACTGTCGACTTAATATTCTAGAAGAAACCCAACGGTTCCTATTATAGTGAGTCTCTTTACATGCTTCAATAATTGTCTCTATATAATTGATATCTTCGTCATTTAGAGTATCAATGGAAGGTTGTTCATCATTATTGCCTAAGCTTATTAAAGCAAAAAATCCCACAACAAAGCTTACGAAAAAACAAACGATGGATATAGAAATTACTACAGGGCGAAACAATTGCCTGCTTCCTAATTTTTCTTGACTAAGCCAATCCTGCTCAATCCCATATAGAGGCATTTTACTGTTTTGCTTCATAAGTTTAAATTATCAAGAATTACTAGAGCACGCATTTATGTGTGGGGTCATATCATAGAGCATATTATAGAAAAGCCTGGTTTGATGGGCAATCCAAATATCATAGCAAATATCATTTTCTTTAAGCTGCTCAAGCAGTTCAACATATGGAATCCATAAAGAACAAGTTGAATCTTTAATATTTGCAATTCTCTGCATAGTTAAATGACTGATATTTTTTGTACTACCATCCCATTGACATATCTCGCCGGTCTTATGATGACAATTTTGCTCAGAAAAGAGCTCATAGTTTTGGCAGATTGATAATAATTGCTGCCACATAATCTCTATTTCAGTTTCTCGAATATTCCAGGCTTTGGACTCAATTATGTTATTTCCTAAAGCTCGTTCATTACCCTCTATCTGATTATCAGCCTTCTGACAACCTATCAAAATTATTGATGATAGCAAAGTGATTATACAACAAAGAAACTTAAAGGTATCCACTATTCAGTCCTCTAATTGAACTGCGCTATATGCATTTACAGCAATATCATCAATGCTCTTTGTTAATTGTTTGAGTTTAGTATTTATTTCGCTCGAAATATGAGTGCTATTTACTTCCAATATACCAAATAGTACCTGAATATGATTTTCAATTGACTTACGATAGTGATCGAATTCTTTACCACGGCCACCATAATATTCTCGACCATACCGTGCAGCTAGAATATACCCTAAGTGGCTTGCCTCTATAGTATGCATAGCTTCACAAAAATAATTCTCAAGAGTCAGTTGTAGTTCATTTTTTTTAAGTAAATGGATATCCGTACTATTCATTACAGGGAGGCAAAAGCTTCGTATCAAGTAAAGACAATCTGTGCTTTCATGTAGACCTCTGCTCCAGTCTCTACGGCTAAAATTAGCTGCTTCTTCACATGCAGTGACAACACTGTCAATAGAAGCAATTTCTCTTTCGCTTAACTCATCCAAAGAAATATCATCTCTTGCAGTCAATGAAAAAACTACTACTAGGCTAGTAGATGCCAATAGCATTATTGAAACTACCGTAATTATAAAGCGAAAAAGCTGCAAAATCATAAATTGATAATGGATTTCTCAAACTATGATATCCTCATTGGACACACCTAGTACTACATTTGCACCCTCTCCACCATCTATTACATCTACTCCTGCATTGCCTCTGATAGTATCATCTCCTGGTCCCCCATAGATGATGTCATCCCCACGGCCTCCCCCAATCATATCTGCTCCCTCACCACCGTCTATAGTATCATTATCTGCTTCGCCATGCAAAATATCGGCTCCATCTTCACCTTGCAGAACATCATTTCCTTGCCCACCATAGATCCCATCAGTGCCCACACCTCCATAAAGCATATGCACACCCCCCCCCACCACGTTTCTGCTACGCAAAGAAGACGGGCAGAGCGGCACCAGTGGCACCATGTTAGGAGAATCGCCCATCATCTCGCCCAGCGTGACCCTCTTTGGCATACTGGCAATGAGATGCGCAGGCAACCCCGCTGAAGCGGATCGGACAGAACTCGGTCTGCCATGATACAGATTGTAGCAGACTTCAAAAGGCGACGTCGGCTGTTATAAGAAGCGACTTAGAAATCAAGTTCATGACATGCGGGACTCAAAGACCAGCATGCCCCACCAGTTAGACCAGTCCCTCCACGAAGCGCTCCAGTTGCCGCAGGTTTCTGACTTCGTAAACGCCGTCGCAGTGGGTGGCGTATTCGGAGATGATGGAATCGCCTGTATCCCAGTATGATTTGGGCTCAGGATTTAGCCAAAACAGCTTGCGAGCTTTCTTGCGCAACTCCTTCAGCGTCCATGCTCCTGAAGCGTGATAGTTGTTGCGAGCGTCTCCCAACACCAAAACAGTGGTTTTTGGCCCGCAGGAGCGACCATACTCTTCCCAAAACACCCCCAAAGCATGACCATAATCAGAATGACCATCTACCCAAATCACATCTGATTCGGTATTGACCCTGTGAATAGCCTCGGCAATGTCATCCGCCTGCTCAAAGAACTCCGTAACCTCATCTATCCCGTCAATAAACACAAACGACCGCACTTTGGTGAAGTGACTGGCAATGGCATACACCAAATGCAACGTAAACCGAGCAAACGACGCCACCGAACCGCTGATGTCGGCAATGATCACAATCTCAGGTTTGGACGGGCGGGGATAACGAAACTTGGGCTCAGCCGGCACGCCACCATAGCTCAGCGAGTGGCGAATAGTGCTGCGAAAATCCAACGGTCCCTTGCGGCCATGCCTGCGCTTGCGAGACAACCTGGCAGCCAACTTGCGCGTCAAAGGCACAATGGCCTTCCTCACTGCCTCCATCTCCTCCCTAGTGGCATGCATAAAATCCACATCTTCGGGCAGAGGCTTGCGCAGCGTCTTGGCCATTGCCTCAGCACCTCGATCGGCCACTAACCGTCGCCGTATCTCGGCCTCCACCTCCTTGCGCAGTCGGTCAAGACGAATTTCAAACTCATCTCGCTCTAGACGCTCCTCCAGTGGCGTAAGCGGAGACAGCGCCTCCTGGCGCACAGTCTCCATCAAACGCTCCAACATATCATCCAACTCCAACCGGCGTAATGTCCTGAACAGATAGTAAGTGCCCCCCACAGGACGGCCAGGCTCCATATTGGCATAACGAATGACGGCTTGACGGGCTATAGCTGCCAGCAGAGCCTGATCCCCGTTCAACAAGGCACCATACAACAACTCCCGCAGCTCAACGGCAGCAGCGTCGGATGAGTCCGTAGGCGGGCGCCCAGCGGTACCGGGCATATGTTGCATCTCTGCTGGAATATTCTCCCATCCCTCATCACCCGGCGCATACTCAGGGCCCCTGAGCGAAAAATAGACCTCAAACACCGTTTCAAAAGCTCTCCAATGAGCCTGGTTCTTCACCAAAGTAGCACCTAGCGCATACTTGAAATCCTCCCTGTTGTCAATCGGTATATGCGTTACAGCTTCCATAGCATCCAAGCTCTCTGTCAAGCTGACAGGCAGACCAGCTGCCCGCAACTCAGCGATAAAGCCCCCTAAAAGCCCCAACAGCGGGGAATGAAGTCCAGACAGAGAAGACTGCAACCCCGACAGCGGAGAATTCAGCCCCGTAGAAATGGAACTTTCAAGCTCAGACTTGGCAATTGAATCAGACATAAGGCGAGCCTAGGGTTGGCTTATTGGCCTAGTGCTGGCTCAGGGTTGGCTTGGCGCATTCGGCGGGGATCCATGAAGCTGCCCCCTTCAAGCCTAGCTATCCAAGGCAGCCGTCCCCGCCCCTGCAACACCCGAAGCACCAGTGCCAACCTTCGAACCTCCGGGAAACTGCTCACCATTGGAGGAAAACTCTTTGAGAGCTTTTTCAATGTCGCTGCGATACTTCAACAAGATATTGGCTGTGTCAGACGCAATTTCAGCGTCAATGTGAGACACTCCCAGCAACACCAAAGTGCGTGCCCAATCCAAAGTCTCAGACACGGACGGAGACTTCTTCAAATCCAACTGGCGCACTGAACGCACGATTCGGGCTATCTGGTCGGCCAAGGTTTCAGTGATCTCAGGCACTTTGGTCAGCACGATCTCCCTCTCACGCTCCAAATCGGGGTAGTCAATATAGAGATACAGACAACGTCGCTTCAGCGCCTCCGAAAGCTCCCTAGTGCTGTTGGAGGTCAGAAACACAAGTGGAATTTGCGTAGCTTCAACTGTGCCCAACTCCGGAATAGACACCTGGTAATCGCTCAACACCTCTAGCAGCAAAGCCTCGGTTTCCACTTCAACTCTGTCAATTTCATCTATCAGCAGCACCACAGGCTCTTCAGCCCTGATTGCCTCCAGCAGAGGTCGCGTCAACAAGAACGGCTCAGAAAAAATGCTCTCCTCCATCTCTTCCCAGCCACGATTGGTTGCACCCTCAGGCATCCCATCTGAAATTTGCCGCTCAGCTTGAATTCTCAAAAGCTGCTTTTTGTAGTTCCATTCATACAGCGCCTTGGACTCATCCAAACCCTCATAACACTGCAGGCGAATCAGCCTAGAATTCGTCAGGTCTGCCACGCTCTTGGCCAACTGCGTTTTGCCGGTGCCGGCTGGCCCTTCCACCAGCACAGGCTTGCCCAGACGGTCGGCTAGATAGACCACTCCTGAAATGCCGTCGTCAGCCAGATATTTCACATCGCTCAGGCCTGAGCGCACTTGCGTGGGCGTTTCAAAACGCATAAAGTCAGCCCCTGACCTGCCCGTCGCCGCGCACGATATAACGCGCAGTGGTCAACTGTGCCAGACCCATCGGGCCTCTGGCGTGCAGTTTCTGCGTGCTGATGCCAATCTCGGCTCCATAGCCTAGCTCCTCCCCGTCGGAAAAGCGAGTTGAAGCGTTCACAAAAACCACCGCAGCGTCCACCTCTTTCACGAACCGCTCAGCAGTCCCGTAGTCTGACGTAACAATAGCCTCTGAATGCCCTGAGTTGTGAGAGTTGATGTGGGCTATCGCAACGTCCACATCTTCCACCACGCACACCGACATTTTCAAATCCAAGAACTCACGGCTGAAATCGCCAGGCTCGGCTGGTTGAATGCTAGGAGAAATCCGACACGCTTCAGAGTCGCCCACCAACATAACACCTGCCAAGTCAGCCACAACCAGAGGCAAGAACGCCCCCGCAATATCTCGGTGAACCACCAGCGATTCAGCAGCGTTGCACACCGACGGACGCTGGGTTTTGGCATTCACCACAATCTGCCTAGCCATCTCAAAATCGGCTGAGCTATCAACATAAATATGGCAGTTGCCATCCCCATCAATGATGTATGGCACGGTGGCATTCTCCAACACCGAAGCGATCAGCCCGTGCCCGCCTCTGGGAATGAGACAATCTATGACATCGGTCAGCTGCATGAACTTCACCGCCGCCTCGCGGGAAGTGTCTTCAACCAGAATCAAGGCATCCGCCGGCAATCCAGCCTCGCTGAAAGCCTCTCGTAACACATCAGCAATAGCAATATTTGACTCCAACGCCATGGACGACCCGCGTAAAAATGCCACATTGCCCGATTTGACACACAGAGCGGCAGCATCGCTGGTGACGTTGGGACGGCTTTCGTAGATGATGGCGACGACACCCAACGGCGAGCGCACTTGCTCCACTCGCAGACCATTGGGACGGGTATTGCCTGCCACAACCTCCCCAACAGGGTCGGCCAAGCCAGCTACAGCCCGCAAGCCAGAAGCCATCGCCTCCAAGCGTGCTGGATTTAGCTTCAGGCGGTCAATGAGCGTTTCTGAAATGCCCGCTTGCCTGGAAGTCGCAATGTCTGCAGCGTTGGCGGCCAAAATTTCATCAGAATGCTCCAGCAGCCTTTCAGCCCCGAGTAATAATGCAGCATTTTTGACTGAAGTAGCAACTGCCGCCACTTGAGGAGCTGCTGTTTTAGCTCGGTCTCCCAACTCAGCAACCGTGAATTTGGACCTGCTGTTGAATTTAGGACTGCTTTCAGGCGTCGCAAGCTCTTGTGAAATTACAGAAGTCACAATTCCTTTATGCTACCGCCTGACTGGCAAAGCTATATAAAGAGCCTGCTGTAAGGTGCCCAATTGAGTGGGCAAAAAGCACCGGGTACCAATTGGTGAGCAACCTGGGGTCGTTGATGATGCTACGGGGTGCCAAAAATATCGCTGGAGTGCTGTGGGATTGCTGCGAGGCAAAACATCTAGACAACCCGCATACAAAATCTTGACTAAATTTCATTTTCTAGCCACAGCATAAACTAGCCTGTTTATGCGGTATGACCAGTTCTCATTCGGCCGCGCCTCACCACCCTCAAATTCCTGCCTCCAGAGCTTCTTCTGGTCGCAGCGGGCGCAATGCTGTTTTGGTGGGCGCCGGCATTGTGCTGTCTCGTATTTCAGGGGTGATACGGGAAGGTTTCCTGGCCGCATATCTTGGTACCCGCTCTTCGGCTGATGCCTTCAGCGCCGCTTTGCGCATACCTAAACTGCTGCAGAACCTGCTGGGTGAAGGGGCGCTGTCGGCCTCCTTCATTCCCGTTTACTCACAGGTGCTTCACAGAGACGACGAAAGGCGCGCCGGGCAAGTAGCCGGGGCAGTGGCTGGCCTTTTGACCCTGCTGACGGGCGCCCTTGTACTATTTGCGGTTCTGGCTGCCAGACCTCTGGCTGCCGTCATCGCACCCGGCTTTGCGGGGCAAAAACATGAACTGACTGTTTATCTCATCCGCATAGTGGCTCCTGGAATTGGGTTTTTGGTGCTGTCGGCTTGGTGCTTAGGGGTGCTCAACGCCCACAGAAAATTTTTTCTTTCGTATGTGGCCCCGGTGCTGTGGAACACCGCTATTATCTGCGGGCTGGCTATAGCCGGAATCCGCGCTTGGGCCGAAGAAAACATAGCTGAGGCAGCAGCTTGGGGAGTGCTGATAGGCGGAGCTCTGCAGTTCCTCATCCAACTGCCTGCCATCAGAGCGCTGGTGCCACACCTGAGACTGACTTTTTCCACACGATTGGCAGCTGTCAGAGTTGTCATGCGTCGGTTTTTGCCGGCCGTGGCCGGACGCGGGGTTGTCACCCTAGGCAACTACACCGACTTATTTCTGGCTTCTTTGCTGGCAACAGGAGCCGTATCAGTGCTAGACCGCGCCCAAGTGCTGTATCTGCTGCCAATCAGTGTTTTTGCTGTCAGCGTGGCAGCAGCCGACCTGCCCGAACTCTCCCGCGAAAGCGCCGTCAGCACAGACTTCTCCCACTCAAACAACCAAGCCATAACCCACAGACTGGCTGTTGGCAGCGAGCGGGTGCTGCTGTTTTTGATGTTTTCAGCAGTGGCATTCATTGTCTTTGGACGACTGATCGTCTCCGCCCTATATGAGAGAGTCAACTTTACTGCTGACGACACTTTGTTGGTGTGGGCTACCCTAGCTGTCTATAGCTTGGGAATGGTCTCTACAGGACTGTCACGCCTGTTGCAAAATGCCTGCTATGCTTCAGGCGATGTTACTGGGCCAGCCCGAATTTCGGCCGTGCGGCTGAGTTTGTCGGTAGTGGTTGGTGTTGTGCTGATGTTCCAGTTTGACCGCATCGTCATATTGAACGAAACGTTCTATGATCTCGGCTCTTTGCCCACTTTTGGGCCGCTAGACAGCGACATCCGCCAAGAAACCGACCTGCGTCACCTAGGGCCCTTGGGTTTGGCATTTGGCAGCGCGCTAGGCGCTTGGGTGGAGTTGAGTCTGCTGAAAAGACGTATCCGGCTGACACTGCGCCACCGAATTTCCTTCAGGCGATCTGTGTTGCGCCTCATACCGGCAGCCATTGTGTCAGCCCTGTTTGGTCTGCTGGTAGCGGTGTCCATGCGCTCACAACCCACCATCGCAACAGCCATTATTGCCTTGTTGGTAGCTGGACTGGTCTATCTGCTGGCAGCCAACGC
The DNA here is from genome assembly GCA_028283145.1 of Candidatus Hopanoidivorans cymbastelae. Classification (GTDB taxonomy): domain Bacteria; phylum Actinomycetota; class Acidimicrobiia; order Acidimicrobiales; family Hopanoidiivorantaceae; genus Hopanoidiivorans; species Hopanoidiivorans cymbastelae. Next base: position 24,288 of record JAPYNY010000066.1, read on the forward strand.
AGCAGGACACCCCACTTCCCGAGCCATGTTTCAACCGATACGCCGAGCCATCTGGGGCCGACCACCGCCCAGCCAAGGAAGCTAGACAGCTAGGGGCACAAGATTTCCAAGGGTGCAAGAGCCTCCGCACCCCCTGCCACTCAAAATCTAGCCCAACACAATCATATGGTCTCTGTGAATCAACTCAGCATTCGAATTTTGGGGCAGCTCACTTGAACGTTTGCCCGCTGCTTGAGCCGCCTGCTGGCTAGCCAGCGAAACCAAGCCCTTAGCCACAACCTGCCCATCTGAAGTCTGCACCTCCACCGCATCTCCAGCCACAAATTCCCCCGAGACCTCCGTTACTCCCACCGTCAGCAACGAACTGCCCTTGTCCAGCAGGGCTCTGGCTGCGCCACCATCCACGATTACCTTCCCCTTGGACGGCAGGGCGAAGCCAATCCAAAGTTTGCGCGCTGACAATCTGGAGTCGCGGGGGTGAAACACTGTGCCCACCTCACGGCCAGCTATGGCATCTTGGATAATGTTTTCGCGCTTGCTCAAAGCTATCACCACTTCCACCCCGGAATGCGCGGCAATCTTAGCCGCCGACAGCTTTGACGCCATCCCACCACGCGATTGAAAAGACCCAGCTTTGCCGGCAACTGCTTCCAGCTTCGCATCGACCTCCTCAACCTCAGCAATCAAGGAGGCATCTTGGGCAACTCTGGGGTCGGCTGTGAAAACTCCTTCGGTATCGGTCAACAACAACAGCTTGTCGGCACGCACCAGATGAGCTACCAGAGCTGCAATGCGGTCGTTGTCGCCAAAGCCAATGGCATCGTTGGCCACAGCATCATTTTCGTTGACAACTGGCACCACCCCCAACTCCAGCAACCGCTCCAGCACACCCCTAGCCAGCAGATAGCGGGAGCGCTCAAAGAAATCGCTTGGAGCCACCAGCACCTGCCCGACATTTATGCCGTGTTCAGTAAAAGCCTGCTCATAGGCGGCCATAAGCCGACTTTGACCGACTGTGGAAAGCGCCTGCAGCGTAGCTGAGTTTGCGTTCTCGCGGCTGATTTTCAGCACTGACTCACCTGCTGTGATTGCCCCTGAAGTTACAACCAACAGCTGATGCCCGTCCTTGACTGCGACTGCGACTTGCGCAGCCAAGGATGCGATGGCAGCATGATCTATGGCGGCATGAGCAACGGCTGCTGGGGCAACACTGTCGCTAAAACCAGCTGGGCCACTGCCAGCAGCAATCTCTCGCTTGGTCAGCGAAGAAGTCCCGATTTTGACTACAACAATCATGAATCCTTCAAAAAGACCTCATCATCAGCGTATTCAAACTCTAACGTCCCCACATAGACACTGTCCCCATTTCGCACTCCAGCTCGGCGTAAAACGGTCTCAACTCCCAGTTTGTCCAATCTCTCCAACGCAAACTCCAGTGCACCTGGCTGGGTCAAGTCCGACAGCGCTACGGCCCGCTCGGCAGTTCGACCTGAAATTCTCCAACCAGATTTCTCGCGGGTAGCCGTAATGGAATCAGCCAGCGGACGGTGAATGACCATCTCCGTATCCCGTACTGACGGCTTAGCATCCGCAGGAATGTCCCTGCCCGCACGGACCAGCTGTTCCATCTTCTCAACTAACTCCCCCAGCCCCTCCCCTGTTACAGCTGAGAACACCGCATCAACAGGCTCCACCTCTTGGCGCTGCACCTCAGATACCTGGGACAACAAGTCCGCCTTGGAAATAGCAACCAGACGGGGTCTGTCCAACAACTCGGGGGAATAAGCTTCCAACTCCTGCGACAACACCTCCAGTTGTCGACTGGGAGAAGTGCCATCCAAAGCCATAGGATCCAGCAGCATCACCAGCACTCGGGCCCGCTCGATGTGGCGCAAGAATCTCATGCCCAAACCGACCCCTTGGCTAGCTCCTGCTATCAGACCCGGCACATCGGCTACTATCCAGTCAAAATCTCCGATGCCACTACCACCCACGACCACCCCTAAATTGGGCTCCAACGTGGTGAAGGGATAGTCGGCAATCTTGGGCTTGGCAGCTGAAATTCTGGAGATCAGGGTGCTCTTGCCTGCGTTCGGAAACCCCACCAAGGCTACATCTGCCAGCAACTTCAACTCCAGCTTCAACCAGCGCTCCTCTCCCTGCTCAGCTTGCTCAGCAAAAGCGGGGGCCCGGCGACGATTGCTCAAAAACTTGGCGTTGCCCTTGCCGCCTTCGCCTCCCTTGGCGGCCATCCAACGCTCCCCCGAAGCCACCAGGTCACAGAGAAACTCGCCATCTTGCGACCGAACTGTGGTGCCTTCAGGCACATGCACCAGACAATCCTGTCCTCTAGTGCCGTGGCGACGCTTGCCTGAGCCATGCTTGCCGTGACCAGCTCGGCGGTGGGGATGATCTTTGAAAGCAATCAACGAAGCGATATTGTGGTCGGCTATCAGCCAGACGTCTCCCCCGGCCCCGCCGTCTCCCCCATCTGGCCCACCTCGGGCCACCTTGGCTTCGCGCCTGAACGACACGCAGCCGGCGCCGCCGTTGCCTCCCTGCACGCAAATAGCGCATTCATCTACAAAATTAGATACAGACTCCCGTGCCACTGCAACTAGCTTAGATATATGTAGAGACACTGCCAAGCCAGCAGCCACGAACCGCGCAACAAATAGCGAAAGAACCGCCCAAAACCGCCCAGCCATACGCTAACCCAGCCAAACCCCGTCCCAGCAATGTTCCTAGAATACACCGAAGACGAACAAGCCATTTATGATGCTTTTGCGGCTTTCTTTGAAAAGGAGTGCCCCCCGGAAGTAGTTCGCTCATCTGAGCCGCTGGGCTTTTCTCAGCCACTATGGGGGCAACTATGTGAAACAGGGGCAGTGGGAATGGCTATGCCCGTTGCGTGGGGTGGCGGCGGTGCCAGCCTGACAGAGTTGGGGATTGTAGTTTCACTTGTGGGAGCTCATCTTGCTCCTGTGCCTTTGATCGAACATGCCGTAGCTTCCAGGCTGATAGCCGAATTGCGTCAAATTCAGACTGGGCAAACCAGCGGCTATACATCTTCACAGGAAGCCTTTTACACTCCTGCTCCTATCCAGTCGAACTTCAGCCAGCCAACTTTAGCTTTGTTGGAGTCCTTGATTGACGGCTCTAAAATAGCAACCTTGGCGCTCAGACCTGCCAAGCCCGAAGCTCCTGACAACTCTGTTCCTGATAACCCTGCTGCCAAAGCCGATGCTTCCAAGACTCGCGCTGACTCTTCAACTAGTGCTTCGCCAGCAATTGCCAAGCTATTGCCGTCTGGAGCTGTGGCAGAAGTTTTTCTCACCCTGTCAGAATCGGACAACTCAGTCGACCAGCTAATAGCCACCACTAGCTCCCCGTCTTTCGCTTCTCTGCCCAACACAGCCGACCTGCCCATTGCCAACCGAGCTATTTTCAGCGCTGGTGGAGCCACGGGAGGAACTGACAGAGCCTCAGATGAGGCTTTCGGAGCCATGGGAAAGTTGGAAATGTCAGCAGCAGACAACTCCCAGCCAGGCAAGTCTTATGTTTTGGCTTCGGGGGAGCACGTCCTCTCCTGCTATGCCAAAGCCCTGAGCGAATGGAAAGCCCTCACAGCCATAGCCTTGTGTGGTCTCGGTAGGCGAGCCTTGGAAATTGGGGTGGACTATGCCTTGGAGCGCAAGCAATTTGACCGGCCCATCGGTAGCTTTCAAGCCGTACAGCATGGACTGGCAGATGCAGCTGTGGAGCTTGAGGCAGCCTGGTATCTCTGCCAGAGAGCTCTTTGGATGTTGGACACCGACCAGCCTCAAGCTGCAGTGCACGCCTCCATGTCTTTTCTATTTGCGTCTGAAGCTGCACAGAAAGCCACCGCAGCGGTCTTGCACTACCACGGAGGCTACGGCTATGCCACAGAATACGACATTGGACTTTACTATCGCCGGGCTAAAGGCTGGAGTTTGATTTATGACGACCCGACCAATGAATACCAGCGACTAGCCAATACGCTGCTCTGACATGAGCCACCCTTTTTCCACCCACGACTAAGCCAACAACCCAACCTTCACAACAACCTGATTTCAAATGAACTTCGCCCTGACACCACTGGAAGAGAACTTCCGAGCAGAATTGCGTCAGTTTTGCGCTGAGCACGTCACACCAGAAGTCCGCGAGCAAACCCGCAGCGGCACACTTCACAACTGGGAGCTCCACCGCAAGATTGCTGAAAGAGGTTGGCTCTGGGGTGCCATCTTGTCTGAGTTGGGAGGCGGCGGTCGTAGCCCGATGGAAATGGCTGTCTTCACCGAGGAGCTGCAGCTGGCTTGTGCACCCATTGACGGCATCGGCAACATCGTGTTGGTGGCTTCTGTAATTCTGGAGCTGGGCAACAGCTTCCTCAAAAGCGAAGTGGTGCCCAAACTGCTGAACGGAGAATCCTTGGTCTCTTTAGGCTACAGCGAACCTGAAGCTGGCTCAGACGTGGCAGCCTGTCGTACCAAGGCTGAGCGTGACGGCGAACAGTGGATTATCAACGGCCAGAAGATGTGGACGACCATGGCCCACGAAGCCGACTTTGTCATTTTGTTGACCCGCACCGACCCTGAACTGCCCAAACACAGGGGTTTGACCATGTTCATAGTGCCTCTGGATGCGCCAGGCGTGGAAATTCAGCCTGTTCATACCATCGGCACCGAGCGCACCAACGCAACTTTCTACGATAATGTCCGCATCACCGACAACTGGCGCTTGGGAGAAGTCAACCAGGGCTGGCAAGTCATGCTGGCGTGTCTGAAATATGAACGAGGTTTTGCCGGCGGGCAGTATCCTTCGGCGCCTCTGATTGAGGCGGCCAAGCAATATGCCCAAAGCCACCACAACTCAGAAGGCACAGCCATCATAGAAAATCCTGTCGTCCGTGAGCGTCTGGTGCGTGCCATGATTGACTTGGAAGCTTGCCGTGTGTTGGCGTATCGGACGGCCTACATCGCAGCTGCCGGAGAGCAATTCGGAGTGGAAGGTTCCATGACCAAACTGTTTTCGTCTGAGCGCTATCAACAGCACTGCAACTGGTTCTTGGACATGTTGGGGCCTGAAGGCTTGCTGCAATGGGGCACTGCGGGCGCCCACGAAGACGGGGAGATTGAGGAAAACTGGCGGCACGCCCCCGTTACCACCATCTACGGGGGCACCAGCGAAATCCAGCGAAACAACATTGCCGAGCATCGCCTGGGGCTGCCACGCTCACGCTAGAGCTTGATTCACCTCGCTCACGCTAGTGCCTGTGCGCTCCGGCACCGCTGCTAGCGGGTTAGCGGCTATTTGCTAAATCCCTGTGTTCAACTGAGACAGCAAACCCCTTAAGGCGCAAACGCTCAGCTATCTCTTCCGCCACACAGACCGACCGGTGCCTTCCCCCTGTGCAGCCAAACGCCAGCGTAACATAGGAACGACCCTGCTGGGTGTACTCAGGCAGCAAGCCGAGATACATCTCTACCTGTTGCCCTACAAACTCAGCCGCCGAAGCCAATACAAAATCACGCACCTGGCTGTCCAGCCCTGTGAAATCCCGCAACTCTGCCTCCCAGTGCGGGTTGGCCATGAACCGACAATCCATGACCGTATCGGCATCGGCGGGTAAGCCGTACTTGTAGCCAAACGAAACTAGGCGCACCTGCATGGCTTTGCCATCTGAATCAAATCCAAAAGCATCTGCTATGCGCACCTGCAATTGGTGGATATTTAAGCTGGAAGTGTCGATCACCACATCAGCCAAGACCTTCAACTCGCGCAGAGCCTCCCGCTCGGCTTCAATAGCCTTTTCAAGTCCCATGTCGGAGGTGGACGCACCGGCGGCCGCGGGATTGGCGACGGTGGCCGCGGCAGAAACGGAGGCGGCGGCACTTCCAGCCGCCACGCTCTGCCCCTCCAGTGCAATCCGCCCAGCCAGCACGAAAGGATGTGGACGGCGCGTGCTGCCGTATCTTTGAACCAGCACAGGTGTGCTAGCTTCCAAAAACAGCACACGGGTCTGGAAACCAGATCGCGATTTGAGGTTTGCTATCGCTTCGGCCACCTGACGACTTGGCCCACCCATAACAGCTTTGGCGCCGTTGCCTCCCGACCCCACCACAAAAGCTAATCTGCCAAAATCTCCGCTCTGTCCCCCCGCCAGTTCGATCACCTTTTCAATCAAGCGCACTGGCAGGTTGTCAATAACGAAATAACCCAAGTCGTCAAAATGGTTGGCAGCACCTGAGCGTCCAGCTCCGGACATCCCGCAAATGATCACCAGTTGTCTGGCTGACGAATGTCCCGCTGTCATGTTCCCAGAAGCCATGTTCCCCTCAATCACAACCCTTGGTGAAGTTTCTCATAGATAGCAGTTGCCACATTGTCGGGCAGCCAACTCAACTGCTGCAGGTCTTCCTCTGAGGCTTCACGCACTGCCTTCAAACTTCCCAACTCTTTGAGCAAACGCTTCCGGCGAACTTCACCCAAACCCGCAATGTCATCCAAGGCTGATTTGGTCATTCGCTTGCCCCGCAGCTTGCGCTGATATGACACGGCAAAGCGATGGCTCTCGTCTCGAATTCGCTGCAACAAATACAGGGCTTCAGACGGTCGAGGGATAGCTACGGGAGCAGACCGCCCCACGATGAACACCTCTTCAAATTCCTTGGCCAGCGCAGCCGCGGGAATATCCAAATTCAAATTGCGCAATACCTTGGTTGCCACCCCCAATTGCCCTTTGCCTCCGTCCACCAGCAACAATCCCGGTGGATAAGCAAAAGAAGTTCCTTCCGCAACTGGTTCGGCTTGAGCTTCCAGATACTTCTCCAGCCGCCTGGTGAGCACCTCTTCCATAGCCGCGAAGTCGTTGTTTTCTCTCACATCGCGGAGCCGAAAGTGTCGGTAGTCCTTCTTGCGTGGCAAGCCGTCTTCTAGCACCACCATTGAGCCGACATAGTCCTGCCCCGAGAGGTGGCTCATGTCATAGCACTCAATGCGCAGCGGGGCTTCGGGTAAATTGAGATATCTAGCCAAGTCGTTCAGCGCACGGGCCCGACTGTTGTGGTCGCTGGCTCGCTTGAGGCGATGACGGGTGAGGGACTCCTGCGCATTGCGGTGTACCGTCTCAGCCAAGGAGCGTTTGGCGCCACGCTGGGGCACTGAAATAGCCACCTGTGAGCCTCGCATGTCCGAGAGCCAGCTTCGGTATAGTCCCGCGTTGTTGGGCACCGCGGGCACGAAAACATGCTTGGGGCTGCCCAGTGGGTTCTCCTCGTGATAAATCCGTTCCAAGATGCGAGCTGTCAAATCGGCCGAGCTTAAATCCTCGGCTTTGTCCACTATGAAGCCCCGCCGCCCCAGCACCTTGCCCTTGCGCACAAAGAAAACCTGCACCGCGGCTTCCAACTCGTCATCACAAATGCCGATGACATCAAAATCCTCCCGCTTGTCATCCACCATCTGCTGTTTTTCCACCGCCCGCTCCACACTGGCCAAGCGGTCGCGCCAACGCACGGCAAGCTCAAAATTGAGATCCGCGGCAGCAGCTTGCATCTTCTCCTTAAGTCGCTCTACGAATTCGTCGGTGTCGCCTTCCAGAAATTGAATCAATTCAGCCACCATGTGGTCATAGTCATCTTTGGCAACCTCCCCCACGCATGGCCCGGCACATTTTTCTATGTGAAACAACAAGCAAGGTCGGCCCAGCTTGGCGTGATGGCGGAATTTGTTTTCGCTGCAAGTCCTGATGGGGAAGGTGCGCAGTAGCAAGTCCAAAGTTTCACGGATGGCATAAGCGTGCCCAAATGGGCCGAAATAGCGGTTGCCTTTGATTTTCTTGCCCCGCACGACCATGGCACGAGGCCATTCATCCACCAAAGTAAGTGCCAAAAATGGGTAGCTTTTGTCGTCCCGATAGCGGATGTTGAAGCGAGGTTGGTGCTTTTGGATGAGCGAATACTCCAGCAGCAAAGCCTCCACCTCGGTATCCACTACAATCCAGTCCACCGACTTGGCGGCGCGCATCATCTGTGCGGTGCGGGGCAGCAGCGTTCGGGGGTCGACAAAATAGCTAGCAAGCCGGGCGCGCAAGGATTTAGCTTTGCCAACATAGAGAATTCGCCCGTGGGCGTCCTTGAAGTGATAGACGCCGGGTTGGCCTGGAACACTTCCAGCCTCTGGTCGCTCTATCACATAGGGAATTCTAGATTGCTATTTTTGTGCTGGCTGACGCAAACTTTGGCAGGGCGCTTTCAGCAAATCTGCAACATCCGCTCCAGCGCCAATATGGCTTCCGTAGCTATCTCAGGCGCAACTCTAATCTGGTTGCGGACTTTGCCATCCACTAGTCCTTCCAAAATCCAAGCCAAGTGAGCTGCATCAATGCGGAACATGGTGGCACAGGGGCACACCAGTGGGTCTAGCGTGAGTACAATCTTGTCGAGAGTTTCCTCATTCAGGCGATTGACCAGGTGGATTTCAGTGCCGACTCCGATGACACTGCCAGGTGCTGCCTGTGCTATATAGGCGATGATGTGCTCGGTAGATCCCACACTGTCTGCCACTTCCACCACACTGTGGTCGCATTCCGGGTGAACTACCACCAAACCATCCGGGTGCTCTTGACGAAAGTCGGCCACATGCTGCGATGTGAATCTCTGGTGGATGGAACAATGCCCCTTCCACAGCAACAGAGTGGCTTCTTTGCAGTCTTTTTCTTCCAAGCCACCCAACTCAAATCTCGGATTCCAGAGCTTCATGTCGCCCGCCTGGTAGCCCAAGTCAAAACCAGTGTTGCGCCCCAGATGCTGGTCGGGGAAAAACAGCACCTTGTCGCCGCGCTCCAACGCCCAGGTGAGCACAGCCTTGGCGTTGCTGGAAGTGCAGACGGCACCGCCGTGGCGTCCAACGAAGGCTTTTATGTCGGCTGAAGAATTCATATAGGTAATGGGTATGACTCGGTTGATGTCAACAATGGCATCCAACGCATCCCAGCACTCCTCCACGTCTTCAAGATCAGCCATGTCAGCCATGGAGCAGCCAGCATTCAAATCGGGCAGGATGACGGTTTGGTCGTCTGACGTCAAGATGTCGGCTGATTCGGCCATGAAGTGCACGCCGCAAAAGACAATGTAGCGAGCTTGTGGGCGGGCACTGGCCAACTGCGACAATTTGAAGGAGTCGCCTCTGGCATCAGCCCAGCACATCACTTCATCGCGCTGGTAGTGATGCCCCAAGATGAACAGCGATTCACCAAGTGTTGCTTTGGCTTGGCCAATCCAGTTGTGGAGTTGTTCGGGGGAAGCTGAGGTATAACGTTCCGGTAGGCGGGTCTGAATCCGAAGCATTTTTGTTGTCCTGTCTCTTGCAAAGAACCTCAATGTGGCCGGTGGGGACAGCCGGGTCGCCTCGCCCACGGGTATGTCGGCCTCAAGGTTTGATATGTTGCTGGAATTCCCGGCCAGCGTGAAGTAATTTTATCTCAAAAAATCAGGCAATGCAACCGCAATGCTGAGTGGGTTGTGTTCAGGTGCGGTGCACTAAGGCAAGTCAAAGGGCGCGTTGGAACGGGGCACTCCAGAACGAGTTGCGCTGAGACAAGCCACGCTATGGCCAGTTAATAATTCCAAAAACCTCCAGCAAAGCAGATATGTTGCCTGTTTGAGCGTTCTCGCCTATTTCTTGGAGCTCTTGGATGAGGTTAATGCCTAAAACTTCCAGCAAAGCAGATAGACCTGCCCCAGCCACTAGGAAAGGGCCAAACGGCGATTTTTTCTTCAAACCTTCGCGTACTCCGTGCCTGATCAAAAACCAGACCGACAACGGAAAAGCCACCACAAAGCCCAACGCCATGCCCACCCAAGCTGCAGAAATGCCAAACCAGCCAACCGTTAGACCATTCAGAGTTACCAACCTGACATCCCCTAACCCCAAATCCAACCATTCTGAGCGGATGATGTAGATGATGTAATGGATGATGTAAAAGATGGCACCGCAGGATCCCCCAGCCAGCAGGAACTCCAAAATTCTGGACGGCTCGCTCTCCACAATGGAAGCCACAATATAAAGTGCTAGTACAACTCCTGCCGTGGACCAGATGATTCTTGTCGGCAGTCTTGTCTCCTTCAGGTCAATCACCGATACCCATACAGCCCCCACACCCCAAGCAGCGAAACCGGCTGCTACCAAAACAATGCCCGCGGTTGTCATATATCTCTAAGCTAAATGTTTAACAATCAAATTAAGAACATTGTTACCAACAGCGCGGCCACGCCTGCTCCGGCCACCAAAATAGGCCCGATCGGAGATTCAATCTTCGAACCCTTACCTACCCCATGCCTGATCAAAAGCCAAACCGACAGAAAAAAAGCTAGCACAACTCCCAGTGCCAAACTCACCCAGGCGGCTGAAATGCCAAACCAGCCAACCGTTAGACTATTCAGAGTCACCAACCTGACACCCCCAAACCCAATCCCCTCTGGATAGATGGTGTAAATGATGTAAAAGATCGCCGAGCAGGAGGCACCCGCCAGCAGGAACTCCAAAATCCTGGACGGCTCACCCTCCAAAATAGCCGCCACAGTGAAAAGCACTAGCACAACTCCCCCCGTGAGCCAGATGATTTGCTTCGGCAGGATTTTCGTCTGCAAGTTAATCACTGACACCCATACGGCACCAACACCCCAAGCAGCGAAACCGGCTGCTACCAAAACAATGCCCGCGGTTGTCATATATCTCTAAGCTAAATGTTTAACAATCAAATTAAGAACATTGTTAAATGTTGGCTTCAACGCCGTGGCGGGACGCCCGGTGGACGAATACAGCTTTGACCCAACCCGTTTTGACCAGATGCGCCAAGGCGCCTGGGACATTTCAGCCCGTCTGGCCGATATGAGCTTGGATGGGGTGTATGCTTCGCTTTGCTTTCCATCTTTCTTGCCGGGCTTTTGCGGCCATCGTTTGCAGCAAATTACCGATGACGCTGAATTCGCTCTTGCCTTGGTACGGGCTTGGAATGATTGGCACATGGAAGAATGGGCTGCGGCCGACCCAAATCGGATCATCCCCATGCAGCTCCCCTACCTGCTCAACCCCGAGGTAGCCGCTCAAGAAATTCGCCACAACGCCGAGCAAGGCTTCAAAGCCGTCACCTTCTCAGAAGCGCCCCACATGCTGGGCCTGCCATCGCTTCACACGGGATACTGGGATCCTTTCATGGCTGCCTGCGAAGAGACCGAAACAGTCATTTGCGTTCACATCGGCAGCTCCGGCACCTCCCCTTCCACTGCACCTGATGCGCCAGCCGACACCGTCGGAGTGCTGTTTTTCGGATATGCCATGTTTGCTGCCTGCGACTGGCTCTACTCCAAAATCCCCGTGCGCTTTCCAAACCTTAAAATCTGCCTGTCGGAAGGCGGCATAGGCTGGGTGGCCGGTCTGCTGGATCGCTTAGAGCACGTCAGGCGCTACGACTCCATGTATGGCACTTGGAACGACGTAGACATCAGCCCGGCTGAAACCTTCAGGCGCAACTTCTGGGTCTGTGCCATAGACGACCCGTCGGCCTTCGCGCAACGGCACGTCATCGGAGTAGAAAATATTCTGGTGGAATCCGACTACCCCCACGCCGACAGCACTTGGCCTAACACCCAGGAGATGCTGCACACTCAGCTAGCTGGAATTCCCCAAGACGAAGTAGCCGATATGTGCTGGCGCAATGCTTCCAAGCTGTTTCGCCACCCAGTGCCTGAGAGTGTGATTGCCAACCCGGAGAGCTTCTGAAGGCTAACTGTCCGCCTCAAGGTGATAACCTTCGGTTGCAACCAAAGCTCTGACAAGGTGATACATTCTTCACTCAAACCAATACTGGATGACCATGCAAACATGCGCTGCTGCGCTGCCGTTGCGAATCGACAAAAGAGCAAAAGTATGCCACAAAAAGGGGAGAGCATAGAGCAACCTAGGCGAAGACGAAATTGAGGCTGTCTACTAGCAAATCCAAATCTTTCATCTCCCGTGGGTCAAAATGCTTTTTGTTCATGGTCAAAAGTGAGTTCTGGGTTCGCTGAAATGCTCGCGACCATTGGCCCCCACTCGCTGATCACAAAATCTGAAATGGACAGGCGACACAGTCCGCTTTGCTCTGCAGCAACTATAAAGTCGCGCAAATTTGGATTGGCTACAACATTTGTATCCAGGAAAATGTTGACACCTAGAACTTTTGGGGCCTCGATCTGGTATCTGAATGCCACACAGGCATAGTAGTTTTGGGCTGTTGCAAACCTTCCCTGCCGGCCTTTAACTCCCTCAGTTGGTGTCAGACCGAATCAACGATTCAAAACGTCTTGGGAGCCTCGGGATCGAAGTAATACTCCCCGCTACCCTCTCGCCTCAGTGAAACGCGTTCTCTGACTGCGGGCGCTCGTTATAACCCACCAGAACTCTACCGAAGGGCGTCTGTGCAATCACCGTTATAGACGCCGGGCGTGAATGAATGTGCATGATCATCTTGGCATCTCCACCCAACGCCCAGACAACCGCAGCCTTGATCGGCGTGGCATGGGAACAAACCAGCACATTGCTCTTTTGGTCGGCATGCATCAACTCTTCGCAAGCAGCGCTCACACGCTCAAACAAGGATGCTATGGACTCCCCGCCTGGCGGAGCGAAGTTCACATCCATGTTCCACCGGTCAATCATGTCTGAGGCTCGCAAAGCAATCGCATCGCCTTCCCATTCCCCGTAGTCAATCTCAGCAAAGCGCCGATCTTCCAGCAAGGGCAGCTCGTCAAAGCCCGCGTAATGAATGGTCTGGCGTGTGCGCTTCAACGGCGACGATATGACTTGATCCACATTGTAGAAAGCACGAATGAACTTGCCGACCTTGCGGGACTGACTTTGCCCGTGAAAATCCAAGTCGACATCGGTGGTACCCTGCAGTCTGTCTTGATTGTTCAGCACTGTGCGGCCGTGGCGCAGCAGAATTAATGTAGGTGCCCCGCTGGTGGGCAAAACAGCTGGATTTACGGCTGGGGTCGTCTCTGCCTGAGTCTCCGCCTGGGTAGTCGTGCCGAAATGCGGACTTGATGCCGCTCGGCTCCCAGCAGACATGCTTCCAGCGGAAATGGACACTATGTCGCTCCCAGAATCACCCGACATCTTTCAATGTCTTTCTGAAGCTGCTCTTTCAGTTCTTCAATGCCGCCAAAGCGTCTCTCACTGCGCAGAAACTCCGCAAACTCAACTTCCACAAACTGCCCATAGAGGTCGCCCTCAAAGTCCAGGACATGCGCTTCCAAGACGGAATGCTCAGCATGGTGATAAAACGTCGGGCGCCGCCCGATATTGATGGCACACGGGCGCCGCACCCGCCCCTCATCGGTGAACCAGCCCGCATAAACGCCGTCGGCGGGCCAAGCGCGCTCTTGGGAAACCGGCAGATTGGCGGTGGGGAAACCGATGGTCTGCCCTCGCCTGTCGCCCACGATGACTTCTCCCTCAATGGAATACGGCCGCCCCAACATTCTGGTTACCTCACTTACCCGACCCCCAGCCAAAGCCCTTCTGATGGCAGTTGAAGAAATAGGCTCTGGAGCAGACGGCAGACTGAAAAGCCCCACAGCTTCCACTATGAAGTCATGCTGTGAGCTTGCCTGTTTCAAAGTCTCAACGGAGCCAGCCCGGCTTTTGCCAAAATGAAAATCCTTCCCCACCACCACCGAGCGAGCGTTCAGTGAATCCACCAGACAATCTTTGATGAACTGCTCGGGAGCTGCCAAAGCTAGCTTCTCATCAAATTCCAGTACCACTGTTCTTTCAATACCGCACTGCTCAAACAAAGAAAGCTTGTGTTCTAGGCCGGTGAGCAGCTGCGGCGCATTTTTGGGTCGCAGCAAAAAAGCCGGGTGGGGTTCAAACGTCAACACGGTTGACAGCAGATAGTCCTGCGCTGCCTGAGTGGTGACCTTGTTGAAAATTTCCTGATGTCCCAGATGAACCCCGTCAAATACGCCTATCGCCACCACCGACGGAGGCGACATGGCTGGCATCTCCCGCTGAACTTCCACTGCTAAAAGGCTAGCATGAAATAGCCTCTTCAAAAGCAGCAGCCGCACACAATGACTTCAAATAATTTTGATTTTTCGGATTCCACAGTCATCGTAACTGGTGGCACCAAGGGCTTGGGCAAAGGCATCACACAAGCTTTTCTGCAGGCCGGGGCTAATGTGGTCGTCTGCGCTCGGGGCGAGCCTGGAGAAGTTCCTTCAGCCAAAATAGCCAAGACAGGCAACTCGGCCAAGGCCATGTTTGTGGCAGCCGATGTGCGCAAATCAGAGGATATCCAAAATGTGGTATCGGAAACTTTGAAGGCGCACGGTCGTATAGACGTGTTGGTCAACAACGCCGGGGGCGCCCCTCCTGTAGCTTCGGCTGAGGCTTCGCCGCGCTTCAATGAGCGAGTTGTGGCCCTCAATCTGTTGGCACCCATTATGTTTGCCCAAGCTGTCTATCCGACCATGTCGGCCCAAGAGACAGGGGGTGTGATTTTGAACATTTCCAGCGTGGCAGCACTGCGTCCGAATCCGTATGGCGTGGCTTACGGGGCTGCCAAGGCGGGTTTGATCAATGTGAGCGAGACGCTGTCGGTGGAATGGGCCCCCAAAATCCGGGTGCTGACAGTTACAGCTGGGCTTCTGGTTACTGAAAATGCCCATTTGTTCTACGGAGACGAGGAGGGCATCAAGCAAGTCGGCAACACCATTGCTGCAGGGCGCATGGGCACCCCCGAAGACATTGCCGATACATGCCTATTTCTGGCTTCGCCTCTAGCCAAGTGGATGACAGGCGCCAACATCAAAGTTCACGGAGGGGGCGAAAAGCCTGCTTATCTGGCTGCCAGCACTGGGCAGGTATCGCAGACCTCAAACCAGCTTGGCAAACCCAGCGGTGAGTGAACACGCACCCTTGGAGGAATTCCTCAACACCGACCACGAGGTGACTTGGGGACAGTGTGAGCAGTTGTCTCCGCTGGTGCGCCGTGTTACCGCCAACAACCCCAGCAAATTCACCTTCAAGGGCACTGGAACCTACATCATCGGCAGGGGCAAGGTAGCAGTCATAGACCCTGGCCCGTCAGACGATAAGCATATCAAGGCTGTCTTGGGTGCCGTTCGGGGTGAAGAAATAACGCATATCTTGGTCACCCACACACACCGAGATCATTCGCCTGCAACGACTGCGCTGGCCGAAGCTACAGGGGCCAGAACTTTTGGGTTCGGCCCCCATCCGGCTGACCCGCAGGACTATCCCTATGAATTCAACACAGGCAAAATTGGCTCAGAGGGCGATGGTGCGCAGCTGGGCACGGACACCTCACAGGCAACTAGAAAATCAGGTGGTAAGGAAGCAGGGGACACAGAGGTGACGACCGCGAAATCAGCGGACGATACAGAAAAATCAGGCGACACTGAATTCACCCCCCAGGAAACGCTCCGGCACGGCGATATAGTCCACGGCAAGGATTGGACTATTGAGTGTCTTTGCACACCTGGGCACATTTCCAATCACTTGTGTTTCGCTCTGGAACAGGAAAGCACCCTCTTCACGGGCGATCACATCATGGGCTGGTCTTCCACCATCATTCCTCCGCCTCATGGCAACCTGGCTGCCTACCTAGACAGCCTTAGCCTGCTTTTAGCCAGGCGCGATACAACCTATTACCCCACTCACGGTCCCAGCATTCAAAAGTCGCCTAAGTTTTCGCCACAAGATTTTGTGCAAGCCATGCTGGGGCACCGAGAGCAGCGCACCGCACAAATCCTGCATCACCTGAAATCAATGCCAATGACCATAGCTAGCTTGGTGGCCCAAATGTATAGCGACAAGCCTAAAGAACTGCACCAACCGGCAGCCCAGTCGGTGCTGGCACATCTTGTTTTTCTGCTTGAGACAAACCGCATTCAAGTCTTTCCGCCAGAAAACCAAGACGACCAAGCGCACTTGTTTGCCTTGGCCACGCCTTGCTAGTTTGACTTACTAGCTCGGACGTTTTGTCGGACATTTTGCTGCCCCGAAACCCATGTAGCCTAGCCATTCACCACGCCAGGTTCCAACAAGTCGGCAAACTTCTCCCAAGCTGCCTGGCGCCGAGTCGGAACGTGCTCGCTGGGCCATCCCGTTACGGCCTCATATTCCTTGAGCGTCTTGCGAGCGATGGTGACCTTATGAACTTCGTCAGCCCCATCCAAAATACGCGACGCCCTGGCCACGCGATACATCTCTTCTAAGGGCAAATCGGTGGTGTAGCCCAAAGCTCCGTGTACCTGAATAGCCCGGTCGATAGCATTGAAGAGCATCTTGGTGGCATAGACCTTGATCATGGCTATCTCCACTCTTGAGGCCGACGATCCATAGGTGTCCATGTGCCAGGCAGCGTACATGCACAACATTTTGGTGGCTTCAATTTCTATTTTGGTGGAAGCGATGAAATCCTGAATCATCTGCTTCTCAGACAGCAGCGATCCATGAGCATACCTGGACAGCGCCCGCTCACACATCATGTCAAAGGCTCGTCTAGCTTGCCCAATCCAACGCATGGCATGATGAATCCGACCAGGCCCCAGCCGCTTTTGCGCCAGCACAAAGCCATCTCCTGGCTGGCCGATCAGGTTTGCCTTGGACACTCTGGCATCGTTGTATCTGATCTCAGCATGACCGGCGGGCTGGCGGGCAAAAGGCGCATCGTAGGGATGGTGCATATTGGCTACGTCACGCACTATCTCCACACCCGGCGTGTCCGTTGGAACCACCAGCATGGAACAGCCCTGGTAGGGGTGGACTTCAGGATTGGTTACCGCCATGACAATGAGAAAATCAGCCACCGAGCCGTTGGATGTAAACCATTTGTGCCCTGAGATGACATACTCATCGCCATCTAGCACTGCTTGAGTTTGAATCAGCGTGGGGTCGGAACCGGCAACATCCGGCTCGGTCATGGAAAAAGCACTGCGTAATTCCCCGTTCAACAAAGGGGTGAGCCACTTGCGTTTTTGTTTTTCGTTGCCGCCGATGGCTAGCAATTCGGCATTACCACTGTCGGGAGCAGCATTGCCAAAAATAGCAGGAGCGATAAAAGAACGCCCAAGTATCTCATGCATCAGCGCCAGCTTCACCTGTCCATAACCCTGTCCGCCCAACTCAGGGTCTAGATGGCAAGCCCACAGGCCTCGGTTTTTGACTTCTTGCTTCAGAGGGGCTGTGAGTGCTCTCCACTGCTGCCCATTCAACTCCTCCACCAGGGTTTCAAGCGGCAGAATTTCCTCGCTGAGAAAGTTCTGCATCCAGTCCAGCTTCTCTTGGAATTCGGGCTCTGTCGAAAAATCCCACGCCACGCTCTGCTGTCTCCTTTGGCTTTCTTTCGGCTTGCTCTAGGCTTTTCGGCTCAGCCCACAGCCTTGCGCTCGCGCAACTGCTCGATCTGGGCCGTCTCATAGCCCAACTCTGCCAGCACCTCATCGGTAGCTTCGCCCGAAGTGTCAGATTCTTGGGCTGGTTCAGCCGGGGTTGCGCTCCAGCGCGGCGCGGGGAACGGCTGGCTCTGCCCGCAGGTGTCAAAGAATGCAGCTCGCTGTTTGGCTTGGGGGTGCTCGCGGGTCTCCCCCATGGTCAGCACTGGCGATACACACGCATCGGTGCCGTCAAAGACTTCCTGCCATTGCTGACTGGTCTTAGACTTGAAAATCGCCGCGAACTTGGCTTTCATTTCCGGCCAGGAATTCCGATCCATCTGGTGGGGCAAATCTGCTTCGCTCAAACCCAAGCCCAGCAACAGCGCGGCGTAAAAGGGAGGTTCAATGGCTCCCACTGCCAGCCATTTACGATCGGCTGTCTCATAGACGTCATAAAAATGAGCCCCGGAATCCAACATGTTGGTACCCCGCTCATCAGCCCAGAAACCAGAGTTGTGGGCGGCATAGAGGGGAGACAACAGATAAGCAGCGCCATCAACCATGGCAGCATCCACAACTTGACCTTCGCCTCCTTTGGCTACATGCAGCAGGGCAGCGCAGATCCCCAACACCACAAAAGCCGAGCCACCTCCAAAATCGCCAATTAGGTTCAACGGGACGCTGGGAGGCTGACCTTGCCTACCGATGTGGGCCAGTGGCCCAGCCAAGGAGATGTAGTTGATATCGTGGCCTGCGCTTGTGGCTAGCGGGCCTTGCTGTCCCCAGCCAGTCATCCTGGCATAGACCAGCTTGGGATTGCGACTGAGGCACTCCTGGGGGCCGACTCCTAGCCGTTCAGCTACCTGGGCTCGAAACCCTTCCAGCAGCACTTGGGCTGTTTCCACTAGCCTCAGGACAACTTCTGCTCCTTCAGGCTGCTTTAGATCTACTTGAACAGAGCGTTTGCCTCGCTCCATAGGCCCTGATGAGGAGGCGACAGGGTTGGTTGAACCTCCCACACGGTCAATCCTGATGACCTCTGCCCCCATGTCTGAGAGCATCATGCCGGCAAACGGAGTGGGTCCGATGCCGGCTAGCTCAATGACTCGAATGCCGTTCAGCGGGCCCACAGGTTTGGGTTATTCCTCCATATCGTGCATCCAGCAGAAGCTGAAGGCTGCGCCCTGCGGGTCTAGCATCGTGGCAAATCTGCCGCCTGGGATGTCCATCGGCCCCACAAGGCTCATCGCCCCAAGTTCTTGCGCCTTGCTGTGGGTGGCGTCCACATCTTTGGCTGCAAAATATACAGCCCAGTGGGGTGGCATAGACTCAGCGCCTGGAGCATCGGCAGGAATGGTCATGCCTCCGGCTACAGGTTGCTCATTCAGTTTGAATTCTGTGTAGCCCATGGGGGTTTCCGTGTGTTCGAATGGCTGCCAGCCGAAGACCTCTTGGTAAAACGGCAATACCTCTTTGATGTCGGTGGGAAGATTCAGTTCACTCCAGCAATAGGTTCCGGGCTCATTTACGATGGTTGCACCAATGTGTGCCATTGGCTCCCAAAGACAAAGCGCGGCACCAGCAGGGTCCATGAACACAGCCATCTTGCCGACCGTCTCACCGCTCAGCGGGGTAACTTCCATGGGCTCCATCATGATATGTCCACCTGCTGCTGTGACTCTGGTGGCGGCGTCTTGTATGTCATCCACCGAGACATAAGTTGCCCAAAATGACATCTCTGGGGGTGCTTCCGTATCGGGAGCAGCCATTTTCATATCCGCAGGCGGCTCATCAGCGGGAGGCATTTGCATAGGTGACATCATGGCTGCGATGGGGTTTTCCAAGTCGCCCTTGGGAAAACACATCGTATAGATAGCGTTTTCGGTGGCCGCATTGCCCACAAAGTCCCAGCCAAAAAGCTCTCCGTAGAACTGCTTCGACCCTTCGACATCGGTGCTAGTCAATTCCACCCAGCATGGAGTTCCGGATTCGTTGCTACTGCGTTTACTCATTATTTGCTCCTTTTCTTGAGGATTGCATTTTAAAAATTTAGCTGATATTTATCAGCTGAAGCTGAATTTATCAACCCCTTTCTCTCGGTGATGACACAGCTAACACGACTAGCTCGCTCCTAGCTCCCAGCCCTAAGTAATCAGGCACGCTGGCTAGACACAGACACCACTTCGCCGGTCATATACGAAGACAAGTCGCTAGCCAAGAAAACCATCACATTCGCTACTTCCCAAACCTCAGCAGGGCGCCCGAAGGCCTCCTTGTCGGTCAACTCTGCCAGCAGTTCTTCAGTGGTGACTTTAGCCAAGAAAGGATGCATGGCCAGACTGGGCGCCACGCAGTTGACCCGCACGCCAGCTTCGGCAGCCTCCATAGCGGCACATCGGGTCAAAGCCATCACCCCGGCTTTGGCGGCAGCGTAGTGGCATTGTCCCGCTTGGGCTCTCCAACCCAGCACAGATGAGTTGTTCACAATCACACCGCTGCGTCTGGGCATCATGTGTCGCAAAGCCGCTCTCGTGCAGCGCATGGTGCCAGTCAGGGTGATGTCTACCACTTTGAACCACTGCTCGTCGGTCATCTCCGTCAGATTGGCCGTGCCGCCCAGACCGGCGTTGTTGATCATGACGTCAATGCGTCCCATCTCCGTTTCGGCCACATCCACCAGCTTTTGCACATCTCGCTCCGAAGTCACATCGCAAAGCACGCCGACCACCTTGGAGTCTCGTATAGCTGCCAACTCCTCCCCTGCGGCAGCCAGGCGCTGCCTGTGGATGTCGCTTATAACCACGTCAGCCCCTTCTTCTACGCAACGTCTGGCTACGGCGTTGCCGATGCCCGATCCGGCAGCTGCCGTGATGACCACACGTTTGCCTTCCAGCAGATTTCTGGAGGGTGGATATTCGGGGGCAACGGGCGCAAAATCTGCCGTGGGAACAGAGGTTGATGACGCAGGGGACGCACCGGTTGCTTGCGACACGTCGGCTTCTTGTGGCAAACCAACCGCAGGCACGGATTCAGCTTCCCGCGGCGCACCAGCTCGCGGCGCAGGCTCGGGTGTGATTTGGCTCATCGGCACAGTCCTCGCTTTGGCGCCTCGCTTTGGCACAGCCTCACTATTGATTTGGACGGCTGCCCGCCAGAGCATCTTGACGGCGACGCTCAACTTCCACCATGAAAGGATGCACTTCCTGACCGACTTCGTCAAACCGGGCCACAATGTCGTCCACACTCCACTGGTCTGTAGCAGCCCGCATCTCCCGTATTTCTACTGTCTGATTCCAAACGGCGATCTTATTGCCTGTAATCGTATACATCTGAGCTGTTACATCTTTGCTGGCGTCAGACAGCAGATACACCACCATCGGCGCCACGTCCTCTGGCTCCCCCATGTCGGACATCTCAGTCGGCACACCAGCCGACATCCGCGTTCGTGCAATGGGAGCCACGGCGTTGGCCCTCACCCCATAGCGTGACAATCCCAGCGCCGCGCTACGGGTCAACCCCACGATGCCAGACTTGGCAGCAGCATAGTTGGCTTGAGAGACACTGCCTGTATGGGCTCCGGAAGTGAATGCCACCAGCGAACCGCCCGTGTCTTGTTTGCGCATGATGGCAGAAGCATGGCGAAAGACCGTGAAGTGCCCCTTCAGGTGCACCCGAATGACATCATCAAATTCCTCTTCGGTCATGTTGAAAAGCATCCGCTCGCGCAATATGCCTGCCACGCAGACAGCGCCGTCGATAGAACCCCACCGGCCCACAGCCATCCGCACGGCCCCTTCGGCAACCGACATGTCTGAGATATCACCAGCTACACTCACAGCCTCACCGCCAGCTGCTTGGATTTCAGCCACCACAGCATCGGCAACTTCGCTGGTGGGGTCGCTTCCATCTTGAGCTACGCCATAATCACAGACAACCACTCTGGCGCCCTCCTGCGCGCAGCGCAGAGCAACCGCCCGGCCAATGCCTCGCCCAGCTCCCGTTACCAGAACGTTTTTGCCTTCCAAATGTTTTTTGCTCACAATTGACCTCCTGATTTTTTGCGATTTTTGACTTGGTTTTTTCGGCTTGTTTTTTAAAGCTAATCTAGCGGTTGATGGCACATCAGTCTTTTGGAACAACTTCAAGCGGGCAAGCGGCGTGAACTCATCTGGGGGTACGCAGCCCAGGAGTGAGGCGGCACAGCCCAAAGACAGCATTACCCAAGCCAAGGGCAACAACGCGCAGGCCAAGGGCCGCCTGTCTGGGGAAACTGCCCTAATCACCGGTGCCACTTCAGGATTGGGCAAGGCTTTGGCATTGAGGTTCGCGGCGGAAGGAGCGCAGGTAGTGGTGGCTGGGCGCAACGCTGAGCGGGGTGAAGCTGTTTGCCGAACTATTGAATCTGGTGGTGGTGAAGCTGTTTTCGTAGCCGTGGATCTGCTGTCTGATACTTGTGGCGATGACCTTGTGAGACAGGCGTTGGATCAATTCGGGCAACTCACAATTCTGGTCAACAACGCAGTTGACTTGGAAGGCGACGGGCCTGTAACTGAAAACACTGCTGAGACTTGGAGCAGAATCCTGCGTGTGAACGTTACAGCCGCTGGCTTGATCTGCCGTGCAGCCATACCAGCCATGCAACAAGCTGGTAGGGGCTCCATTCTGAATATTTCTTCACGCACGGCCGAACGGGCTTCCCCAAAGCTGGCAGCCTACACCGCCGCCAAAGGGGCTCTCAATGCGCTGACCCGCTCCATTGCGCTGGACTACGCCCACGAAGGTATCCGCTGCAATACCGTTCAGTTGGGCTACATTCTTCACGCAACCCGAGACGCCAGCAACTCACCCCAGCGCAAGGCCGAAATTGAAGCGATGGGTTTGACGCGGCCCGCCACAGCCGATGACGTCTGCCACGCCTGTGTATATTTGGCTAGCCGCGAAGCTGAAGTCATCACCGGGATAACCCTGAATGTTGACAGCGGTTCAACCGCAGCTAGAGCCCGTAGCTTTGACGCGCCCTAGCCTTGGCCCGCTTCAGCCTGCCACTGCTTGTTTGCAGTGCGCCCGCAGAAAAACGAATTACCTAGCAGCTCTAAGCTAGAGCGTCGGCAATTCTCTGGGAATTTACCCTCATTAGCTTGAGGTAGCTGTCGGCTTCTCCACCTGATTCGGAAAGCGTCTCAGTGTATAGCGATACGGCTTGCACGCCTGCTCGTTCTGCAAAGTTTTGAACGTCTGAGTTGTCGCCTGATACATCCACAAAAATGGCTTTGACTCCCACTTCTTGAATGGCCTCTTCCAACTCGATCGTATTTCTGATGTCTGCCTCAGCCAAAGTAGATGTGGAAGGAATGAGGCTGCCCAGGATTGTGTAGCCATACCTGTCGGCCAGACGTTCCAAAGTCTGATGTTGGGTTACAAGTATTCGGCTTGCCTCTGGGACACTGAGTAGTCTCTCACTGACAAAACTCTCCGTTTCTTCCAGTTCAGCCAGATAGCTCTCTGTGCAGTTTTCTAAGGCTTCTGCGTCGGAGACTAGGGGAGAAAGTTCTCCAGCTATTTGCTCCACTGCCTCCTCCACAATGTGGAAATCAAACCAAAGGTGGGGGTCGTCGCCATCATCGGAGTGGCCATGTTCATCGCCATGGCTATCTTCGTCTTCCTCATCATCGTGATCATCATGCCCCTCCTCTTCATCTTCCTCATCGCCATGGCCGTCTTCATCTTCCTCATCGATGCCTTCCTCCTCATCATCATGATCATCATGCCCCTCCTCTTCGTCCTCCTCATCGCCATGGCCGTCTTCATCCTCCTCATCGTCGTGTTCATCTTCCTCAGCCAAATCGGAAATCATTAGAGCATCATCTGGGATATTGGGGTTGTCAAGCAGAGTCTCCTCAAGGTTGAAGCCGTTTACCACTACCAAATCTGCGTTCTGTAGCGCAATGATGTCTTGAGGCACCGGTTCATAATGGTGCGGATCGGAACCGGAGGGGATAATTGTTGTAACATCAACTTGCCCGCAAGTCATATCTTCCACCACACTGGCCCAGATGTCAATGGTTGCTGCCACTTGAGGTCGGGCGGCGTCTTGCTCTGTCTCTGCTTGTCTAGCCTCTGGCTGAGTGGTGGAAGGCGCCACCTGAGTGGTGGAGGTCACTTCCTGAGTGGTGGAAGGTGCCACCTGGTTAGCCTCATCTTCGGACTCACCACAAGCTGCGGCGACGAGGGCAATCACCCCAAAAATCAGGGCGGCTGCAGTGAGTTTGAGCTTAAGCCCGCCAAAATACTGCTTCGGCCTGACTTCGTTGGTTTTGCGCCTAGCTGAATCGTTGCTAGATGCTGGCTGGCTAACTGGTGTGTTTGCAAACATGGCTGACATTGTCTCCTTTGTCTTTTGTTTTGGTATTGGTTCTGGTATTGTCCAAGACTCACTAACATTGAGTATAGAAAAAAAATACAAATTCCAACATCCAACCCCAACCCAAAATCTTGGACAGCTTCAACCTATTTCTTCACAAAAAATGTCTACCCTTCATTCATCCACAGAAACCTCAGCCAAATCTTGGAATTCCCAACTCGCATTGGATGAGCATCTGCTGGCTGGACAAAACGAAGCCCATGTCGTTGCCGCCTGTGATGATTCAGAGCATGAGCAAGACAATTCAGCCGCCGTGCTGGATGATGTTTGCCTAGCTTTTGGCACCCAGGAGGTGCTGCATCGGGTAAGTGTCTCTTTCCGAAAAGGCACCACCACGGCCATAGTCGGGCCCAATGGGTCGGGTAAAACCTCCCTGTTGCGCATCGTGGCTGGCTTTACGCATCCAACTGTGGGCACGATCTGCTGGCATGATGTCGCCAATATTGCGATGGCTGAGCAAACTATCAGTGCCGACTTCTGGATGCCACTGAGGGTCAAGGATGTGCTTGTAATGGGACGCTACGTCACCACAGGGGCATTCAAGCGCCTCTCCAAGCAAGACCGACATACCATAGCTGAAGCAGCTCGGCGCATGGATGTGGGCGACCTGCTGAGCAGGCAAATTGGAGAATTGTCAGGAGGACAAAAGCGCCGAGTCCGCTTGGCGATGTGTTTGGCGCAACAAGCCGACCTGTTGTTGCTGGATGAGCCGGAAAGCGGCTTGGACATAACCAGCCAGCAGAGGCTTTTTGCTGAAATTGACAAGGAGAGGCAGCGCGGGGCGGCTGTCGTCTTTACCACTCACACGCTGAGCGAAGCTGCCAGAAGCGATCAGGTTTTGCTGCTGAACCATGGGGCGGTAGTTCACGGGGCTGCCTCAGAAGTCTTGCAAGACGACAACCTGAACAAAGCCTTCGGCTTGGCCAGCACATCAGGCGATGCTAATCACCCTTGCGGCAATTGCATTTTTGGTAAATTGAATCATCTGGAACCAAAATTGTTTGACAAACAAGGCCAGAAACCGCAATGGAGGTCTTAGAAGCACAATGGGAATGGTGGTTCCAACCTTTCGTTAACCACACTCTGCTGCAAGAAGCCCTCTTTGCCAGCATGTTGACCGTCGTCAGCACCTCTTTGGTGGGTTCTTGGATAACCATCAGAGGCATGAGCTTTTTTGCAGAGACGCTTGGGCACGGCATTTTGCCTGGAGTGGCCGTGGCTGCTTTGGTCGGAGGCAGCACTCTGCTGGGAGCTGCAGCCTCAGCGGCAGCCGTGATTGTGCTGTTGTTCGTGGTGAGGCGCTACTCACCCTTGCCCAACGACATTGTCATTGGTCTTTTGTTTGTGAGCACCTTGGCTTTGGCTGTGCTCTTGTTGAGCCGCAGCCGAGATGTTTTTATTGAACGATTTCTGTTCGGAAATGTGCTGGGGATTTCCTCCAGCGACATTCTCCAGCAGGGCGTTATCGCAGCGGTGATCTTCCTGTTGATGCTGTTGTTTTATCGTCCATTGATAGCTGCTTCTTACAATGCGGACGTAGCTGCTTTGCTGGGCTTCAACCCACGATTGGTGGAATTGGGTTTGCTGACCATGTTGACTTTGGCTGTGGTAGCATCATTTAGAGTTGTGGGCAGCCTATTGGTGTTCGCCTTCTTGATCGCTCCTCCAGCGTCGGCGGCTTTACTGGCAAGACGCGTCCAGACAATGATGTTTCTGGCGGTGGTCTTTGGAGCATTGTCGGTGTTTTTGGGATTAACCTTCAGTTATCACTGGGGGGTAGCTACCAGCGCGGCCATGGCGCTGTGTGCTGCAGGGATTTTCTTTGTGTGTCTGGTTGCGGTTTCGCTTTGGCATAAAATATCTCAAACCAGCACTGCCAAGCGAATGTCCCGAACGACCGTGTTTTTAGGCCAAGCAGAACCGGTAGCCTCAGAACAAGCAGCCCAGAAGCGGTAGCCAAAAGAACGACAATTGGGGACTAGTTCTGTGTTAAAATGCGTAAATCCTTCTAGTCTTTATCCACAACCGAAAAAATGACTGAATCAGACAAAGCACAAATCATAGCCCTGTTGAAGCAGGAGTGGGATGAAATCGCCAAACTTTGCGCATCGCTCTCAGACGAACAGTGGCACACCCCAACTGAGTGCCCCGGCTGGTCGGTGAAAGACCAGATCAGCCACATCATCGGCACCGAAAGAATGCTAGCGGGAGACCCCCTGCCCGATGTGGAAATTGGCAATCTCGCCCACATCAAAAATGACATCGCCGCCGCTAACGAAAAATGGGTTGAGCAGCGTCGCAGTTGGACTCCAGCCGAAGTGTTAGCTGAATTCAAGGAGATCACGGCCAAAAGAATAGGCATGCTGGAAGCCATGACACAGAAAGACTTTGATGCTCCGTCTTGGACTCCCGCAGGCCAAGATACCTATGCCAGATTTATGAAAATCCGCCTTTTTGACTGTTGGACGCACGAGCAAGACATCCGCCAAGCCCTAGCTCAGCCAGGTAATGACTCAGGGGCCGTCATGGAAGAAGTCCTGCGCGAAGTGAGCCGCGCCATGGGTTTTGTAGTAGGCAAACTGGGAGGCGCCCCCGCTCATTCACGCATTGAATTCCGACTCAGCCCGGCAGCCTCTAGTGGGCCTGAAATTATGTTGCGAGTGGAGCGGCAAAGTGAAGACTCAAGAGCAGCTGTGGTGGAATCGTTCTCAGCCGGCGGCACGGCGACAGTTGCCATCGCCATGGACTTACCCTTGTTCTTCAGGCTCACAGCAGGGCGCGAAAGTTGCGAAACTGCCATTGCAGACAGCAGAGTGTCTATAAGTGGGGATGAAGAAACAGGCAAGCGCATTGCCAGCAACTTGGCGTATGTCTTTTAGGCTGTTTTCTTCTCTTGGTCTGCTTCTGTCCTGTAGCACACTTGCTTTGTGCCAAGGCAGCCAAGTTAAATTTCAGCGAAATCGAGCTTTATTTTAGAAACTAGGAAGTTGGTTGAAAGGCAAGTGGTTTTGACAAAACTTGGGTTCAATCAAGGAAGAACCAGAAAGGATCAAACCAGACAGCGGTTACTTGGCAACCGGCGACTACATTTGTTTGTATCGGGGTTGATAGCGGTCGGGGTGCTTTTCGTTGCTAGTTGCTCCGGCTCAGATGAAGAACCGATGCCAACTACCACTACTACTACCACGTCCACTACCATTGCTGAGACAACAACCACTATCCCACCTACAACTACAGAACCACCACCTAGCACAACGACTACCACTCCACCGACAACCATCAGTGTCGCTCCGGGGATGCGGCCACCACCAATCCAACTGCCACCAACGACAACCACTACAACTACCACTGCGCCACCTCAAAGCATTACGATACCAAGCATAGACTTGCAGCCTCCTGAAGAACCATTGGATGACATTCCACCTCCCCCGCCTTTGCCTATCCCAGGCTACTCGCTGCTCTAGCAGTGCTTTGCTTGGCTGCCGCAGCCTGTGGCGGCGGTGACTCAGATAGTTCTACTGACACTGCTGCGGTTCAGGATCCCCCCGAGCAGACCGACAACGGCTCAGACGCTCAAAACCCAGATAGTCCCCCACTCAATAATGAAAACCCAACTGGTGCTGAAACTGATCCTCCGACCACCACCCAGCCCCAGCCACCAACAACCACCACCACAACAACAACAACTACCACGACCGCGCCGCCGCCACCCACAACAACAACCACAACGACAACAACTACCACCACTACCGCTCCGATAACAACAACTACCACAAGAATTACAACCCACTCAGTACTACTGCCACCGCTGCCCACAACCACAACAACAACGACCACAGCACCACCGTCGCCGCCACCCACAACCACCACCACAACGACAACCACAACTACTACTACCACCACCACAACCACAACTACCACCACGACCACAGCACCACCCCAAATCATTTATGATTCTGTTTTGCCAAATGTTGATGTTGTCAGAGTTTCAACCGGCGAGACAGTCAACCTCGCATCTTTGGCGCCTGCCAGCACCCCGCTGATTATCTGGTTCTGGGCTCCTCATTGACCGACTTGCCGTCGGGAAGGCCCCGACATTGAGCAGTTCGCTCAAGAACACCAAAACATAGTCCAAGTCATCGGCCTAGGCACCCAAGACGACTATGGCTACGCCCAAAACTTCATAGAGGCAACCGGCACAAACACCCCCGACATGCTCTGGGACGAAAGTTCCAGCTCATGGATATCTTTAGGAGTCAGAGGCCAGCCTGCATGGATGCTGCTAGACCAATACGGTCAAATCCTCATTGACAGCAGATTCGGAAGTCTGGACGAAGACTTGATTTTGGAAACCTTGGGAGATCTCTGACGCCAGCCCGCAGCTTGCCCAGCAGCTCTTGCCACTGACATCAAACCAATAACCCAATCTAGGCAAGCATTCAGGGAAATTAGCTTTTTAAAGATTTTGCAAAGATGCATCTTTTATTCATTATTTTGGAAAATAGGAAGTTAGGTTGATGACATTCCACCTCCCCTTACATAGGCCTAAACTAAAACAGCAATAGAGTGTATGAAGCCTAATTCAAACCCACAGACCAGTCCCAAAACTAGTGCGCCAAAACGGCCCAGACAACTGCCAAGACCAGTTGCCTGGAAGTTGCTCGCTGCACTGGCAGTGCTTTGCTTGGCTGCCGTAGCTTGCGGCGGCGATTCCGGTAATTCCGCAAGTAATGTTTCAGTTCAAAATCCCCCCAGCCAGACTGGCGATGACACAGACACGGATGACGACACTCAGTCGCCGACCAACGAATCGCCCACTCCAACCAATAGCGCCTCGCAAAATCCCGGCAGCACCGACCAAAACCCAGACAGTCATTCACCCAGCCCAGCAAATCCAACTGACCCTGAAACCACCCCTCCAACTACGGCTGCTGGACAAACCGGGCAGCCAACACCAACTACCGCCCAAATCACTTATGATTCTGTTTTACCAGATGTTAATGTTCTGAGAGTTTCAACCGGCGAGACAGTCAACCTCGCGTCCCTGGCGCCTGCCAGCACCCCGCTGATTATCTGGTTCTGGGCTCCCCATTGACCGACTTGCCGTCGGGAAGGCCCCGACATTGAGCAGTTCGCTCAAGAACACCAAAACATAGTCCAAGTCATCGGCCTAGGCACCCAAGACAGCTATGGCTTCGCCCAAAACTTCGTAGAGGCAACCGGTACAAACACCCCCGACATGCTCTGGGATGAAGGCTCCAGTTCTTGGAGGGCTTTGGGAGTCAGAGGCCAGCCTGCATGGATGCTGCTAGACCAATACGGTCAAATCCTCATTGACGGCAGATTCGGAAGTCTGGACGAAGACTTGGTCTTGAAAACCTTAGGAGCCTTTTAGAGTTCTGGCCGGTGCTCTAGCCCAAAGGCACAAAAGGCGGCTTCACAACTTCAGCGGGCAACTGCCTGTCAGACACCATCACCACAGACCCAAGGTCTACCCCAGCTTGCAACAGTGCCAAGGCAATGCCTCGCTCCAAAATCGGAGAATAGCCCCCACTGGTAATTCTGCCAACCTCTTCTTCTTCAAACCAGACTGCCTGCCCATCCCGCAACGGGCGGCGACCTTGCGCTACCAACCCCAACAGATGCTGGGCCACGCCCGCCTCCTTTTGTGCTAACAGAACTTGGCTGCCCCGAAAAGCATTTTTTTTCCAGCCCACAACCCAGCCTAAACGTGCATTCAACGGGGTAATCCCTGGACCTAAATCATGCCCGTGGAGCGCAAGGCCAGCTTCCAGTCGCAACAGGTCTCTCGCACCTAGTCCAGCCGGCTCAAATCCCAAAGACAGCACTTGCTCCCAAAATTCTTCCGCCACCACAGCTGGGACTTCACACTCAACTCCATCTTCACCTGTATAGCCAGTACCAGCCACAAAGCACCGAACGCCTGAAAACTCAAATGTCTCAACCGCAAACCTGCCAACATCGGCTGCTCTTTCAGACAAGCTAGCCAAGTGTTGTCTGGCTCGGGGGCCCTGCAGAGCTATCAGAGCTCTGTTCTGTGTGACATTTTCCACCTGAACTTGCCAAGCGCCAGCCCCTGCTACACCTGCCTGTGCAGCTTCAGCGGAACTTTTGCGCAGAACCTCAGCTACAGTTTCGGTGTTGGATGCATTGGGCAAGACTCTGAAGCTGCCATCGCCCACCCACCAAACGATAATGTCGTCCATCACCCAAGCATCAGTTGGGTCTAGCAGATGGGTATATTGCGCTTTGCCTGGCGAAATGCGACTCAAGTCGTTGCTGAAACACCACTGGAGTGCATCAAATACCCCCTCCCCTGAAACCTCCAAAGTCCCCAGGTGGCTGACATCAAAAGCTGCGGCGTCTTGGCGACAAGCTTGGTGCTCTGCTAGTGTGCCAGAGTTATAGCTGAGCGGAAGCTCCCAGCCGGCAAAATCCGCTAACTTGGCACCACCAGCCAAGTGCCGTTCATGCAGCGGGGAGTGCTTGAGTGCCACTATCAGCCTTGGGCCACTTGCTGTTGTCGCTCCGCCGACTGCTTTGGCTCCGACTGGTCTGGCTCGCTGGCTCGGCTGGCGGCTTCGGCTGAGAATATCTCCACAATTTTGCCGTCCAACTCCTGAAGAATAGTGGGAACGCCAACAACATTAAGCACGCCTTGACCCTGCTTCACCAAGTCCAGTATCTCCTGGTCATCCCGAGCATACCGCACCTGCTGGTCATCAATAATCAAATTAGCTGTCTGGATGTTGTCCCCCAGCCGCTCAATGTAAGAAAAAATCTTGACCACTGCATCAAAGTCAACGCCACCGTCAAGCAGTCTTTTGGCCACTTTTAACCGGAGCAAATCCTGATACGAATACAACCTTCTGCTGCCGCTACCCTTGGCTTTTCTGGCTGACGGCTTGATGAAATTCTTTTTGTCCCAGTGGTCTAGCTGGCGGTAGGTTATGCCTATTATTTTGATCACCTGCATGCTGGTGTAGCCAGTGCCTTCAGATATTGAACTGACTTGATTGTCAGTTGCCTCAGATGAGACTGGAAGTTCAAAACCAGTCAGCCGTTCTTGGACACCTTGATGATAGTTGTTTGCTAGAGACATCTGCTTTTTCCCTTTCTCTAGAAGACAGATTGAAACCAACCGTGGATGCTGGCGACAAGCATCCAAGTTACATCTATGTAGGTTAGCACTATCCAAGTTAGGTATGCAAGAGAAAATTTCCCAGAAATCTTGCCCGCTGGAAAATTGTTAAGAGGAGAATTGTAAGACTTAGTGCTGCTCTACAGGAGGTGCTGCCCCGCAGCAGGCAGACGGCAGGGTTTGATCCCTAAAGCCCTAAGCCCTCAGAAGCCTTAAGCCCTATGACGACTCGAAATCATCAGCCGATACGTTGGCCAGGAAATTCTTGAACTCTTCTATCACTTCTTCAGGTGGCTGGTCGGCTTCTTCCATCTCTTCATCCCCGCCTTCCAAGTTGTCATCGTCCTCTGAATCAAATTGCGGAATGAAGCCGGCTTCGTCTAAAACTTTGTCTATAGCAAAAATCGGCACATCAAATCTGACTGCCAAGGCAATTGCGTCAGACGGGCGCGAAGAAATCCTGACCGCCTTTTCTTGAGCTTGAAATACAAGATCGGCAAAGAAAGTTTTGTCCTCTAAGTCAACAATTTCCACCTTCACAAGCTCAAGGTCGGTCTCAGACAGAATGTTTCGGATCAGGTCGTGAGTCATCGGACGGGACGGCTCAACACCCTCTTGAGCCAGCGCAATTGACAGGGCTTCAGGCTTGCCAATAAAAATGGGCAGAATTCGCTCTTCGTCCTCAAGCTCCCTGAGCAACAAGACAGGGATGCCACCCATAGCGACATGTTCGCGGAGTCCTATAAGTTCCATTTCCTTCATAATCGGTCCTCTGTTTCAATTATAGCACTTCAGTTAGGCTCGTTCAGCAGGCGCTTAAGCAAAATCTGTTGAAGTTCGCCGCCCAGCTCAACTATACGAGTTAGCTTTTGCAGCCCCTCTTGGCGCGTTTGGGGGTTTTTGCGGGCCAGAATCGGCCGGGCTAACTGCTGGGCTAAATCAGCCTCACGCTCCGCTGCCAGCGCATAAATGCGCAAATGCCTTGGCTCCAGACCAAGAGGCAGCATCTCCTTGGCTAACTGAGCCACATCCAAGTCATATCGGTTGTATCCCCGCCTTCTGGAAGCCCTGTTGAACAGCTTGAATTCCTCTAACTGTCGCAACTGAGAGGTGCTCAAGCCGCTTTGTTGCATAAAGTTTTCCAAACTCAACATCTCTTCGGCCTGCCCAGACTTCTGGTCTGCTTGCCCACCTCCCTTTTCAGCCTGCCTGCCCCTCTTGCCTGCTTGCCTGCCCCCCTGGAGCAATGTTGTGTCTTCAATTCGCGCTCTTGTGTCCGACCGGGTGCGTCTGAAGGCAGTTGAATCTCTTGCGGCCACAGTTTTTTCAGATGTGGCTTTCGTTAAAACTTCTCCTGATGCAGCAGATGTCGCCAAAGCCGAGGCGGTCTTGCCGCCCGATGCCCTCGATGCAGAGCCGCTGCCGCTTGCACTCCTTGGCTTGGCTGCAATGACAACTGATGGTTGTTCTCCCTTCCACTCCCCTGATTCCAACTGTTCCTGAATCACCTTCAAGGGCAGAAACTTTTGCTGCTGCTTCAAGACCCAATGCAGCTGGTCTATGTCTATTTGCCTAAATCTTCGATAGCCGGATTGGCTGCGATTGAGATTTAAAATGCCGATTCTGTCTAGGTATCTGACTTTGGAAACCGTGACGTCTGGAAACTCACGCTGCAAACTCTCCACAACCTGACTTATCAGGTAATACTTCTCCTCAACCACGAAAGGCTAACCAACTACCCAGCCAGGCCTCTTGGCCCCGCCATAAATCCACTTTGTTTTGTGGCCAATTTGCCCGCAAGCCCGCTTGCCCCCTGTCGCCAAATTTACCGCAAGCCTGCCTGCCCCTGTCATCAATACCATCAATTCAGTGGCATTTGCGTTGAGGCTGCTGATTGCTCAGGTGTTTGATATTCCAGCTTGAACCGCCCGACTTGAACGACATCGCCATTTTGCAGCTGGGCTGAATCTACTCGCTGCCGATTGACGTAAGTGCCGTTCAAAGATCCCACATCGCGCACTTCAAACCCGCTTTCGCTGATCATGACTTCAGCATGTCGGCGTGAAACTGTCAAGTCGCTCAAGAAAATATCACTTTCAGGATGGCGGCCAACGGTGGTGACAGCGTCCTTCAAGGTGAATACTACTCCCGCCTTGGCCCCTTCTTGGACAACTAGCCGCGCCGCCGGTGAAGGTTCGGCTGCCTCCGCGCCTATAGAGGTGTGGACTTGAGTCGGCTCTAGGGTCATGGGCACACCTGAATCTGCCAAATCGACACCGCAGGAAGCACAATAGGAGGATGCAGGAGAACTGATGTGGTCGCAGCGAGAGCAGCGCAGACTGCCGTCGCCTTGATCGTTACTCATGGGGTTGCGCGGTTCACTGAAGTGGTAAGTCCTGTCGGCTGCCCTAAAATTCCGCTAGAGTCCCCCGAGGAATGCCCTGTATTCCTCAGCCGACAGCAAATTGTCCAGACCGCTTTGGTCGCTGAGCCGGATCTTGCATATCCAACCTTGTCCGTATGGGTCGCTGTTCATCAATTCTGGCGTTTCATCCAGCGTTGTGTTGATTTCCACTACTGTGCCTGAGACAGGGGTGAAAATGTCCGACACCGACTTGGTGGATTCCACTTCACCCAGCGATTCAGTGGCCGCAACGGCTGCCTCTCGGGCTGGCAACTCTATAAAGACTATGTCGCCAAGAGCGTCCTGCGCATAGTCTGTAATGCCGATTTCCACTGTTGCATCTCCCAGTGTGCGCACCCACTCATGATCCTTGGAGTATTTCAGGTCGTCCGGGACTTCAGTAGGCACAACTGACGTAGGTTCAGACATGGATTTTACTATAGCACAATAGACAGACAGCCAGAAAGCTGATTTGGCGAGCGGCCGCTAATCTCTGGAGCGAATAGCTGCTTTAGCAAGCGGCACATAACCCAACATGGCGACATATGACACTGCCACCCCGACAATCCCGAAGACCCAGGCAACAGCCGACCAAGCTTGCTCCCCCGCCACGTCTGCGTTGCTCATCAAATACAACGGGAAGGCAAACATCAAGATGAATGTTCCGGTTTTGCCTAGCCAGGTTACAGCAATTCTGCTGGCTCCCAAAGCGGCCAGGGTCAAGGTGGCTGCTGAAACACCCGCTTCGCGTGCCAGCGTCAACACGCAGATTACCAGCGGAGCCGATTGGTCAATCATCAGCGAGACAATGCCCACAAAAAACAACAGCCTGTCTGCCACAGGGTCGATGACCTGCCCGATTTCTGAGTGCTGATTCAGTCGGCGGGCTGCCCAGCCATCCACCCAGTCAGTAGCCCCCAGAGCGCCTAGCAGAATGGCCGCAGCTGCTCTGTTTTCAACTCCAAACAACAACCAGCAAAAGACGGGTAAGCAAAGCACCCGTGCCAAAGTGATGAGGTTGGGCACTGTCAGCACCTTTTTGGATGCCACTTGTGAGTCGGGTGGCAAAGGCTGGGGCTGGGCGGGCTGACCATGTGAGTCTGGCAAAGGCTGGGGCTGCGTGCTTGCCAGAGACTGCTGTTCAGGGAACTCAGAATTCATGTATTTCAAAATTTAGCTTTGTGCCTTGCAACAATTATTGCAAGCAGGTTTGACATAAAAATAGAATTTCAATATTCTCACTTCCAAAAAGGGGCAGCATATGGCTACAGTTTTTACAAAAATCATTGAGGGCGAACTCCCAGGGCACTTCGTCTGGCAAGACGAGCACTGCGTTGCTTTCATGTCTATCAACCCGATTACCCAAGGACACACCCTGGTTGTCCCGCGTATGGAAGTTGACCACTGGATTGAACTTCCAGTTGAGTTGAACGCCCACCTGATGAAAGTCTCTCAGCGAATTGCGGCTGCCCAGCAGCAGGTTTTTCAGCCTGAAAGAATTGGACTGATTGTGGCAGGGTTTGAAGTGCCCCATGTGCATATTCATGTGCTGCCCGTCAACTCAATGGCTGATTTCTCCTTCGCTCGGGCCGCGGCCCATGTGGAACCGGCTGAACTGGCTACCGCCACTAAAGCTATCAAGGAAGCTTTGAGTTCAGATGCCTAGCAACGAGTTCAGACCAACAACCCCGCCGCCACACCCGTCTCTCCGCTATGCCCACACCCAATGCCATGCCCGCAGGAATTAACTCAACTCAAGTAACCCAGTGGTTTACGGAGAACATACCACAAGCTGCGCCTCCGCTGGTGTTTGAGCTGGTCCCCAGCGGCCACTCTAATTTGACCTACATTGTCTCAGATTCTGCCCAGCAAAACTTCGTTTTGCGCCGGCCACCTCTGGCGCAGGTGCTGGCAACAGCTCATGATATGTCGCGAGAGTATCTCATTATCTCAGCCTTGGGCGCCACGGATATACCTGTTCCAGAAGCCTTGGGCCTGTGTGAGGATGAAACTGTGAATGAGCGGCCGTTTTATGTGATGGGTTTTGTGGAGGGAATGGTCCTGCGCAATCCTGAGTTGGCTATGGAACTGACTCCGCCAGCCCGAGCAGAGGCCAGTCGCAACATGGCACGGATGTTGGCCCAACTTCATCTTTGCGACCCCGATGAGGTCGGACTGGGAGATCTAGGGCGCAGGGAAAACTACATCGCCCGCCAGCTTAGACGTTGGAAAGGCCAGTTGGAGCAATCTCAGACTACACAGCGTCAGCAGTTGTTTGAAGTTCATGCTCACCTGGAGCGGCACATCCCAACTCAGCTTTTCACCGGTATTGTGCATGGAGATTATCGTCTGGACAACTGCATAATTTCACCTTCAGGGCAAGTTTTGGCGGTCTTGGACTGGGAGCTCTGCGCCTTGGGAGATGTGCTGGCTGATGTAGCCATGCTGCTCATCTACTGGGCTGAACCTGGCGATGAATTCAAAGCTCTGGAAACCAGCCCGACCGTGGTGCCTGGTTTTGCTTCCAGGGTAGAAATGTTGGAAGCTTATGCTGAAGCTTTGGCTCAAACTGGACGGTCTTCCCAACAACTATCTTCTATTGACTATTATCTCGCCTTCGCTGCCTGGCGCCTAGCTTGCATTCTGGAGGGCGTCTATTCCCGCTATCTGATTGGCGCAATGGGGTCTAAGGAACTCCCCGGCGGCTCAGACAGCTTCAACACTCGCATTGAGAGGCTTATTTCCAAAGCCGTCGAATACTCCGAGGCTATTTGATGGGTGATTACATGCTTGACTTGCCTTTTTTAGGGTCTGGATGTGGCAGAGAGGTTTTTGGGAATAGTGTCAGACCCATAGTGGTTCGTATGGTCTTGCAAAATGGAGTGTCAGCAACAAGCTGGCAAGGGAACTGGCATCACCCAGAAATCCGGTTGACATATGACCCGTTGCATTCGCAAAGGGTTCAAACAAGACAACCCTGAGTTTTTGGTGGAATCATGGAAGTTGAAGAGATCAGTATAGGAAGCAACGTAGCGCAGCAATTCTAACTTCTGCCAGCACTGGCGGTCTTGCAATTACCAGTCTGTTCGAGTCTAGATCATCTCCATGGTCTGGGTCGTTTGCCAGCACATCAATCGATACAGGCTCGCCGAGCGCGACAGAAGCGTTGTTGCCAACCGCGACGGGAGCCATGGTGTGGGTGGGATTGGGTTGTCGCCGGGGAGGTGTGTGCTGTCTACTGGAAGGTGAGTTGGCAGCCTGAATGCGCTCCCAGTCAGGTGTCTGCCCGCATTGAACTCGGCGCCTACCCTAGCTGGTGTATTGAAACACCAAGGTATCGGCCTGGTTGAATTTCAGCTCATAGCCGCTTTGACGCAAGACCGTGGCAAACCGTTGAACTTCAAGCAACTGATCACCCCAAACGGGTGCCTGTTCGGTGTCTAGCAGTATCCAGTCAACTCCTATCATGGCCTCTTCGGCGGCTTCTCTAGCTTGTTCGCCAGTGGTGTCCAACTCAAACACTCCAACTCTTTCTGCCAACCTCGGCAAAAAAGACGGCGATGCTCTAACGACCGCACCATCAGGCACCAACTCGGCAGCAGCTAAACGGACTTCCTCCTGGGTCTGAGGCTCGGGCCACCGCCACGGAGAATTGTAAGGCGATGTTGCTGCATCGTTGATATAGAACACTGCTGCCGCCAGAGCCAAAGCAAAAATTACCTGCCGGTTTACCCTCACCCTTTCAACTAGCACCTGACCGCTTCGTTTCAAGGCGAACGCAGCTGCCACGAAGACAAAAGCCAGCACTGGAATATTTTGAGCTGCTTCGTTGAACTCATCGGATGGAACGTCAGCTGCCAGATACAGCACATAAAGAGGCACAGCCGGCAACAAGTATCGGTAAGCCACGAGAGGCAAGAACACCAAGGGAGCCAGCAACATTACCACCGCGGTGAAATTGCTTTGCGACCAAATATCTCGTAACAAGTCCGCAGGGTTGGTAAGCATGCCCCAAAATACCGACAACGGATTGTCCGTTCCGTATTCGGAGAAGAACTGCGTATAGACATATTGCCCATCAGCCAGAGCCGGCTGGATAACCCAGACCACCAACAACAGCCAAGCCATCCCCACAGATGCCAGCCACCATCCCAGTTGCCTGCGCCCCTCGACCATCACGAAAATGCCATAGGCTGCAATGAGCAAACCGAGGTCTGCCCGGCTGAGCAGCACTACCACCACAAAAAACCAGAGCCAGATCAAATCGCTTTTTTTGAGCTTGCTCTGTTCCAGTGGCGTTACTGCCCACCAGCGTCTCCAGTTGGCAAACGGCACCTCGCTGGCTGAAATAGCTGTGGAAATGGGGCTCAGGTTGACTGATTCTAGTTGCGAACCAGGATGACGTCGGCCGAGCCGTGTGTGCAGCACCATAGCCAGAAGCGCCGGCAAAGCCAGTGACTCTGGGTGAAAACCTGCCAAATTCAAATTGTGCACCGCAGCTGAAATGCTGTAGGCAAAAGCCAAAACGATGGAAGTTCCAACGCCTAGGGAAGTCTCGTTCCTAGCTATTTTCCAAAGTGGCACAAGACCTAGTGACAAAGCCAAAGCCTGCATGGTCAGCAGAGCTTGGGCCGTAGAAAAAATATTGGCCACAAGTGCCAGCGGGTAGATGATGAAGCTGGCTTGGGCTGCCAGATAGTTCTCCCCCAGCAAGGTGGATTCAGGTATATAACCCTCGTTTATGAGCCACGAGCTTTGAACTACAGACGCTAAATTGACACCGTGGTCAAACCCCCAAAATCTAGCCAGAGCCACCCATTCCAAAGCAGCGAATAATATGGCAGCCATCAGCCAGGGTATAACCCTGTCGGCACTTTTGGTGTCTAGGCGAGCTTGGACACGCAGTTGCTGGCGCTCCAACCAAGACCGCCAATTATTGCTGGAGTTCAACTGCCTGGTCCTTTTGTAGGTGCGCTATCCGGAGGCAAGACGCTCGCACACTCGGCAACCATCCGGAAGGCGCATCCTATACTGCAGGAATTCCTCCTATAGAGGCGTGGCTTCCTCAGCCACAAAAGGCTTTTAGCCCAGCATTGCTGCCAGTTGCTCTTCGGAAGGCGCGAAATAGTAAGAACCAGAAGCTGGGTTGGAAAAGTTGGTCAGCTTATCACGTGGCTGTCCGTCTTGCCCGTACATGGCGCTCAAACGCTCACGGAAGGGAGCTTGCTCACGACAAAACGCCATGAAATAGAGACCTACCGTGCCATCATGGAAGGCGTAAGGAGTGGAGCGGCGAGCGATTTCATTGCGCTTTGGCTTAGTGGCGTCAGCCGTCTCGCCTTCGCGCAATTCTACGTGAGCTAGATGGGAATAGTCTTCCTGAATGTCCAAGCGGGTGCTGTCGGCTTTGGTGCGCCCGAATACTTTCTCCTGGTCTTCCACTGACATTTCATTCCAGCCATCCAAGTCGTGAACCCAGCGCTGCGCCAAAATGAAGCTGCCACCAGCACCTGGAGAGCCATCCGGCACAAGTGCCACAGCAGGCTCATCAGCTGGCTCAGGATTGCCGGTGCCGTCAATAAAGCCCGTCATATCCAGGGACTCTCCATAGATGAAAGTTGGCGTTTC
The DNA here is from genome assembly GCA_028283145.1 of Candidatus Hopanoidivorans cymbastelae. Lineage (GTDB taxonomy): Bacteria > Actinomycetota > Acidimicrobiia > Acidimicrobiales > Hopanoidiivorantaceae > Hopanoidiivorans > Hopanoidiivorans cymbastelae. The sequence goes on from JAPYNY010000066.1 coordinate 63,374, forward strand.
ACGGGCTACCGACATGTGCCCCTTCAAGGCTGTGCGCGCATCGTACTGTGCCTTCCAGACATCGTCTTTTTGAGGGCTGTTGAGCCAGAACAAAAGCTCTTCCTGAGTACCCTTGGCTTCACGGCCGCTGCCGTCATTTGAGTGCACGGTCTCAAACTTTTGAAAATCGCCGGGAACATCCCCGCCTAGGTCGGCCAACAAGTCGGGGCCCAAACCCACTACCAAGTTGATGCCCTTGGCGTCGCAATCGGAACGCAACTGGGAAATGACGGAGCGAATCACCCCCAAGTCGGCGCCTGATTCCCGACTCAGGTGGACATACCATTGGTGTTGCCCCATTTCGTTGAATATGGCTGCTTGTGGTTTAGGCATTGTTGCTCCTTTGATTGATTTAGTTAGGTTGATTTGATATTTTGAAGTTTCCCCCATTCTAGTAGAGCGGACTGACATTTTCCCAATGCCGCCCCAGAAAAACCAGTTTGCAGCAACGGCTTGCTAAGTTGGCAATGACAGCTGGAATGCTGACAGACAGCACACCACAGACAGGAGGAAGATGACTGCTGCGGGCAATGTAGCCGAGCCCAACTACAACCAAGTCTTGGCAGAGCAACTCAGTCGCCGGCTGCCACGCTGGACGGTCTCATCGCAAGCCACAGGCCTGCTTCAGAACTCCCAGCAGCAGCCCGACGTTTACGTGCAGCTGCCTAGCGGCTTGCCGGTCATATTGGAGTGCAAATACAACTCGCCCATCAGCAACGTGGCAGGAGTGGAAAAAGCTGCTCAGGGGCGTTTGGGTCAGGTTGCGCAAACGACCGGCCAGCAGGTAGAGCAGTCTGTAGCTGTGCTGTATCCGGAGCGCTTGAAGTCTGAAGCTGGCTCATTGGGGCAAGCTCTGGAGTCAGCGCAACTCAGCTATGCCGCTTTTTTGGGAACTCAGTCGGATTTTGTGAGGTTTCCAGAGTTGGGCTGGTTGGAAGGAAATTTGGATGACTTAGCCGATTTCATTGAGAATGTGGCTGTTTCTGAGCAAAAAATTCAAAGAGCCTTGGAACATTTTGCCAATTCGGTCAATGCAGCCGCCAATCGACTGACAAGCATTCAGCCCTCGCCTGAAGCAACGTTGCGAAAACTTGGAAGGGTTCTGCATCAAGAACCTGGAGAACAAACCACTCGGATGGCGGTGGCTATCTTGTTGAATGCTATGGTTTTCCACTCAACTGTGGCTGCCAACCACGCTGAGGTTGGCTCAATCAGCCAGCTTGCCGCCAAAGCCAGGCAAAAGGGCAGGTCTGTCTCCCAAAACGATGTCTTGGAAACCTGGGACTATATTTTAACCGACATTGACTATTGGCCGATTTTCGCCATCGCCAGAGATGTGCTTTGTTCAATTGACGATGAAACAGCTGCTGCCGCCATGCTGCAGTCTTTAGCTGAATCAGCTGAGCAACTGGCGCAACTCACAGCACAGACTGTCCAGGATTTGGCGGGACAGATTTTCGGAAGGCTGATCAGCGACAGGAAATTTCTAGCCACCTTCTACACTCTGCCCGCTTCGGCTGCTTTTTTGGCCGAACTGGCCATCAGCCGGCTGGATGTGGATTGGGATGCCGCCGATGCGGTCAGGTCTTTGAAAATTGCAGACTTTGCCTGTGGCACAGGTGCACTGCTTTCGGCTGCCTACCGACAAGTTGCCCAACGGGCCAGAAGAAGAGGCATTGACGAAGTGTGGCTGCACAGAAAAATGATGGAAGAGATGCTCATCGGCACCGACATCATGCCTGCCGCGGTGCATATTACAACGTCAATGCTTTCCTCGGTGCATCCAGAGATTGAATACACCAGCACGCGCACTCATGTGATGCCGTATGGCGCCCAGCCCGATGGGAGCATCAAGATCGGTTCGCTGCATCTCCTCAAGGCAGATGAGATGGACACTTTGTGGGGTGACGGCACTCGCGCGGTAACAGGTGAAGGGGAAGACACGACGGCGCATCTGTCGGTAGCACATGGCGAGGTGGATTTGGTGATAATGAATCCTCCATTCACCCGTTCAACCAAACACGATGCCGAGGCTGCTGGCGTTCCAGTGCCGTCTTTTGCCGGTTTTGGAACCAGCGAAGAAGAACAAAAGGAAATGGCAGCCATACTGAAGGAGCTCTATAGGAATGGAGCTGTCCGAAAGGCAGGGCATGGCAACGCTGGGCTGGCCAGCAATTTCATCGACTTGGCTATTGCCAAAGCCAAGCCTGGAGGCGTCATTGCATTGGTTCTGCCAGCAACTTTTGCATCTGGCAATTCTTGGCGCAATGCGCGTGAACTGATAGCCAAAAAATGTGCTGATGTCTGTGTGATCAGTATCGCTGCTGATGGCACGGCTAAGCAGTCTTTTTCTGCCGACACAGCTTTGGGCGAAGTTTTGGTCATAGCCACGCGCCGTGACGACAGCGAAACAGGTGACTCGCATTCAACTGAAAAATGGCGGTGGGTCAATCTTAGGAGCCGCCCGCAATCCCCAGCAGCAGCCACAGAAACAGCCAAGAGCATAAACGCAGCCACCGAAGGCGAGTTTTTGGTGGGCACGAGCAAAATAGGACTGGCCATTGAATCTCCGTTCGGCAACAGCTTGGAACAAATTGGAAGCTTTGACTTGGCTAGGTTGGCTTTACAGATTGAGCAGGAAAAGCATCTGAGGCTGGCTCTCCACCCTTCGGCGAAACAGGCTATGGTTGAGCTTTGCCCGCTGGGCAAAATCGGCGACAGTGGAACGTATCATCTGGATATCATCGGCAAATACACCAGCGATGGCTCACCTCGTGGCCCCTTTGACAAAAGACCTAAACCCGAATGGAAGGTCTTTTACCCCATGCTTTGGGCGCACGACCACATTAGAGAGGCAAAACTAATTGTTGCACCCGATTCTGAAGGCAGAATCCGCGAAGGAATGGCAAAACAGGCGCAAAAACTTTGGGAACATGCCACCCGTCTGCATTTTTCGCTGGATTTTGGTTTCGCCTCACAGCCCTTGGCAGCTTGTCTGACAGAAGAAAAATGCATCGGCGGCACAGCTTGGCCAAGCTATCTGCTGCACGAAAAGGCTATGGCTGCCAGCGATGATACTGGCGTAGTGTCCACTGAAATTCCGTCCTCCACCCAGGAAACCTCACCTACTCAGCAGGAGACCCCGCTAACTCCGCAGGAAAAAATGGAATGGGTCTATCCAGTTGTGCTCTGGAGCAACACAACTCTGGGGTTGCTGATCCGTTGGCTGCACGGCTCTCGCCAGCAAATTGGAAGGTCAAGGACTACAATTTCCCGTCTTCCAGAGCTGAAGGTGCTAGACCCGAGAGCACTCAGTTCAAAGCAGCTTTGGGCGGCTGAAACCATTTTCAACCAATTCAAAGATCGTGAATTCTTGCCGGCTAACGAAGCCTACAGAGACCAGATACGCATTGAGCTTGACGAAGCTATCTTTGTCGGGATGCTCGCCCAGCCTGTGGAGATTTTAGACTGGCTGGCAGTGATACGCGACCAGTGGTGCCGCGAACCCACGGTGCACGGAGGCAAAACCACAAAACCCTGAAACAACTCAGCTTAAAGCAGAGCAATGCTTGGCTTCGATCTAGACCAAAGCCAGCCAGCAAACCAGATGAACGTCTTTGGTAGTGATTTCAGGGTTCGGAAGTGGCGCCTCAAACGGTTTCAGACCTAGCTCATCAATAGTTGCCAAGATTTGTGCGGCAGCTTTGACTTTGTCTTCCCCCGCTTCACGCATGATTTTGGAGATGGCTCGCTTGCCAGTGTCCAACAAAGGGGCTTCCACCGTGCGAATGGCGTTGTCGATGGTCTCTCTGTCTTTGCCTGGCGGCGGGTGTTCTCTCAGCAATTGCCCTGCGTCTCTAAGCTTTCTTGGCACTTCCGGCTCCACAGTTTTCTTATCGGCTAACTTGTTCCACTCTTGGACAATGTGTTGCCTAGCCAACCTCCACGCCTTGAATACTGGATGGCTTGGGTTTTGATTTAGATTTTGTGGGATGGCTTCGGCGCTCCAACCAGTTTGTGGCCGCGCCAAAAACAGACACTCCAAAGTCTCCGAACGAATTTCATCCAGTTCAGTTGAATTGCTGTGTTTTGCGACTTCGTTACCCTCGGAATTTTGAACTACATCCAACGGTACAAACCGATACTGAACATTCGGACTGTCGCCAACTTTGGCACAAAATATAAATCCCCTTTCTAACTCTGGGCCATTACTGGCACGGCTTGTCAAATGGCTGGCTCTGGCTACCGCCATGCCCGTTCCCGACCGCCACGGTAGATCTTCAATTTGCGTTCGTTTTCCATCAGCTATTGCCTCCCGCAACTCCTGACGAAATTCCTCTCCCGACAAAGCTGTGGCACCTGCTCCGGCATTTTCAAATAATTCAGCATTTCCCTGACTGATTTTCTCCAACTCCTCCTGGGTGTCTGCAAAGTTGACCTCAATAGACTTTTCTTGCCCCGGTAGTGTCTTGCCAATTCCCATCGTGGCATTTGCTTGTCCTATTTTCAGACGCAGCTTCTTTTCGAGTTCCAACAACTCTTCCAAGCGAGTATCCGGCATGATGCAGTGGAGAAAAACCTCCTTGTGGGGCGAACCAATACGATCAATGCGCCCGTGCCGTTGCACCAGTCTCATGGGATTCCATGGCAAGTCGTAGTTGATAATGTGCTGAGCTTGCTGGAGGTTGACACCTTCAGCCAAAACATCAGTAGTAACCACGATGTCATACAAATCTTCAGATGAGGTGCCGTGTGTGGCTGTCCTGGGAGCGAAGCCCATCAGAACTCTGCCTTTTACGCCTGGGGATTCGCCACCTGTCAGCTTTGCGATGCGGTCTCTATAACAGGCCAATGGTGAATCAGGCTCAGAAACTTTTGCTTTCAGATGTTTGTAAATCCATTCCACAGTGTCAGCAAAATAGCTGAATATCAGCACTTTGCGTCTGTCCCTTGCAGAGTCTTCAAAGGCAGGCTTATCTTTCACTCGGACTGCTTGGTCAGCTCGGCGAACAATTACTTCCAAGCAACCCACAACTTCATACAACGTGGGATCGTTCTCAGGGGTTACTCCCCCGGCTCTTTCGGCAAATCCCCGAAGAATTTTGTTATCCCGTTCAATGTGCTGCCTGAGCGTTGTCTCATCATATTGATGAGCTTCGGTTATATCTTCTGAAAACAATGTGCCTTCCTGCAAGTCTGCCAATACTTCTTCGGCATCGTCCGAAGATGAGTCAACCAACTCAGCCAGCAGTTTTTTGGAAACTACCTTGCCCTCGCCCAGAAACTCCAAGAATGTTTGATTGCTTAGCACCATGCGCTCGCAACTCTTTGCAAAGGCATGTGGCGAAGACTCGAATCGCTTCAAAAGCAACGATCGCATCAAACCAGACAACACAACCTCATAGTGCCTTTCTCCTGCTTTCTTCAGATAGCGAGACGGCATGTATCGTGCCAAAGTCAGCACTTTAGAATTTTCCAGAGAATTCAAATTTCCATCAACATTCAGGGCTACGGAAAACTGCTCAAAAAATCCTGGCAGCAGACTGTCTATGTCGTAATGCAGGGCTTCAACATTTGGTTTGGGAAAGCTGATTTTGAGTTCCCGACTGCCAGTTCTGAAGGTGTCATCTCTGTAGTGTTTTTTGATGAACTGGCGCATCCGACGGACAGCTAGCTCATCAATCACATCAAATAGGTGGCTGGGGTTCAAGGCTTCAACATCCATTGCCTCAGCTAGGCGGAAACGCTCCCGCAGCGATAAAATGCCTAACTCACTCAAGGCAGCATCACCACGGCCGCCAGCCCTCAAGATGTTGTCAAAAAGCACGAATAGGTCCCAAAGCGTGTTGTTGACTGGGGTAGCTGTGAGCAACGCCAGCTTCTTATTGCCACCACCGGCCCCAAGCAACCTGTTGAAAGCCATAGCTCGCTTGGTTGAGGGGTTTCGGAGGTAATGGGCTTCGTCCGCCACAACCAAGGCGATCTCTTCCAAATTAGGTTCATTGGCAAAATCCAATTGATTGTCGGCTGCGTCCAAAAGCTTGGAAGTTACTTCTTCGTAAGACCACACTTGGACTGACCGTCTCCCAAAATCCATCTCTTGCAAAAACCCATTCCACATGCCGTCTCGCAACACAGCCGGAGCGACTACCAAGGCTCGTTGTTTGTTTTCAATTGTTTGCCTTATCAACTCGCCAGCTATGTAGGTTTTGCCCAAGCCGACTTCATCGGCAATCAGCACGCCACCGTATTTTTGCATAATGCGCTGAGCTCGCATCAAGCCATGTCGCTGGAACTGGGTCAGGCTGGGTTGCAGCAGTTCCTCTTCTTCCAGCTCCAGCTTGTAGCGCTCCCAAAGCATGCGCAAATAAACCAAGTAAGGGTGAGACTCGGCTTGCTCAAATACCGCAGCCAAGTCATAAGGAACGGCTTGTTCCCATAGCTCTTCAAAGAAATCGGCAACTTGCGCCACGATACTAGGCGAATAACTGCCCAAGTTGAGTTCGATATTGCTGGTCAGCCCGGCTCTGGTGAAGTTTGAAGAGCCAGCAATTACGCCGTGGCTGTTTTGCTCAACCATGAACGCTTTGGCATGGAGAAATTTGCGCTCCAAACGGCGAACATCTACTCTGCCCGACTTCAGCCAATCCAACAAACGCTGGATGGTATGGCAAATTTGAGGGGTGAATTCAAGCAGATCTCTCCCCCATCGGATGCTTGCTTCATTTTCATCCAGCGCAAAGCGTAACTGCTCGCTTTTTTGCTGCTGAACGGAACCTCTAGTTGGGTCAAGATTACGAGGACGCGAAGTTGGAGGATATGGTTCGGCACCGATGAGCAGCTTTACCTGAGTTACCATGTCTAGGCTGTCCGCTAGTTCTGCATACCCATCCACATCAAAATAGGCAGTGGAAATGGCTAAGTTGGTTTTTCCTGTCAAGCCCTCGGCAGCAAAGCTGATGAAGTCATTTAGGGCTGCTGCGACTGTTGCATGTGGGTGACTGCGGTTGAGAGCGAGTTCAGGTTTTGGGTTGGGTGTGGCGCTCACGTTGCGAAAACTTTTACAGTTCAGACTGTAAGTTATGATGATGCCAGAGCACCTCGTCAAGCTCGGAGAGGTGGTCTGTGGTGGGATGGAAAGTTTGCCAAATGAGCCTCAGGTCATTTTCGTCCAAGCCATAGAGCAGCGCTACATCCCTATAAGCAACTCTCGGAAAGTTGCTTGGCAGAGTCCTGGGGTCTTCAACCCAAGCTTCATCAGCACTATAAAAGGCTGAACTTCGAGTGTTAGCTTGATTTTGCCTTTTTCGCTGAAGGTGTTCCTTGACTCTTTCCGGATCAGCTAGAGCAAAGTATTTTCCTGTATCTGGTTGCCAAAGGTTAAATGACCCTCCTTTGTAAACAGGCCAAAGCTTTTTCATTTCCATACTTAAAAACAAGTGTCCATCGTTGGTCGAGTCCAGTTCCCTTACAGGTCTTGGGTGAATAAATGTTGGTCGTGAGTCGGATGCAGCTCGGCGATCGGTCGTGGACGCTGATAGTTGCCCCCCCCCCGCTTGATGCAGCACCCACGTGCTTCAGCTTTCTGAACACACCCAAGGCACCCTCTGGAATATCTGGAAAAGCTGCTGTAGCCGACCAACCCAAGAATTCATCAATAGGAATAGGTTCATATTCAATTTCTAATCCAGCCAAATAAGTTGCAAGGTCATCATAAGGTCCTCTGAACTGGATGCCAACACCACCCTCTCCTTTTTCTATAGAGCACAGAGCAATTGAATATTGCGGAGTTACGTCATCAAAGACCCAGCCTTCTGAATTCTTAAGAATTGTGATGTCTGAAAAATTACCATCTTGGAGTACCGTTTTGCGCCATTTCTCAAGCCCCTTTCCTTGCACCGCCGACCTAGGCAATACAATCCCTAGGTAACCTCCTTCTCGTACAAGCCGATAAAACCTCCAGGCGAAAGCTTGAAACAAGTCGGTATCACCAGCACCCAAATCGTCTTGCCCAGCTTTCAAAAATTCTTTCATCCGTTCTGCTCCGGCTACATCAGCTTTATACTGACTGACCAAATCAGGGCGATCCAACTTCAACTTTTCTATAGCCTTGCTCATTTTAACTGGAGGCAAACCTTTAATTTCTGGGGCTTGCAGCCCCCACCAGATGTCTTTAGCTATTTTCACTTTTTCCCACGGCGGGTTACCCAGCAAGCAGTCAAAGCCGCTCCGCCCGGCTTTGAAGACCTCTGGAAAAGCAGCTTGGAAATGCAATGGTTGTAACCAGGCGATAGCTTCCTGCACTTCTGGCTTTTGCCATTGTTTTTCAATAGCTTGTTCGTCAAATGCTCCAGTCAGTGCCACATTCACTGGCACACCAGCCCTCATAACTGTTGCCAAATCAAACAGTTGCCTGGCTGGCTTCATTTTGGCCTCAGCTTCCTTTTGAATTTCTCTGGCCAAATCCAGCTCAGCAACAGTATCGTCCCGCGCGGTTGCCAACTCTTCGGAGACCTTGGTCGCTTCGGCAATGATGGCTTCCAGTTGGCCAAAAAACAAGCTCTGGACTGAAGAATCGCTGTCATAATCAAGTGCGTTCTTGGCTTCTTGCAGGTCGCAGACCCCAGTCAGACTGTTGCCACACTGAAGGTTGTGCTTGAACGAAGTCAAAGGCAGCCCCGGCACAAATGTATGCACCCACATAGCTACTTTGGCAAGCTCAACTCCCACGTGATGAAGATCAACCCCATAAATACAGTGCCTGGCAATTTGGCGGCGCAACAGCATCTCCATGTTGATTTCCACCTGCGATTTGGTATCTACCAAAGTTTCATCATCTGAAAGCTCCCCTAATTCTTGCCTCGCTCTGACCAGCAGCCTAGCAAGCTCTTCTTTTACCGAGGGCAACTCATGTTCTCCCAAAAACGAAGCTAGGCGTTCGGCAATCATGTCCAGAGCTGAAATCAGAAAATGCCCCGACCCCATAGCTATGTCGGCACAGCGGAAATCAAAGAAGGCTTTTGAAACTGCTGCTTCGTTTTCGGTTTTGAGCAAGTTTTCCAAGCGTTCAATATGGTCGTCCAGTGCAGGCTTGAGGGCGTGCTGTAGCAGATGGTCAACCGCAAAGTCCTTGGTGAAATAGCTACCCGTGGCTTTTCTAGCCCCTGAGCGGTTGTGGAAATATACCTTCCCCTTATGCACATCAATTGGATCGCCTTCTTTGGCGGGCACAAAGAGATTTTTCTTGTTGACGGTCATGTCGTACGGAGCAACTGAAAAGCGCGACTCAAGCAAACCCTCATAGATGGTGCCGAATTCACGCACCGAAAGTTCTCTGAAATCCACCAAGCCTTTGCCTTCAGGACTGTCGTCTATCAGCAACGCTTCAAGAGCCGGGCCGAAATCCCTGTCGGCTAGGCTGGGCATGGCTTCTATAGCAGCCCCCTCTGCGTTGACATCGGGATTTGTGGAGAATAGCCCGCCATTGTAAGCTGGCAACTCCCAAGCTGGCTGTCCTTCGTTTATGGCGTTGCTCAACTGCTTGAAGCCAGTCCACAAGGTTGTTTGCGGGTCGCCATAAGG
>JAPYNY010000067.1 GCA_028283145.1 Candidatus Hopanoidivorans cymbastelae
GCTCTGGGGGAGGGGGTGCCGCTGGTGTATCTATGATCGCCTTTTGAGTTGGTGCTGCTCTGGCTCTGCCTTTTTAGCTTCTGATCCGCCTCTACCCTGTGGGGATGTCCTTGAAGGGAATGCCTTTATCAACTCTGTGCTCGGCCGGCAAGCCTAGAACTTTTTCGCTGATGGTATTTCTCTGAATGTTGTCCGTGCCGCCGCCGATGCGCACTCCCCATTGGCTCAAAAAATCCCGCACCCAGCGCCCGCTGTCAATGCCGTCCTCGTCCGTCAGCATCCCATTGGGTCCACACATTGACAATACCAGATTGCCGACTTCATACGAAAGCAGGGAAATGCTAAGTTTCATGATGGAACTCTCAGGGCCGGGAACTTGCCCCCTAGAGGCTGCTGTGCGGGTGCGATAACCCAGATATTTCAAAACTTCCATCTGCGTGACAACCTTGGCTAGCTGCTGGCGCACCACAGGGTCGGCTGCTGTGCCCGTGCGCCTAGCCAGATGGAACAGGTCTTCAGTTGAATTGCGTCCGCTGCCGCCACCGATGAGGGTTCTTTCATTGGCCAAGGTGGTCATGATGGGGGCCCAACCGCCGTTAACTTCACCCAGCACATTTGCGTGTGGGATTTGCACATCGGTGAGAAACACTTCGTTGAAATGAGCCACCCCCGTTATTTGAACCAGCGGGCGAATTTCAATGCCGGCAGTTTGCATATCCACCAGGAAATACGTTATGCCCCGATGTTTGACGGCTTCTGTGTCGGTGCGGGTCAGCAGGATGCCCCAGTCGCTATTTTGCGCACCTGACGTCCAGACTTTTTGCCCGTTGACAACCCATTCATCACCATCGCGCACCGCGGTTGTGCGCAACCCGCCCAAGTCTGAGCCAGCGCCGGGCTCAGAAAAGAGCTGACACCAAATGTCTTCGCCCTTCAACATCCTGGGAAGAAAAAAATCTTGCTGCTCCTGCGTTCCGTGTGCAATGATGGTCGGCCCGGCCATGCCGATGCCCACCGAAAAAACGCCCGAAGCTGAAATCCGCTTGGCTTCTTCCTCTTTGAAAATTCCGTCCATGATGCCCGAGATGCCTTGCCCGCCGAATTCTTTGGGCCAAGTCAATCCTGCCCAGCTGTTGTCATATTTGATGCGCTGCCAATCACGGCATCTTTGGACATACTGCTGCTCTTGTTCGGGGTCGGCAATATACATAGAGGAAGTGTCGTCTGGGCCGCTTACCTCAGGAGCGAATTCCTCTAAAAACGCCACCGCCCTGGCACGAAATTCATTTTCTTCCGGAGTGTCTTCAAAATCCATAAGCTATCATTCTAGCTAAACGGACTGACACGCTTGGCTTAGCCGGCTGGGTTGACGGCTGAACAACTTGCCCGCCCGCCGCAACTGCCTACCCGCCACGCAAAGGCCCGCCGGCCTCCAACTGCTCTGCCCGCCTCCACTGCCTGGTTTCAAAAAGTTTCTGCTTTGCCATCAGCGGTATGCTAAAGTTTTGACAGGTGCCATTTGCCCAACCGAATCTAAAAGCGAAACCATGACAACCACTCAAGCAACCACAAATCACACCGACGACAATACCGACGCTGACGCCCACACCGAAGGAGTTGCGTTTCAAAACGTCTGGAAGAAATACCCCAATGGCTTCGTAGCAGTGGAGGAGTTGAACCTGGAAATTCACAATGGTGAGTTTTTGGTGATGGTCGGCCCATCGGGGTGCGGCAAATCCACCACCTTGCGCATGATTGCCGGCTTGGAAGACATTTCAGAAGGCAGCATTGCCATCGGCGGAAGGGTGATTAACGACCTGCCGCCCAAAGACCGCGATATTGCCATGGTCTTTCAGAACTATGCGTTATACCCTCACATGTCGGTCTTTGACAACATTGGGTTTGCGCTGAAGCTGGCTCGCCGCCCCAACGATGAAATCGCCAGTCGGGTTGGGGAAGCCGCCCGCATTTTGGAGTTGACCGACATGTTAGACCGCAAGCCTGCGCAGCTTTCGGGCGGGCAGCGCCAGCGGGTGGCTATGGGCCGAGCCATTGTCAGGCAGCCGCAGGTGTTCCTTTTGGATGAGCCGCTATCAAACCTTGACGCCAAACTCAGGGTTCAGATGCGTGGCGAAATCACCCGCTTGCAGCGTGAGGTAGGAGTGACCACTTTTTACGTTACACACGACCAGGTTGAAGCCATGACTATGGCCGACAGGGTGGCTGTGATCAATCGCGGCGTACTTCAGCAGGTGGATGAGCCGCAGGTGCTGTTTGAGAAACCGCGGAATCTGTTTGTGGCAGCATTCATCGGCTCCCCGTCCATGAACTTGATGGAAGCCATGCTGTGCGACCCGAAGCCCGATGGCGACTTCCTCAAGCTGGACATCGGCAAGGAAACCTTGGCCGTGCCTCGCTCAGTGCTGCTCAACAATAGGCAACTGCTTTCCTATGTTGACAAGCCCTTGGTAGTGGGCATTCGCCCTAAGGATATGGAAGACGCCGCCATTGCTTCGGACCATCCACACAGCCAGCGATTCCATTCAGTAGCACAAAATGTGGAATCCTTGGGCTTTGAGGTGATTGTCCACTTTGAGATTCAGGCCATTCCAGTGGTTTCTGAAGATGCCTTGGATCTGCCCGAAGACATGGTGAGCGCCGAATTAGGCGGCTATGCAGACGTGAAGCGCAGCTATCCCAGCCGACTGGCAGCCCGCTTTGACCCCACAACCCAAATTGAACTCGGCGACTCAATTGAGGTGGCAGTGCGGGTGGAAAACCTGCACTACTTTGATTTAGACACGGGCTTGGCCATCGGGCACTAGTTCTAGCGGCTGACCGTGGGGCTTGCTAACAGGTTGCTGGCAGCAGGTCGCAGTTAGGGGGCTGCGCAACCCTACATACAAATCAGGACTAGACCTATGAGAGGGTATCTCTGTAGAGAATAAGCCCGGAATAACTAAAGCGCAGCAGCCTATCGGGTTATGTGGTTATGACTTTGACTGCCCGACTGCCCCACGACTAAGGGCTAGGGCTAACCTGCGGCTTCGCTAAACCCTCGCCTCTATTTCGGTAACTTGCTTTTCTATCCCGGCGGTACGTGTCTCAATCACCGTGACCCTCGCCTCAATACCAGTGACACGCATCTCAATACTGGCGGCATGTTCCTCAATACCAGTGACACGCGTCTCAATATTTGCAGCATGTTCCTCAATGCTGGTGACACGCTCATCAATATTGGCGGCATGTTCCTCAATGCTGGTGACACGCGTCTCAATACTGGCGGCATGTTCCTCAATGCTGGTAACACGCATCTCAATACTGGTAATCCGCCCCTCTATTCCAGTCAGCTGTTTATACATATCGTTATGGTCGCGCTGTAAATCATAAATGCGGGCGTTCGTTTGATCAATGCGCGCATTCGTCTCGATCAGACTTGCGCCCAGCGCGTCAATACGGGCATTCGTCTCATCAATGCGCGTGCCCTGGGATTTAACCTCGGCGGTCAAGTCGCTCAACTGCGACTTTATTTCCCCGAAACGCCGGCGGTTGCTTTCGTGAAGAAAGACCAGAAAAGCGAAAATAGCGCTGGCCAGTCCTATCGTTGTGGCGAACATAGTGTTTTCTCCTATTCATTCTATCGGGTTTCGCACGCATAGAGCGTGCCTGTCTTGTGGCATGAAACTAACACACGGATGTTGCATACTAAGCCGCTACCCCACAGCAGATGCAAAACTAGCTCACACTACTCACTGCACTTTTGACAGGTCACACAGCAAAATAATCAAAAACAAACCCGCACTGTCTGCTAACTTGCGCTCCTGCCTCCAACTTCCAACTTTAGCTGGCTGGCTTCGCTTGCTTGCCCGCAAACTAGCTGGCCAAAGCTTTAGGCTGTAGGACTCCGCTCAATTTTCCATCCGAGTGCCCTACAACTCAAAAGCGCACGACCATATGGCAAAGGCTCCCGGTCCACCTGCCAACACCGCTCTAAAGGAGTCCTGCTTTTACACAACAGCACTAACTCGGTGCTGAGAGGGTGAACTTGAAAAAATGTCGTGGGAACAGCAAGGATGGAAGATCAAGGGCTTCGCCTCAAGCTGCCCCACGACTAGAGGTAGCCAGCGACTCTACTAGACCCGCGCCTCAATGTTTGAGACCCGCACCCCCATGCCAGTGAGCTGCGCGTGCATGTTGCTATGGTCACGCTGCAAGTCGTCAATGCGGATGTTCGTCTGATCAAAACGAGCTCCCAAGCCGTCAATGCGCACGCTCTGGGATTTAACCTCGGCGGACAAGTCGTTGAGCTGCGACTTCATGTCATCAAACCGGCGGCGGTTGCTTTCATACAGAAAGACCAGAAAAGCGAGGTTGAGGCTAATCAGGCCAATCAATGTAGCAAACATCATGTGTGTTTCCTTCTATTAGGTATTTTATCTGATTTCGCAAGCCTAAAAAGCATGCCTGTCTTGTGGCACGAACCTAACACACGGGTGTAGCACGCCCGTCCTCTACACCCACACCCAGCTGTCCAGCCCACCCATCTTGTGCCCCCACAGCAAAAATCAAATCCGGGCTAATTTGGATTAGAGCGGAATTAACTCCCCTTCCCAGAGTCGTTTTGCAAAATCTCGATAGGGCAAAACCAGAACCCCGTCATCCAGCTTCATCTCACGGGGTGCCCATCATACCACAACTTGCGTTGTGAAACTGGGGTATTTCTTTCTCAGCGAGCGCAGCCCCTTCAAATGGTGGCTGGCGATTGTTGGGCTTGACTTCACCTCAATGGCCAGCCAGTCGCCAACCAAAAAATCCACCTTCGGGCCGTTATACACCTGCCAATAGGACAGGCGGTTGGCTTGTCTCATGGGCGGACTGTTATAGCTCAGATACGAGGACAGCTCATGGAAGACCCAGTTCTCAAAAGCTTTTCCAAAATCAGCAGAGCCGCCTGCTATCAATTCTCCTCTGCTGGCCAGGAAATTCACTATACCGACATCAGAAAAATAAAACTTTGGCGATTTGACTTCGCGGTCCTTGGGAACTTTCTGAAAAGGCGGCAGCCACCGCCCCAGTCGGGTGTCTTCCAGAATCTGGAAATAGTTCTTGACTGTTTTGTCGCATCAATGGAAGGGGGGGCAATGTTCTCATTCCATTTGCTGGCTCAGGCTCTGAGTGTGTGGCGGCGCATTCAATTGGTGCTAATTTTCTGGGCAAAGAAATAAATCCAGAATTTGTTGATTTTGCCAATAAGTGGCTTCAAAAAGCTGGTTCTGGCACTTTGAAAGAGTGTGCCTAGATGAGGCTGAATGCTCATGTATAAACTAAGCCCCCGGATGCAGCAAAACTTCAGGCAATGCCTGACTGAATTTCATAGCCTGTTTGATGGTGGCCGGTGTATAGGTTGGCAACTTGAAGAATTGGTTGCTAGAGCAATCAAGTCAGATACCAGTGCCCACCATCACGCAATTTGGAAGGAGGGTGGCCACGACATAGAGGCCGGCATAAGATTACGCACAAACGGTGAGGAGCATGACCTGCAAATCAAATCTGGCCGAATTCTCAAAAGGAAAGCATTTCTGAAGCTCTCTGGCTACAGGTTAGGCAGGTTTGAAGGAGACCTAGTAAAAATCTCAAAGTTCCTAAACGAAGATCGAGCCAATTTCGTTGCTATTCCCTATGAACAAGTCAACGATGATGAAGGAAGGAAGCATATTTACAGGATTTGTTACATAGCCAACAAATACCTACGGGGTGTATCAGAGGACGGCTGGAAGCAAAAAGGTAAACAATGGATTCAGAAGAATGACTACGAAGTGGAATTTTCTTTGAGCCCAAGTATGAATTGGCAAATTTGGTGGAGTATTCCACTGGACTTGGTCGGCCAAACTGAAGCAATTTCAATAGGTTGATCTGCATATTCCAGCAGTGGGCACGACATAGATCTGCTAGAGCAGCTGCCTCGCTGTTCCACGAACTGCGTCGCACACCTTAGTTTGGCCTTGCCACACTCTAACGCGATGCTGCGACTGCAACTCTAGTTCACGCCATAGACCGGGGCAGGCGGTGGTGCATGGGCAATGGACTCATGGACGGCTGCTGCTATTTCATCGGCTCTGAAGGCTCGCCCTTCCACTGCCGCTACAGGGCCATGCTGCCAGCCATCACAGACGTTCAGTTCCCCACCGGTGATTTCAAACATGCGGCCGGTCACGTCGCATTCTGCTGAACCTAGCCAAGCCACCAAAGGCGATGCGTTGGCGGGGTCTTTCTCATCGAAAATGTCTGGGTCAAGGTCTTGCGAATCGTAGATGACGCCCTCGGTCATGCGGGTGCGAGCATCAGGGGCTATGGCATTGACCAGTACACCGTAGCGGCCCCACTCGGCAGCTTGCTGGATGGTCAATGTAGCTATACCAGCTTTGGCAGCCGCGTAATTGCCCTGCCCGATTGAGCCCAGCAAACCGGCTCCAGAACTGGTATTGACAACTCGCGCCACGACTTCTTCACCCGCCTTGGAACGATCTCGCCAATGCGCCACGGCGTGGCGGGCCGGGGCAAAATGTCCATTCAGGTGCACGCGAACTACCGCATCCCACTCTTGCTCGCTCATATTTGCCAGCATCCTGTCTCGCAAAAACCCGGCGTTGCACACCAAGGTGTCCAGCCTGCCCCACAACTCCACAGCCTGGTCAACCATGACTTTGGCTTGATCCCAGTCGGCTACGTCTGCCCCATTGACTTCGGCCGTGCCCCCCATAGAAAGAATTTCAGCTACAACTTCATCCGCCGGGGAAGCTTCGTCCGACATTTCACCTTGGCGACCAACCCCAAGGTCATTCACCAAAACCTTAGCCCCCTGACGCGCAAACTCCAAAGCGTGCGCCTTGCCTAAACCACGCCCCGCCCCGGTAACAATAACCACACGGTCTTGACAAATGCCAGCCATTTTTGCTATTTCGCCTTTTCGTCCGCTCGCTCGCTCGCTGGTTTTTTCGCTACTTCGGTCGCCCACTTATCCGCTACTTCGCCTTAGCCACACCCGACCCAGCTAGTCAAAGACGGGATTCAACTCGCTGGACACAAGCCACATGGCAAAATACTGGGCCGCGCCCCCATAAGCATGCCCCAAAGCCACTTTAGCTCCCTCAACCTGGTATTCACCAGCCGTGCCACGCACCTGGTTGGCTGCCTCTAGACAGCGGATCATGCCCGAAGCCCCGATCGGGTTGGACGACAGCACGCCTCCCGATGGGTTCACCGGGAAGTCACCATCCAGAGCCGTGGCTCCTTCGTCTGTCATCTTCCAGCCTTCCCCCACCTCGGCTATGGAATGGCCTTCCAACCACATCGGCTCATACCAACTGAACGGCACGTAAAGCTCGGCCGCGTCAATTTGCTTGCGTGGGTTGGTAATGCCCGCCTTGCTGTATAGTGCCTTGGAGCATTCCACCCCCGCCACGGGCCGCACAGGGTCTCGCCCTGGGAATTGACTGAACTCCGTGCGCTTGGCGTGCGAAATCACCCAAGCCGGCGTGCGGCCGCTCTTGCGCACGCCTTCGTGATTGGTCAGCACCATAGCCGCGGCACCATCCGATGACGGACAGGACTCCAGAAAATGAATCGGATCCCACAGCATAGGAGATTCCTTCACCTTCTCTATGGTGATGTCTGGCAGATGGAGGTGAGCGTAGGGATTCTTCAGCGCATTCTGACGGTCTTTGACAGCAATCATCCAGCCAATGTGCTCAGGAGCATTGCTGCGACTGATATATTCCCGCATCCAAGGGGCGAAGGTGCCGCCCGCACCCTGTCCGCCACTTCGCCCGCCCGACAGCGTCCAGGTGGCATTGCCTTCGGACTGCTTTTCATAGCCCACCGTCAAAACAGTGTCATAGAGCCCAGATTCCACAATAGTAGCGGCCGACACCGCCGTTGAAGCCCCCACCGAACCCGCCGTATGAACCCGGTACATGGTCTTGCCGACAGCTCCCAGCGCATCACACAAGCTCAACTCCGGCATCATGACACCTTCCAAAGCATCTGGAGCCTTGCCAATGACAATGGCGTCTAGGTCGGAAAAGTCAACTCCGGCATCTTCCATCGCCCTAAGAGCTGCTTCTCTGACCAGGCCATCAAGCGATACATCGGATCGCTGCTTTTTGTATTTGGTCTGACCTAAGCCAATAACCGCGCATGGAACAGCCATTAGGCGTTACCTCCTTCCAACAAGCAAATTAAGTTCTGCTGCAGGCACGGTCCGCTTGAGGCGTGGGCAATACCTCGATGGGCGTGCCCGGCCGCAATGCGACTGGCCACTTCAATCACCCGAATAAGGCCGGTTGCCATCACCGGATGCCCAGTCAGCGGCCCGCCTGATGGGTTGACCACGCAATCAACAGGCAAGTCCAAGGCGTTGCGCAAGAGAATTTCTTCCGGGCTGTAGTTGACGCACAACTCGGCTATATCCAGCGGGCCGTCATGGATGCTCAGTCGCTCAGCTGCCAGCCGGGTGGAAGGAGAGCTGGTGAGGTCCCGCAAACCAAAATGGTGTGACTCCATGCGATGGTCTATGCCCCGAATCCAAACTGGGTTGTCGCACAGGTCTGCTGCTACATCTGCGCTGGCAACAATCATGGCTGCTGCACCATCTGAAATGGGTGGCAAGTCGTGTTTGCGCAGTGGCTCCGAAAAATACGGCTCAGCCAACAGCTCGTCTGCCGTTTTGTCGTAGGCAACCTGCGCATTGGGGTTGTGCAGCGCATCGCGGCGGCTGCGTGACACAACCTGGGCAAAATCATTTTCGGTCGCTACCCCACTGTCCAGCATGGCACGAGCAGCCAAGCCAGCAGCCGTAACCGGGTCTAGCCCCAATGGAGCGTAGAAATAAGGGTCGGTCTGAAGCGGAAACACATCTCTAGGGCGCCCAGGGGAAGACTTGCCCGAACCCGAAACCAGCACGGTCTGGATGTCTCCGTGCTGCAGGCGAACCCAAGCTTCAAACAGCGCCCAAGCAGCGTCCATCTCCACATGGTTTTCATAAATCGGCGGCCAAGCGCCTACTCCATCCAGATTGGAGACAAAGGCAAATGGCATTCCGGAGAGGTAGTCACAACTGCCGGCAATGGTAAAGTCAATGTCGTGACGGTCCATCCCAACTTGGGATATGACGTCATTGGCGCAACTCATGATCAGGGCCACTTCAGTGTCGTTGTAGGCCCGGTATGCGGGGGTTTGGGAGGTGGCCACAATGGCCACATCTACTGGAGGTGAAATTGCCATAGTTGTGTTGTGCGCGGTTTCAGTCGGGTGGCTGGATGGCTTCGGGATTCGGGACGGCTAGGTGTCTGGGCGGGGGTGGCTAGATATTTGTGTGGCTAGATGGCGTGCTGTTTCAACCGCTCGGCTGGGATGTCAGGCTCGCCGGTCGGCTCCCAACGCTCCACAACCGTTTCCGGCACAGAGCCGTAGCGGTTGTCAATGTCTATGATTTCGCGCTCTTCGGGTGGCTTCCAGACAGCCTTCATGCGCATCCCCACTCGAAAATCTTCCACCGCGATATGGCGAATGTCGATGCCTTGGATGGGCTGGTCGGCACCATCCAGCAAAATGGAACACCTGATATAGGGCTTGACTTCCTTTTGACCGTGGTATTGAACCGGATTGATCTCGGTAAAACCCACAACGGTGCCCACATCGTCTACTTCCACTTCGTCGGCCTCCGTCATGCGCACCCGCTCCATAGGGTCAAAACCGCGACCCGGCACATACACCTTGCCGGTAACTGGGCTGCGCTGCCCGATTATCTTGCCCTGCAGCAGCCCTTCGGCAAAACGGCGGCGGTGGTCGTGAATCGGCTCGGAGATGGTCAGGGAGATGAGATGTTCTGTGACGGTTACAGGCTCTTCGCCTGGCTCTATGTTTTGAGGAACCGCTTGGGCTTCGGGCACGAAGTAGATGTCGGAGATGGCTCCTTGACGCTCTGGTCGCCACTGGGCCACAACCCGTATGCCCGTTGCGATGTCTGAAGGCGAACTGGCTTTGACGGCATGCGGCATGGCTGAGTCGGCACCGTCCAGCAAAATCAGGGCAAACGCAAACGGATCCTGAAACGGATGTTTGGCGGTGGGGTGCGCCACCCAAGTCCAACTGGTGATGATCCCCCCTGGGCCCACTTCCACGAACTCTGGTTCCACCGCAGCAGCCGTCTCTGGATGATACTCCAGCGGCGGACAATAGACCTTGCTGCCAGTGCTGCCTTCAATGCGGCTTCCAAGTATGCGTCCGTCTCGCAAAGCGGTAAGGAACGGGCCCACAAACGCGCCAGTCGTGCGGGTGTAGGGAAACTCCAGAACGTGATGGCTGTCTGGTATTTTGCTGGACAAATCTGCCATGAAATCCTTAGGTTAGCACAAAAATACTGGGGCGGCCGCTTATTGGGCCGACAGCAATAGTCGCGTGCTAGCTGCTGCAGGCCGAGATAATTGCCTCGCCATACAAAGCCGTTTGCTCCAAGGCTTCGTTCAAAGACGAACCGACTGCGTTGGCAGCCAGCCAGTTGACTCCCAACTCCTCCAACTCGGCAATGGATTCCAAATGCGCCTGGAGGTTGAAATCAGCCGAGCCGAACATGCCGCCTTCAAATGTCATATACATGATGTCTATGGAATCGTTGCGACCCTGGATTTCCATCTGTTCGTGGAGATATCGCAGCATTTCCTTGAGATCCTCGTTGGTTTCCAAGTGGGCCGAACGGCGCCTGTCGCCCAAAGCTCTGGGGTTGGGCATAGGCATCCAACCTTGACCCCATTGGGCCACTCGGCGTCGCGTCAGTTTGCTGTTGCCGCCTAGCCAGAAAGGAGGAATTCGGGCAGGGGTGGGCTGCGATGCGCTGTCTCGGACGGAAAAATGTCTGCCCACATAACTGAATGGCTCTCCACGCCAAGCCAGCCGCAGAACTTCCACAGCTTCGTCAAAGAGCTCATTGCGCTCCTCAAAATCCACTCCCAGCGCCTTGTATTCGCCTTTGAGATAGCCAGTGCCCACGCCTAAAATGACACGCCCACCCGAAAGCACATCCAAGCTGGCAGTTGTCTTGGCTAGCAGCAACGGGTTGCGATAGGGCAACACGGTGAGGTTTGTCAGCAGGGCCAGCTGGCTGGTGGCCGCAGCGCAAAAACTCAGACCCACGAATGGGTCTAGGGCATCATGTCCGCCGCTTTGGCGCCATTTCTCAGGCGGGATGGGATGCTCGGTGAAAAAAGCGGCGGAAAAGCCAGCTTGCTCCGCTGCCTGCCCCAACTGGGCAATGGCATCTGCTGATAGAAACTCAGGATTGGGCGGGCACTGCATAAACGGGTAGCCATAGGCAAATTTCATATTTCTAGATTTAGCACACCGCGCAGCAGTGCTGCTCAGGCTTCAGATGCAGCGGCGGGTCGCGTCAGCGATTTGCGGGGGATTGACGGCTAGAACGGCCAGCGAACAACCCGCCTAGCAACCTTTTTAGTGCTGTCATCAATGCGGAACTCATGATAAGGCACCTCGGCGAAATCTTTCTCCTCTTCATCAGAAAGAGGTATTTTTCTGCTCATCTAACCCTCCTGCTTCCACTATACACAAAAATTAGCACAACTAGATTCGCCTCGCAATGCATATACTGCGCTTTATCACCAGAAGCATTGTTGATCTTGTCTTTTTCTTCTTCATCTAAACTTAGCTTAGGTGAAACGGATTGCAAAGCACTTTCAACTGCTTCCCCTCTTAACTCTTCGGGAGAAAAGACGAAGTTCGCCTCAGTCTCTTTGCTGATGCTATCAAAAATGACAACTGTCATATCCCAGCGCGATTTGTTTTTCCTGACTACAGGGCGGGGCTGAGGAACATGCATGTCCCGACTCACTATGTCTAGTGCTGAGCCTTTTATATCTGAAGACAGCACAATTCGGGCTTGTCTTCTTATTCTTTCCCGGGCATCCAGAATTGTTTCCCTAGCCTGAGCACGCACGCTGAATCGCCAGCCGACGACAACGCCTGCCAGCACCACCAAGGTTGAAATGATCGTGGCTGCTAACGCAATCCAATCTGTTATAGACATGTATTGAGATGTAGCACGCAGGTATTGCACAGCTCTATCTTGGGAGTTGGCAGTGGATGCCAAACCCAGTCGCCGCGCGACCTGTGGCAACCCGTGATGCCTAGAACCACCGCATCTCGTGATTTAGTATAAATTTCAGACTTCAATGCTTTTCCCCACCTTCACTTTTGCCGTCTTTTTTGTGATCGTTCTCTGCGTGGGATGGCTGATTCACTCCAAGCCCGTTCTTTGGAAGCTGTTCATGGTGGGAGCCAGTTATGTCTTCTACGCCTGGTGGAATCCCAGTTTTGTGCTGCTGCTAGTGGCTTCCACTCTGGTCAATACCATCTGCGGTCGCATCATTGCCGCTCCGCCCAACACCAGCCACGGCCCAAGTGCCCAAGCCACAAACCCCAGCCAGGCACTTCGCAAAACAGTCTTATTCCTTGCTATTGCTTACAACCTTGGAGTCCTGGGATTTTTCAAGTATCACGATTTCTTCATTTCCAGCATTGAAGACGGGCTGAATCAACTCGGATGGTCGGTCAATCTCCCACTGCTACGAGTTGTCCTGCCCGTCGGGATCTCATTTTTCACCTTCCAAGCCCTGAGCTACGTCATAGATGTCTATCGTGGCAAAATCTCAGCCTGCGACCTGTTGGATTTCGCGGTTTATCTTGCTTTTTTTCCTCAGCTTGTGGCGGGGCCTATCGTCAGAGCTTCAGAATTTTTGCCACAATTGTCGCAACGGCTCAACCCACTGAACATTGACATCACCCGAGCGGGCATCCTGATAGCATCAGGCTTGTTCAAGAAAGTGGTGATTTCCAGCTATCTCGCCGATGCGCTAGTGGATGATGTGTTCGGATTTCCCGAACGTTTTTCCGGGCTGGAAATTCTGCTGGCCATCTACGGCTATTCAATCCAAATCTACGCTGATTTCAGCGGCTACACCGACATTGCCATAGGCGTGGCCATGCTGCT
This sequence comes from Candidatus Hopanoidivorans cymbastelae, assembly GCA_028283145.1. Taxonomy (GTDB): domain Bacteria; phylum Actinomycetota; class Acidimicrobiia; order Acidimicrobiales; family Hopanoidiivorantaceae; genus Hopanoidiivorans; species Hopanoidiivorans cymbastelae. The sequence goes on from JAPYNY010000067.1 coordinate 13,061, forward strand.
GGGATTTCGCTTCCCTGAGAATTTCAACCAGCCCTACCGAGCCACTTCAATCCAAGATTTCTGGAGGCGCTGGCACATCACATTGTCTAGCTGGTTGCGTGATTTTCTGTATATTCCACTGGGGGGCAATCGTGGCGGGAAGTTCAAGCGCGACCGAAATTTGTTTCTGACTATGCTGCTGGGCGGGCTGTGGCACGGGGCTGCCTGGCCGTTCGTGGTCTGGGGAGCATATCAGGGTGGCGGACTGCTTGTGGAAAGGCGCTTCGCCGAGCTTCGTGGTAGCCGACAGACTAGGCGCACGGAGCGGCGCGCAACAAGTCAAACCTTCCAAGCGCCCAGCCAAAACCCCCTAGCGCCCAGCCAAAATCTCCAAGCGCGCCCCCAAAACCCACCAATGCGGCTGACCACCCTGCTCAAATGGCTGGCCACATTTCATTTCATCTGCGTGGGCTGGCTTTTCTTCCGCTCTGAGACACTAGATGATGCAGCTGATATGTTTCGCCAGTTGTTTACCTCTTTTCTGACCCCTGATCCTAAACTAAATAGTGTATTCGTCGGCGTGATTGTGTGCGCTTTGCTGATGCAGATGCTATCACGCCCAGCTTTAGCTAGATTGCAGACAAATATTTCAAGATTGCCGGTCTGGATAATGGCTTTAGGTTTTGGAGCTTGGGTGCTTGTAATTGAGCAGTTCGGGCCAGAGGGCGTAGCACCCTTCATCTACTTCCAGTTTTAGGCTTTCCCGAAATAAATGAGTTACGACAAATGAACGAGTCGAGCCGAAATCCCGAGCATCGAAATCCCGGTCACGATCAGCAGAATCCTAAACGCCAAAACCCCAGACGCACAGTCAGCGCCAGCCAAGCCATCTGGGGTGTGCTAGCGGGGTTGCTGATAGCAGCTTTGTTTTCGTCTGGGAGTTTGGTGGATTTAGCTGAGCGCCAGGAGTTCGGCACAACCAGGGACGTGGCCCTGTCTGCTGCCCGTGGCTTTGACCGCTTCAGCAGCTTTTTTAGTCTTGACCGGCCTGCCAGTGCCTTGAGTGCAGTTTTTGACGAGAATGAGACCACCTATGACGTGGAATCCTTGATCGCCATCGGGCGTGAGCAGCCCAACGTTGCCGAGCCGAATCGAGCTCCCGACAACCCGCCGGATGCCACCACGCCCAGCACCGAGCCGACCATTCCGCCTAGCGAGCCGACCACCAACACCCTGCCACCAACCACAACGACTGCTGAGGGCACCACCGATGCCACCGCCCCGACTAGCACAACGCAAGCTACAACCACCACAACAATTGTTCCACCAAATCCCACCACAACCACAACTACAACACCGCCTGCCGCCCCAGACGGTGCTCCGTTCTCAGCCAACCGTCGCCAAGTCTCACAGAACAACCCACTGAAACTTTGGGTGGGAGGCGACTCCCAGACCCTAGCCCTGACCAGAGGTTTCGGGCGCATAACCTCCCCGACACTGGTGGATTACACCCGCGACCCGCACATTTCTTCCGGACTTACTCGCCCTGACTACCTTGACTGGCCCCAGCGTCTGGCCAAACTCCTCACCGAAAACCGCCCTGAAGTGCTGGTCATAATGTTTGGCGGCAACGACTATCAGGATGTTTACTACAACGGGCAACTGCTGAAGCGCCCCAGCCAAGCTTGGCTGGATTTTTACCGCACGCGCGTGGCCGAAGCCATGGACTTGCTCAACCAGCCAGACGTGGAGGTGATCTGGGTAGGGGTGCCCATTATGCGAGACGAGTTTTTTGCCACGGGCATGGCACACCTGAACGAAATCTATCAGTCGGAAGCAGCCAGCCGAGCATCCATCAGATACTTTGACACTTGGGAGATGTTTGCCGACAGCAATGGCAACTACACCGACCGAATTGACGGCCAACTGGTGCGAGAGTCAGATGGCATTCATCTCACAACCACAGGGGGCGTGCTGGCCGCTGAGGAAATCTGGGCGACCATCGCTCCGAGATGGGGGTTGGAATAAGCTGATGCAGCGCAGTACCGCCGTCACAAACCACCCAGTGCCTCAGCCGAGGGGCAAAACACCGAGAAGCCAAAACTGGAACTGAAATAGGCTGGCAAAAACTTTTGTAAATGAAACCCTGCAAAAAAAAGCATTTGTTTGCTAAAATACTCAAACAGCAGCCCTGCATTTCTTCGGGCTGATTCAAGTCAACTAAATCCATCTGAAGGGAACCCCATGACCAAAAAAATAACCACATTTCTTGTTGCCCTGCTAGCACTTGCGCTCATCGCAGCTGCCTGCAGCGATGACGATGACAACGCAAATGAGACCACAACTACCGCAGCAACCGTAGCCACCACTGCAGCAACCGTAGCCACCACTGTGCAAGAACCGCCCCCTGCCCCAGCATCCACCACGAGCCGACTAGACGCTGTCCGCGAACGCGGCCGGGTAATTTGCGGAGTTCGTGACGCACTAGCAGGTTTTGCTGTTATAGACGACTCAGGCAACTATTCAGGTTTTGACATTGAATTCTGCCGCGTGGTAGCTGCCGGCGTGCTAGGAGATTCCAGTGCCGTGGAATTCAGGTCGCTAGCAACAGCCGATCGCTTCACCGCCCTGCAGTCCGGCGAGGTTGACGTGCTGATCAGAAATACCACCTGGACAGCCACCCGCGACGGCCAAGAAGGAGCCAACTTCTTATTCACAACCCTCTATGACGGACAAGGCTTCCTAGTGCCTGCCAACAGCGGCATACGCTCACTGGAAGACTTGGACGGGGCCACTATCTGCGTTGCTCAAGGCACCACAACTGAAAAGAACCTGTCCACCGCTTTCAGAGACCGAGGCATTAACTTCACACCATCATTATTTGCCGACAATACCGCACTCCAATCCTCTTATGCAAGCGGGCAATGCCAGTCATTTACTGGTGATGCTTCAACCCTGGCTACTTACAAATTCACATCTGAGAGAGACGGCGGGCCTGAGCAGTTTGTCATCCCCGAAGTCATTTCCAAGGAGCCTCTAGGCCCAGTAGTAGCCGACGGCGACACCGAATGGGCGCAAGCAGTGAACTGGTCGATCATGGCCACCGTTCAAGCATGGGAATTCGGCCTGGATTCCTCCAACATCCAAAACTACACCGGCGATGACAGCAACATTTTGAACTTCCTAGGACAAGACAACTTCAACCCCCAACTAGGCCTGTCA
>JAPYNY010000068.1 GCA_028283145.1 Candidatus Hopanoidivorans cymbastelae
GTAGGGGGAAGGGGGGCTAGCGGAGCAGACATCCCGAAGCTGTCCAAAACGTCAGCCAGGATTGAGTCGGTGGTGGTTTCGTCCAAGGATATGCCGATGGTGTTGGCGTCTATCACTCTGAGATTGATGCGACGCAGGCGGGCTTGTTCGGCTACATTTTCAGCTTGGCCGGGAACCGACACCGCCAAAGTGTCAAAGAAGGTGGAGTTCAGCACTTCTACGCCACCGGCCCTCATAGTTTCAGCCAGTGCCAGAGTTTGAGAGTGAACTCGCTGGGCAATATTGCGCAGACCCTCAGGGCCATGATAGACCCCATAAAAGCCAGCTATCACAGCCAGCAGCACTTGAGCAGTGCAGATGTTGCTGGTGGCTTTCTCCCGCCGGATATGCTGCTCGCGGGTCTGCAGTGCCAAGCGCAGCGCCGGCCGGCCATGGGCATCTTTTGAAACGCCGACCAACCGCCCAGGCAGACTGCGTTTGTAGCTTTCTCGCGTGGCGATGTAGGCGGCATGGGGGCCGCCAAAACCCAACGGCACTCCGAAGCGCTGGGTATTGCCAACCACTACGTCTGCCCCTGTCGCTCCCGGGCTTTCAACCAGACAAAGCGCCAAAAGATCAGCAGCCACAGCTACCAAGGCGCCACAACTGTGAGCTCGCTCAACGATAGGTGCGAGGTCGCGGATTTCGCCCCTAGTTGTGGGATATTGCACCAGAACTCCGAAGTGCTCAGATGTAGCCTCGGCAGGGTCGCCCACGTCTAGGCGAATCCCCAAAGGCTCGGCCCGAGTTTGGATTACGGCTATGGATTGCGGATGGCAGTCTTCGTCCACCAAGAAGGCCGCTCGCTCCAAGCTGTCGCCAGTTTTGGCCGTCTCTTTGGTGCTGGTGCCGTCAGCCTTGGCTGTGTTAACACGTGATAGCAAGGTCATGGCTTCGGCTGCAGCAGTGCCTTCATCCAGTAGCGAGGCGTTGGAGATTTCCATGCCGGTCAAGTCGCTGACCATCGTCTGGAAGTTAAGCAGAGCTTCAAGTCGCCCTTGGGAAATCTCAGGCTGGTAGGGGGTATAAGCCGTGTACCAAGCTGGATTCTCAAGTATGCAACGGGTGATTACAGCAGGTGTGAGCGTATCGTAGTAGCCCATGCCGATGAGGGAAGTGAAGACTTCGTTGCGGTCGGCCAGGGCGCGCAACTCCGCTAGAACTTCATGCTCGCTCAGAGCTTGTGGCAAATCCAGGGATGAGGAATCACGAATGGAATCGGGAACCGACAAGTCGACCAACTCTTCCAAAGAGCCGAGACCCAAGAACTCCAGCATTTTCTGCTGGTCGGCAGCCGATGAGCCGATGTGTCGCCCGGCAAAGCTACTGGCGAAGCTGTCTGTGGTTGCCATTTTGGCGTTTTTCCTACTGGTTGGTGTTCTGGCCTGGTTTCCTGCTGGTTGTTTTGCTGCTTAGTTGACGAGCCTTGGCTGTGACTTGACAGAGAAATGCCCGACTAAGACCCGCCTAGAGGGCCACTGCGGCGCCGTCAGCCAGCCCCACTTTGTCAAACGGCCCGAAAAAGCCATGCTCATACAAGCCGTAGCCAACCTTGCCGTTGTAGGTGAATTTGCCTACTTGGTCGACCACCCCGTACTGACCCAGCCCAGCCACATCTGACACTGGTAAATCATCGCCCTGCACAACCAGCTCCGGCCCCTGATACATGCCGTGTCGCCAATCCTGCTCCATGCCGTAGCCAGTGCCGAAGGAAAGGTAGTTAGTCAGCAACGGCTGGCACTCAAGCGTAATCTTGCCTTCAGGAGCATCGGGCATAATAATGGTGGAATGTTCTAAAATGCGAGTTCCCGATTTGAGCCTGTGGGAGAATTCCGGACGCCCCAAATGTTCTGCGGGACGCGAAGGGTCAGACCAAACCCGCCGCGCCTCCTCCAAGTGTCGGTTGCCTTGGTTGTCTTCGTGGCACATATATAGCAGTGCATGGTCGTCAAATTTAATGGGGAAGTAGTTCCACATTCCAGCCATGACGTTGATTCCCTGGCGAATGCCGTCTGGGTCGGGCTCGCCCACAGGTCGCACTCCCCAAGAGCGGTCTCGGGAGCCGCTCCAGCGGTCGGGCGTAACCGCCCACGAATCGCCCCCGGCCGACAAAGTGCCTTCCCAAGTGCCAAGCTGGGCAAAGCGCTGGGTATTGAACACCACACGCCCTTGACTGCGAATGTACTGGTTGGGCTCCTCAACGGCAGGGGCTGCCGCGTTCCAAGTTACGTCCATGGCAATGTTGAAATCGTTCGGCTCACAGACCACTCGCAGACGCTTCAGTGGCTCAATGACTTCCACTCTGATGGGGCCGACCGATATGTCCATCCGATCTTCCAGCGGGCGGGAAGCGCGCACGAAACGATGCCGCTCAGCGGTGGCAACACAGACGAAGGCGTCAATAACTCCCAGATTTGGATACTGCCCTACGCCAAAAATGGCAAAGACTTCGCCTGTGGAGCCGTGGAGGTTGAAGTAGTAGCGGTCGTAGAAATTGCGGTCGCTGGTGGCAGCATGGCGGATGAATTCTGAGGCTTGGTGAACTGGGAAATCGTCCCATGATGAAACAGTCATGATTACTCCTTCTTGTTTGAGGTTGTTGTTTATTAGTTTGGTTGGCCAGCAGTGGTGCTTTGGGGCACTCTTTTTAGATTAGCTTGGGGGTCTGACATTTTCTGAGTTTGCCAAGCTGATTTCTTGCCAGACTGGTGTGGGGCGCAACGAGCTCAAGCAACGACGAGATTTGAGCATCTAAGCTTGTGCAGTGCCTGAACTTCCCGAGGTGGAGACAATACGCCAAAAGCTTGTGCCATATGTTCAGGACAGGGTGGTGACGGAGGCTTGGGCCGACCCAGCCGAGAAATTCCAAGCGGCGCAAGAATTGGCAGGTGCTCAGATAGGAGAACTCAGGCGGCTGGGAAAGTATCTGATTTTTGAGTTGGATGACGGACGTGAAATGGTTGCCCATCTCGGTATGACCGGTGCTTTTCTAGTGGTGCCTGAAACCAAACAGCTAGATGTCTCTCACATCAGAGCCCGCTGGACCTTGGACGACGGCAACCAACTGGCATACCGCGACATTCGCCGCTTCGGGAGACTGCGGGTTGTGCCGGCAGGGTGCTATGATACCGCTCCGACGCTGTTTTCCCAAGGCCCCGATGCGCTTTCTGAAGCGTTCACCGCCGGGGTTCTATATTACGGTCTAAGGCGCAGTCGCCGCCTGCTGAAGACGCAGCTTTTGAGCCAGCGGCCGGTGGCGGGGTTGGGGAATATCTACGCCGACGAAGCTCTGTGGGAAGCAAGGATTGCCCCGACTGTCAAGCAACTCAGCCAAAGACGATGCGAGGCGCTTCACGCAGCGATCAAAGAGGTGTTGGACAGGGCGCTGGAATACGGCGGAACGACCCTGCGTGATTACCGCATGCCAGATGAGAGCACTGGCTATTTCCAACGTGAATTGAAATGTTATGGGCGCGCTGGAGAGCCGTGCTTGCGCTGTGGCGAGCCGCTAAGACGAAAAGTGCTGGATGCCAGGAGCACCTGCTGGTGCCCGAAATGTCAGAAGTAGCGGCTCAGTCAGCGGGCGGCTTTGCGGTTGGTTCGGGTATTCTAGGCAGGCGTTGTCTTGGGGCTAGGGTTGACGGGTCGTCCTAGCCAGTGCTGTCTTGGGGCGGCGGGTCATCCTTGACAGCTTGGCTGCCTTTGCTGACACTGACGAAAGCCATGCGGATTTGATGAAGCATCGACTGCATTGGCTCTTCAGCGTTGCCCAACTCGCCTTCTGTGGCCGACATCATTCCGTCCATGGCATTGATGATCAGACGAGCATTGTGAAGATTGGGACTATCGGCACTCAGGTGGATGGCTGCTATCTCGAACAACCCCACAAAATGCTGGGCCAGCATGGTTTCAATGGGCGTCTCCAGAATGCGCTGGCTGATTTCAGCTAATTGCTCTTCATACTGCTGCTGGACTTCAGGGTCTATCTCCCCATCTGGCCCGCTGCCAACTGGTTCAGCAGCTTGTCCTCCAGACTTGGCTTGCTTGCTCTGGTCGGGGGAGTCGGAGGAATTGCGTGGGATTTCGTGCTCGCCGCTTGGTGTCCAAATTGTCATTAAATGAAGGCTAGCCGCGGACAGCGACAATGCCGGGAAGTCGCGGTTGATCCCATGCGGTTGGCCAATTCCAATTCCAATTCAAACTCCACTATCTCGTTTCTGCTAAATCTCGTTTCCGCTAATCTGGCTACCGGGAGGACCAATCATGAACACAACAAATCCGTCTAGCCCAATGGCAGACAGCAACTCAGCCAATTACGTTGAAATAAGCATTCCAGATGAAAGGGTGAAGCGCTGGCGTGTGCTGTTCAATTGGCTGCTTGCCATACCCCATTGGCTGTATGTCATAGTTCTAGTCGTCGTGTCATTCGTTCTGTGGATTCTGCTGGTAATGGTTGTTCTTTTCACCGGTAAGATTCCTCAGTTGATACAGACGACTACTCCATAAGAACGCATTTCTATACCAAACCGGACAAGGTCACAAGGTGGAGAGTTTTCAGGCCCATACTGGCTATTCCTCATTACATATTGTCATACTTTCTTGACATAGCATCGTTTGCTCTTGGGGTCGCTGCAGCTCTGTACGCCTTGGTTACCAGAAGGTATCCAGACCCCTTGAGGAACATACAAGAAGTCCTGGCTACTTACAGCCTGAGAGTTAATGTGTATGCCGGTATGGTCGGCGATAAATATCCACGGTTGGGTTAGACGGTTGGGTTAGACGCTGGATGCCAGCCAGAATAAATCATTTGCCACGGCAGCACCAGTTCAGTAAACTCTTTGAGCAAGGGCTAGCCTGAATTTTCTGCCTGAATTTTCACAGCCCAAAGTATCATAATACAAAGACTCCCATTCCAAGCCAAAACATAGAGCAGACAACCACCTCCCCAACTCCACTATGACTCCACAATGCCACTAGCCGATATGAGACTCAGTTCCGGGTATCCGTTATAGCAGCGCATACCGACCAGCGGGTCAACGAGCAGATTCTGTCTCATCGGGTGAGGGTGGTGGACCCTGACGGTGCACAGATCGGCATCAAGACGATTGACGAAGCGCTGGCCATTGCCCAAGACCACGGGCTAGACCTTGTGGAAGTAGCCGAAAACGCAAATCCGCCAGTGTGTCGGATCATGGATTTCGGCAAGTTCAAGTATTTGGAGGCGCAAAAAGCCAAGGAGTCACGGCGCAACAGTTCTCAAACGGTGGTCAAGGAAATCAAGTATCGCCCGAAAATCGGCAGAGGTGATTTCGGCACCAAGACTAGGCAGGTTGAGAAGTTTCTGCTGGAGGGCAGCCGCGTGAAGGTGTCTATCATGTTCCGAGGCAGGGAGATGCAGCACCCTGAGTTGGGGCGCCGAATTCTGAATGAGGTGGCTGAGGAAATGGAAGACATCGCCAAGGTTGACATGACACCACGCCTAGATGGGCGCAATATGGTGATGCTGCTGGTGCCCAAGAAAAGGCCAAACAAGGCTAAAGCACCCGAGGCGGAGGCGGTGTCGAAAAACTCCCGTTAGCGGTGCAGGTGCCGGGGCATAAGCTGCGCGAGGCGAGCAGCGGAAGTGAAGCAGCGGAATAGAGTGCCGGCGTGCAAGGCGCTGGGAGACGCAGGCACCGAAAACCAAAAGTGCTTGCTAGCCTGTAGGAATGCCGAAAGCCAAAACCAAGTCTCCCAAGATGAAGACCAAGCGTGGGGCTGCCAAGCGTTTCAAGGTAACCGCTGGGGGAAAGATCGTTCGCCGCAAATCGCACCACAACCATATTTTGGAGAAAAAATCACCTAAGCGCAAGCGCCAGCACAGACGGGTCAGCCAAGTCAGCCAAGCCGACCGTCCGCAGGTGCGTCGTCAGCTTGGAATCTAGGCGGCCCGAAGCAATCAGCTTGGTGTACAGCCGATAACCCGAACACAAGGACATTACTAGCAGGAGCAGATTATGGCTCGAGTCAAAAGATCGGTAGCTAGCAGGAAGCGTCGCAAGACAACCCTGTCTAGAGCCAAAGGATATTACGGCAACAAGAGCCGCTCATGGAAAGCAGCCAACGAGCAGGTCATGCATTCCATGCGGTATGCCTACCGCGATCGCCGTGCCCGCAAGGGTGACTTTCGCCGGCTTTGGATTCAGCGCATCAATGCCGCCTGCCGCCAGCACGACATCAACTACAGCAGCTTCATCGCTGGGCTTAAGGCAGCTGAGGTGGAAGTTGACCGGAAGATGCTGGCAGATTTGGCTGTCAACGAGCCTGAAGCATTTGCCAAGCTGGTGGAACGTTCCAAGGCAGCCCTGCAGAATTCTCACTAGAGCTCGCACCCGCAACTAGGCTGCTGAATTCCCGATAAAAACTGACCGCGCACTCTACGAAAGCTCCCGCTGGTGCCACGAAGTCGCTTGGCGGAACTACAGCGGCTAGCCAGGCAGGCCAGCGAAAGGCGGCGGACAGGGCAGTTTTTAATTGAGGGCGCCGTGTTAGCCACAGAAGCTATTGAGGCCGGGTTGCGCCTGGTGGAGGTCTGGGTGGAACAAGACCGCGCTTCAGTCGCCGAGCTGCAACTGGCTGCCAAAGCCGAAGCTGCAGGGGCGCCATTGCATCCGGTCAAGCAGGGGACTTTAGCCAGGATCAAGGCTTCGGTAACACCGCCTGCCGTGCTGGTTGTGGCTGAGATTCCGGCAGGCTGTACGCCCGCAGCTGGAGTTCTCCCACCTGAGGAGACCGAGGCACATCTACCCCAGCCCGAAAGCGGTTTTACGCTAGTGGCAGTTGATATGGCCGACCCGTCCAATGCCGGGGCTTTGTTGCGCTGTGCCGAAGGAGCCGGGGCTGCAGAGGTCGTCTTTGCGGGCAATTGTGTGGATTCTTGGAGCCCCAAGACGGTGCGTGCCAGTGCTGGTTCGGTCTTCAGGGTGCGCCCCAAGCGGAAGGAAGACGCTGCGGAGCACCTACGCCAAGAGTTACAACTAGCCCGTCAGGTCGTAGCCACTGCAGCTCATCGCGGCGAGCCCTACGATGAAGTCGATTTCACTGTGCCATCAACCATCGTGATAGGCAATGAAACCCACGGCCTGGCCGACCCCTTGAAAAAATATATATCCACTTGGGCCAGGATTGAGCTTTCGGGTAAGGTTGAATCCCTCAATGTGGCCATGGCAGCTGCTGTAATTTGTTTTGAAGCACGACGACAGTTGAAAGCCGCCCCAGTCCTAGCTCATCCCAAGGCAGACTAAACCGATGAACGAGCCAACGCCGGAGCAGTCGAAGTCTGCACAGTTCACGTCTGCACAGCCCACACTTGAAGCTTTGCGCCTAGAGTTAGCCGAACTTACCCAAGCAGCCGAGCACGAATTCAACTCTGCAATTTCGTCGCCACAACTTCAGCAAGCTAAGACGAAGCACCTGGGCAAGTCGTCTCGCCTGGCTGCTATCCGAGGCGGCATCGGTTCGCTGGATAAACAGATGCGCCGCGAAGTGGGCCAGTTGTGCAACGCTGCCAGCCACACTATTGAAGTTGCGCTGGAAACCCGTCAAGCAGAGTTATTGAAACTTGAGCGGTCTACTCAGCTGGAAGCTGAGAGTGTCGATCTCACGGAAGTGTTGGGAGAAATCAGTGTGGGACACTTTCATATCATCACTCAGACGCGCCGCGCCTTGGAAGACGTTTTTTGCGGCATGGGCTACCAAGTAGCTGAAGGGCCAGAGATTGAAACAGAATGGCACAACTTCGGCGCGTTGAACTTCCCGCAAGGCCACCCCGCTCGTGATATGTACGACACCTTGTATGTGGATTGGGGCAAGCCGATGTCAACCCTGCTGCGCACCCACACTTCCCCTGTTCAGGTTCGGACTATGACTTCACAGCCCCCACCCATCGCAGTGGTCGCCCCGGGGCGTTGTTTTCGCCGAGACACCGCCGATGCTACCCACATGCCTGTCTTCCACCAGATTGAAGGCTTGCTGATAGACCGCGATATCAGCCTGGGGCATCTGGCCGGCACGATTGAAGCCTTCACTTCAGCTTTTTTCGGAGAGGGTTTCACCTCACGCCTGCGACCTTCCTATTTTCCTTTTACGGAGCCCTCGGCTGAGTTTGACATTCAGCGCCCCGACGGCAGTTGGCTTGAGTTGGGAGGATCAGGCATGGTTCACCCGAATGTCTTGGAAGCGTGTGGGATAGACCCGCAGGAGTGGTCGGGTTTTGCCTTTGGCTTCGGGATAGACCGCCTGGCCATGATCCGCTACGGAGTGGACGACCTGCGCGATCTCTGGACAGGGGACATGCGCTTTTTGAAGCAGTTCTAGGAGGGGGATAATCATGAAAGTGCTGCTTAGTTGGTTGAAAGAATTCGCCCCGGAGCTTGAGGCCGCTGCGGGCGGTAGCAGCGGCTCGGCGGGCCGCGGTGCGGTCGCAACCTCAAGTGGCGACAGCCCAGCGCGAGCCAGCGCCGTCGGGGAAAAACTAGCCGACCAACTCTCCGATTTGGGCTTGAGCGTGGAGGAGCTGACCCATCTGGGCGCAGCCTTCAAAGACATTACTGTGGCGCAGGTGCTCAATCTTCGCTCGCACCCCAACGCCGACAGAATTCAGTTAGTTGACGTAGCTGACGGGTCGGGGCAGCCGCGGCAGGTTTGCTGCGGTGCTTTCAACATGTCGGTCGGCGATTTGGTGCCGCTGGCTTCAGACGGCTCTGTTGTGGCTGGAGGGATGGAGATCAAGCGGCGCAAAATCCGCGGCGAATGGTCGGAAGGTATGCTGTGTTCGCCGACTGAGCTGGAATTGCCCGGTAGCGATGATGGCATTTTGATTCTGCCCCAAGGCACACCGCTGGGAGCCGACTTGAGGGAGTCGCTAAACCTGCAAGACGACATTTTGTTTGATCTGGAGGTCAATCCAAATCGCCCCGATGCCATGTCGGTAGCAGGAGTGGCACGCGATCTGGCAGCGCGCCTCAAAGTCCCTTTTGCCATCCCAGAACCCAAGATTTCAGAGCCGCGAATCCACTCGGGTGGCCCGGCCCCGTCCAGCGATCTGACCCAGTCTGGCGCCGGCGGCCCGCCCCCCGTTGAAATCATCCTTCACGAGCCTGAGTTTTGCGGCCACTTCACCGTCAGGATGCTGGTGGAGGTAACGCCGGGTATATCTCCGCCTTGGCTGACCCGGCGGTTGTTGGCTTTGGGCATGCGGCCGGTGAATCCGCTGGTGGACATTTCCAACTTTGTGATGTTGGAGTTGGGCCAGCCCACACACGCCTTCGACTTTGACCTTATTCCCACCGCCCCAGACGGCCACAAGATTCTGGCAGTGCGCATGGCCCGAAAATCCGAGCAGTTGAAAACGCTGGACGGCACAGAGCGCACCCTGAGACCCGCCGACGGCGTGATCGTGGATTGCAACGACACGGCTTTGAGCTTGGCGGGGGTGATGGGTGGCGCTTCCACTGAAATTTCAGACTCCACCAAAACAGCCTTGGTGGAGGCCGCCTGGTGGGATCCCATGACCATCAGTCGCACATCCAGGCGCCACGGCTTGCGCAGCGAAGCTTCAGCGCGGTTTGAACGAGGGGTTGACCCTGAGATTGCCGAGCTGGCCTTGCTGAGATTTGCCGAGCTAGCTGAGAAAATTGGCGTGGCCCAGCTGGCTCCAGGCTTGACTAAGACGCAAGGCCTGTTGCCGACACGCGAAAGAGTAACCGTACGGGTTGACAGGGTGAATGACATGCTCGGCTTGGAGTTGGATGCCGAAGAAATTGCTGGCTGGCTGGAGCCGATGGGTTTTGAAAATGCCGCCGACAGCCCGGCTGCCACCGCAAGCTCCACCGCCTCAGGCAGCACCGCCACCGCCTTGGCAATTTCCATTCCCACATGGCGGCTGGACTGCGAAACCGAAATCGACATCATCGAAGAAGTCGCCAGAGCCTACGGGTATTCCCGAATTCCCAAAGTTGTGCCGTTGTTCGATCAGATAGGTGGCTTGTCAGCCAGGCAGAAACTTCGCCACAAGGTAGCTGATTTTCTGGTGGGGTTGGGTCTGTCTGAGGTGATATCCTTGCCGTTTTTGGCGCCAGGCGATCTGGAAATCTCCGGTGAAGACTCCGATCCGGCACTGCGAATCTCCAATCCTTTGGTGATGGAAGAGTCGGTGCTTCGGACAACCCTGCGGCCAGGCATGCTGAAGATAGTGGCTTACAATCAGGCGCGCCGCCAATTTGGTGTGCGCATCTTTGAGTTGGGCCATGTTTTCTCCAAGCCCCAGCCCCAGCCCGAAGGCGCAGCCGATGCCAAAGCCGATCTGCCAGTTGAGACCGAATATCTGGCTGTGCTGCTTGCAGACGCCGAAGCCAAAGAAGCCGTCAAAATTTGGTTGAAGCTGTGTTTGTCGCTGGGAATATCTGATTCGGCTGTCCAGCACAGTTCACAGTCAGGCTTGCACCCCACCCGCTCAGGTGCGCTTTTGGCTAACACTGGCAAGTACAAACCAGGGCATCTGGGATCGGTCGGGGAAATAGACCCTGAGATACTCAGCCAGCTAGATATGGAACCTCCGATAGCCTGGCTGGAGTTGGATTTAGGCAGACTGCTGGACATCGTGCAGAGCCAGCCTCAGCGCGGCTACCAGGCCCCCACGCGATTCCCCTCAAGCGATGTTGATCTGTCGTTTTTGGTCTCTGCAGACATTCCAGCCGACGATGTGCGCAACGCCCTGTTGGCCGCGGGCGGCGCGAACTTGGCCGCCATAGAGTTGTTTGATATCTTTCCAGGATTCAAACTGGTGGACGGAAAACAAGTCTGGGGTGATAGAGCACGCAGTTTGGCTTTCAGACTGAGGTTTGAAGCGCAAGACAGAACTCTGACAGCTGCAGAAGTTGCCGAGTTGCGCCAAGCTTGCATCACGGCCGCTGAAAGCTTGAGCGAGCCAGACAAGGGTTTGAACGTCGAGTTGCGCGAAGGATAGCTCCGAATTCGTCACTCCGAATTCGTCAAAAAAATAAGGCGCAAAAAAAGATTTGCTTTCTATAAGTAAATCTGTATAATAAACATTATGATTCAAGTAGGAGTCCTAGGGGCTTCTGGTTATGTAGGCGCCGAGTTGCTGCGCTTGCTGGCTGGGCATCCTCACTTCAAGGTGGTTTATGCCGGGGCTGATTCAGCTGCCGGCCAACAGATTGCCCAGCTTTATCCCAATTTAACGGGCGACTATGCTGGTTGGCAATTTTCAGAGATGAGCCCTGACGGCAGCAGTTCCCAGACGCTGCCAACCGAACTCCACAACTTGGAGCTGCTGTTTCTGGCCCTGCCTCATGGGGTCTCACAAAAGATTCTGCCAGACTTGCTGCTCGACACCTTGCTACCCGATGCCTTGCCGCCCGACACCTTGCCGCCCGACGCCAAAATTATTGACCTGGCTGCGGATTTCCGTCTAAAGTCTCCCGATGTCTTCAAGCAGTGGTATGGCCAGGAGCACGGCTACCCGCAGTATCTGGAGGAGTTCAGCTATGGCCTACCCGAGCTATTCAAAGACCAGTTCACCCATAAAATCGCAGTTCCAGGCTGTTATCCCACAGCCGCAGCTTTGGCACTGGCTCCTTTGGTGAAAGTTGGGCTAGTGGCAACCCATGGAGTGATTGTGGATGCTGCCAGCGGCGTGTCGGGGGCGGGGCGAGCTTTGGCCCACAACACTGCATTTTGCACTGTGGATGAGAACTTCACAGCTTATGGTCTCTGCCAGCACCGCCACACACCCGAAATGGAACAGGCCATCGGAGCGCAAATACTCTTCACCCCCCATCTGGCTCCGATGAACCGGGGCATCTTGGCTACCTGCTACGCCCAGCCAGCAACCGGGGCAACGCTCAGCACAGACAAACTGCTGGACTGTCTGTCCAGTGCCTACCAAACAGCCCCCTTCATAACAGTAACCCAAGACAGCCCTTCCACCAAAGCCACCTATGGCTCCAACGCAGCCCATCTGACGGCTCGCTTTGATGAGCGCACCGGCACCGCCATCGCGATTTGTGCGCTGGACAATCTGGGCAAAGGCGCGGCGGGGCAAGCCATCCAGTGCGCCAACATCATCTGCGGCTTGCCTGAGGAATCGGGCTTGTCGGCTGCGGGCGTGTATCCGTGAAGGCAGAAGCAAAATGAGTGTTACAGAAGTAGCAGGTTTTGAGGCTGCGGGGATTCACTGTGGCATCAAGGCCGAGGGAGTTGCGGATTTAGCTTTGATCAAAAGCCAGGTCGGGCCGTGCCCGGCGGCAGGCGTATTCACCTCCAACAAATTGACGGCCGCGCCAGTGTTGGTAACCCAGAGGCATCTGGCGCACAGCCGTATCGCATCGGCGGTCATAATAAACAGCGGCAATGCCAATGCTGCCACAGGTGCCCAGGGCATGGCGGATGCCGAGCGAATGTGTCAGTTGACGGCTGAAGCTGTCGGCTGTGCGGTGGAGCAGGTGCTGGTTTGCTCTACTGGTTTGATCGGATTTGAAATGCCGATGGATGTTGTGGAACAGGGCATTCCCAAAGCGGCTGCAGCTTGCACTCCAGACGGCGGCGCCTTGGCAGCAAAAGCCATGATGACCACCGATACAGTGCCGAAGCTGTCATTCGTAGCGGTGGGGGCGGAGTCAGAGCCAGGGCAGTCTGCATCCCAGCGTGACTCAGGGGCAAAGACAGGTTTTTCTGTGGGAGGCATCGCCAAGGGAGCTGCCATGCTGCAGCCCGACATGGCTACCATGCTGGCCATCTTGACTACCGACGCCAAAGCCTCAGCTGAGATGTTGCAGACGGCTTTGTCGCAGGCAGTAGCGGCCTCCTTCAATTGTCTGACCGTCGACGGCGCCCAGTCGACCAACGACACCGTGTTGTTGCTGTCCAGCGGTTTGGGCGCCGAGCCGACCAGCCAGGCACAGCTCACCCAGGCAGTGAGCCAGGTTTGCTTTGAGTTGGCCAAGCAGATGGCAGATGACGCTGAAGGCTCAACCAAGACGGTCACCTTGAAAGTCATCGGCGCCAAAAGCGATGCCGAAGCAGCCCTGGCAGCTCGCCGATGCGCCAACAGCCAGCTGATCAAGTGCTCCTGGTATGGCTGCGATCCGTATTGGGGAAGACTGGCCAGCGAATGTGGCGCTTCAGGCATTGAATTCGCCGCTGAGACCCTGTCTATTTCATACGGCAGCTTTGTGGTTTACGAAAACGGGCAGCCCCAGTCGCCACCAGCCGAGCATTTGGCGCACTACATGGCTGGCCGAGAGCTGGAAGTAACCATCAACTTAGGTCAAGGCAGCGGCTCAGCCACTATCCTCACCAACGACCTCACCCCCGGCTACATCGCCGAGAATATGAGAACAAGCTGACATGGCTGCCAATAGCGGAGACGCTATCAATAACAAAGCTGGCATCAATCCCAGAGCTGACACACTCATTCAGGCACTGCCTTACATCCAGCGTTTTGCGGGCAAGATCATGGTCATCAAGTTTGGCGGCAATGTGATGAGCGACGACGTTTTGACGCAGAGCTTCGCCCGTGATGTGGTGTTGTTGCATTCGGTGGGGATTTATCCGATTGTGGTGCACGGCGGCGGGCCTCAAATCAAGGCGCACCTCTCACGTTTGGAGATGGAGACTGCCTTCGTGGATGGCCACAGGGTGACTGACGCTCAAACGCTTGAGGTTGTACGCATGGTTCTGATGGGCCAGGTCAACCGTGAAATTGTGGGTGCCATCAACTTATTCGGCGAATACGCCATTGGCATGTCGGGCGAGGACGCTCGGCTGCTGACGGCCAAGCCGAGAAATCCGTCGCTGGGATTCGTTGGCGATGTGAGTGCGGTGAACACCAAGGTGTTGCGCAAGCTTGTGTCCGAAGGATTCATTCCTGTGGTTGCCAGCATCGGAGCAGACGAGTCGGGGCAGGCCTACAACATCAATGCCGACTTGGTGGCCGGTGCCATTGCCCAGGCTCTGTCGGCCGAGAAGCTTATAGTGCTGACCGATGTGGATGGTTTGCTGGCTGATGTGTCAAACCCGCACAGCCGCATTCCCCAGGTTTCCACGGCCAAGTTGCAAGACATCATAAACTCAGGCAAGGTGAGCCAGGGGATGTTGCCCAAACTGGAAGCTTGCGTGATTGCCACCCAAGGCGGGCCGGGCAGTTCAGATGCAGGCGGGCCGGACACTGCGCTCGGCGCAGCGGCTTCCGCACATTTAATTAATGGCACCCAGCCACACGCCCTGCTGGTGGAGATTTTCACAGATGACGGGGCTGGCACCATGATCGTGTCAGAATAAGGAAAAAGATGGACGTCAAAACTCAACACACAGCCGCGGTCGGAGCGGTCAGCCCAGCCAAAGCCGCCGAAGTAGCCGCGCTGGAAAGGTGTCCGATCATGGGCAGCTACGGCGCGCCTTCGGTGATGTTTGTCAAAGGGCAAGGCAGTCGTCTCTGGGACAGTTTCGGCCGGCAATACCTGGACTTCTTGTCGGGTTTGGCTGTTACAAGTTTGGGTCATGCCCACCCCCAGGTTGCCCAAGCCATCGCCGAGCAAGCCGCCAAGCTGTCTCACGTGTCCAACCTCTTCGCCACCGAGCATAACGGCGACGTGGCTTTAGCTATAGACCGCTTGCTGGGCGGCGGTGGGCAGGTATTTTTCTGCAACTCCGGAGCTGAGGCCAACGAAGCTGCCATCAAGCTGGCTCGCCGCTGGGCCGGGCACGGTCGCTTTGGCGTGATTTGCGCATTTCGCTCCTTCCACGGACGCACCTTGGCTACCTTGCGAGCCACGGGACAGCCCGAAAAGCATGAACCTTTCGTGCCGCTGCCAGAGGGTTTCCGCCATGTGCCCTATGGCGACTTGGAGGAGTTGGAGCGTGCTGCAGATGAGACCACCGCTGCGGTGCTGCTGGAGCCCATTTTGGGAGAAGGCGGAGTGCTGGAGCCGCCAGCAGGATTTTTGCAGGCAGTGCGGGAGTTCTGCGATGAGCGCCAACTGCTGCTGATTTTTGACGAAGTTCAAACGGGCTTCGCCCGAACTGGCAACTGGTTTGCGCACCAATACGACGGCGTCCAGCCTGATGTGGTAACCATGGCGAAGGCCTTGGGCAACGGCATGCCCATCGGAGCTTGTTGGGCTAGAGCCGAGGTAGCGGCTGCCTTCAGGCCAGGCGACCACGCTACAACCTTCGGCGGGCAGCCTCTGGCAACTGCCGCCGCCAAGGCCGTCTTAGCGGTGATGGAAGAGATGGACGCCCCTGCTGTCGCTAGGCAAAAAGGCGCGCTCTTGCGTGACAAGCTGGAGTCGTTTGAAGCAGTTTCGCAGGTGCGCGGCAGAGGTTTGTTGCTGGCCAGCGAGCTAAGCCCAGAGGCACTCTGTGAAGGCAAGATTACGGCCGCTCAAGTCGCCGCCAGATGTCTGCAAGCCGGCCAGGAAGGGTCGGGCCAAGACAAGGCGGGTCAAGGCAGGGTTGGTCAAAATGGAACCAGCGAGGAGAGGTTGGGTCTGGTGGTCAATGCCGTGACTCCCACAGCTATTCGCTGGGCGCCTCCGCTGGTAGTGTCGGAGGACGAAATCACTCAAGCCGTTGAACTGTTCCAAACAGCGCTGAAGGTAGAACAAGAACTGGCAGCTGCCAGCCCCGCCAGCCCATCCGGTCCAGCCAGCCCCGGCCAAAGCAACTAGGCAGAGGAGTTATCGCAGATGAAACACCCCAGACATTTCCTCAAACTTGACGACTTGTCTCAGGCTGAGCTGCTGGAAGTCTTGGAGCTGTCCATGCGCCCTGAGTTGCCGCCGCTGCTGGCTGGCAAGGGCGTAGCTCTGGTGTTTGAGAAACCGTCTGCCCGCACCCGCCATTCGGTTGAGATGGCTGCTGTCCAGCTAGGCGCGCATCCCAGCGTTACGCGAGCTGATGAAATCCAATTGGGCCAGCGCGAAGAGATCGCCGATGTAGCTCGTACCTTCGGCTGCTTCTACAGCATGGTCGGTCTGCGGGTTTTCTGGCACCAGACACTGCTGGATTATGCCAGCGCATCTCCCGTGCCGACTATCAATTTACTCTCAGACCGCTCCCACCCGCTGCAAGCTCTGGCAGACATATTGACCATGGCGCAGCAATGGGGCATAGCACCCCATGACATGCCCGACGGATTTGCCGGCAGGTCTGTAGCTTATGTGGGCGACCCCAATAATGTAGCCAAATCGCTGGCACTGGCCTGCGCCATGTTGGGAATAGAGTTTCGTCTGAGTTGCCCCAAGGGCTACACCTTCCCTGAAGAGGATATAGCCACTATCTTGCCTGTAGCCAAAGTCAACGGAGTTGCTTCATGGGAAGCGCTTGACCCTAAAGAGGTCGTGGCAGGAGCCGACGTGGTTTACACCGATGTCTGGGCGTCCATGGGCCAGGAAGCCCAAACCGACCAGCGCCGAGCCGATTTCGCCGGCTACACCGTTACAGCCGAGTTGATGGAATTGGCTGCCCCTGAAGCAATCTTCTTGCACTGCCTGCCCGCCCACCGCGGAGAAGAAGTTGCCGATGAAGTGCTGGAGGGGCGGCAATCCAGAGTCTGGAGACAAGTTGAGAATCGCATGCACACCGCCAGAGGTCTGATGGCGTGGCTGCAGGGAGGTAGCCAGGCATGACTTGGGAGCACGCCGAGGCTCAGACAGCCAACACCAGCACGCGGCAAAGCAAAGCAACCCGCGCCGTGCGCCGCAGCTGCATCGCCCAACTCTTGGAATCAGAAGGCATGACCAGCCAGGCCAAAATCGTAGAACTTCTAGCCAATCAAGGCATCCAGACAACCCAGGTAACGGTCTCTCGCGACTTGGAGGCGATGGGTGCCATCAAAGTGCCCACTGAAGCAGGGGGTTTTGTCTATACCTTGGATGAGCAGGCCAAGACACTGTCCAAAACCGCGCAGGAGCATCTCCAAAGGGTGCTCAAGGAATGGGTTCACTCGGCCGACAAATCGCGCGATCTAGTGGTGTTGAGCACCGCTCCGGGAGCAGCCCACGTAGTGGCGTCGGCCATTGACCGAAGCAGGCATTCCGGGGTGCTAGCCACCATCAGCGGAGACGACACCGTGCTGGTCATTGTCCAAGAAACCTATGAGCCAAGCCGTCTAAGAATTGAACTGGCGTCTTTAGCAGGGCTGATTTGACGTCAGCCGCCAACCCCAACCC
>JAPYNY010000069.1 GCA_028283145.1 Candidatus Hopanoidivorans cymbastelae
GGGCGGGGAGGTTAGGCGGGCGAGCGGGAATGGGCGTGGTTTTGGCCGGGTTTGCGGCTAGGCCAGCGCGTCTCGTAGCGCCGCCGAAGCGTAGTCCATCGTCTCCTTGGCTTTGTCTATGAATTCGCCGAAGCCGAAGAAGCCGTGGAACATTCCATCCACCCGCATGATTTCAACCTCCACACCAGCATCCTGCAGGGCCTGGCCGTAGGCCTCGCCTTCATCTCGCAAGGGGTCGTATTCGGCGGTAATCACCAAAGCTGACGGCAGATTTGATAAGTCGCTGGCTCTAATGGGTGAGATGTACGGCTCTGTGGGTTCGTTGTCGGCCAGGTAGTGGGCGTGAAACCATTCCATAATTTCGGTGGTCAGGAAAGGCCCGTCCTTGTTTTCCTGCATGGACGGCCAGCGGGCAGTTTCCATGTCGCAAACCGGATAGACCAACAACTGGAACAAGAATTCCGGGCCGTGGCGATCCCGCGCCATCTGCGACACAACCGCAGCCAGATTGCCGCCTGCGCTGTCGCCCGCTACAGCTAGCTTCGTGGTGTCAATCCCGAACTGCCCCCCGTTTTGGGCTACCCAGACCGCGGCCGCATAACAATCTTCGGCGCCTGCGGGAAATGGATCTTCGGGAGCCAAACGATAGTCGACAGATACAAACACAGCACCTGAGCCATTGCACAATTTGCGCACCTGGCCGTCATGGGTGTCAATGCTCCCGATTACCCAGCCACCGCCATGAAAAAACACCACCCCAGGCAGCACATCTTGGTCGGGGTCGCAGCCCATGGGCCAATAGACCCTGATGGGAATATCGTTGTTGTCGGGGCCTGGGATGGCCGTGTTTTCCACCTTGGCAACATCAGCTACTTCGGTCATCATAGACCCAGCCGTCATGCCGTCTCTCATCTGCTGCGGAGTGATTTCCGTGGTCAACTGGAAGTCGGACTGGGCCATGGCGTCAAGAATCATCTGAGCTTGGGGGTCAATTGGCATAGCTGGCTCCTTATGGAATTGTTGAGATTTGCAGGACTATCAATATTGTAGTCAGCTTGGCGGGGGAGGTGGGTGAGCGGCAGGGCTGAATTTGCCGAGCGGGGTTGTGAGGCAGCAGCGGGGCAAGGCTGTCAAATACCAGCACGTCAACAATCAGCACAACATCTTCAAGTTGCAATAAACTAGTATCTAGTTGCCTAGCCGCCATCAGGCTTGGCTACAAACGCTAAAAGCAGACAGCTAAACATCTGAAAGGACTAACACCATGGGAATGAAATTCGCGATGTTCTACGAAATCCCCGTCGCCCGGCCGTGGCACAAGGACAGCGACTACAACGCCTACAAGAACACCATTGAGCAGGTTCGCCTAGGCGACAAGCTGGGGTTTCACAGCTTCTGGACGGTTGAGCACCACTTTCTGGAGGAGTTTTCCCACTGCTCCAACCCCGAGGTTCTGTATGGCCACATCGCCGCGGTAACCGAGAACATCCGCATTGGCTACGGGGTGCGTCTGCTTCCCAAGCCCTACAACCATCCGGTGCGCACCGCCGAGTCGGTAGCTGTGCTAGACCTGATCAGCGATGGCCGAGTAGAATTCGGCACCGGTCGCTCCTCCACCAGAGCCGAGTTGGAAGGCTTTGGCATCAACCCCAACGAGACCCGCGCCATGTGGGACGAAGCCCTGCGGCATATTGTGGGCTGCTGGAGCAATGACGAATACGAATTTGAGGGCGAGTATTGGTCGATGCCCAAAAGACGTGTGCTGCCCAAGCCGCGCCAAGACCCGCACCCTGCCATCTGGGGAGCCACCAGCAGCGTGCCAGGGCACTATGAAATCGGCAAGCGAGGCATCGGGCTCTGCTCTTTCACCGTGGGCCAGCCCCCTGAAATGCTGGAAGAGCGAGTTGAGATGTACAAGAAGGGGCAAGCCGACTGCACCGAGCCTGTTGGCAAGTTCCGCAACAACCAGATTGCCACCTTCACGATGGTTCACTGCAACGAGTCCAACCAAAAGGCCCGCGAAAAAGCCGAGGAGTCATTCGTTTGGTATCCGGCCCACGGCGGCTATCTCATCGCTTCGGTGGCCGACTACTTGGCCGACTTGGCCATTGACGACCCTGGTTCATATCAATACACCGCCGAGACCGCCAAGATGCGAGACGAAGGCCTGATTGGCCATATAGACATGGACTACATCTGGGATTCTGGCGCTGGCGTGGTGGGCGACCCCGACAGGTGCGTTGAGATATGCAAGCGCTACGAAGCTGTGGGATGCGAGCTGCTGTTCTGCTTGCTCAACCCCTACAACATCGCTCACGAAGACGTCATGACTTCCATTGAGTTGATGGGCAAGCACGTCATCCCAGAGTTCGCCGACTAGCCCCGATGTCGGAGCCAAACACAGAACTGCTCGCAAACATGCCAAACATACCCGCCACAAGCCGACACTGGCTGCTGGCCCGTCGCCCTAAGGGGCTGGTCTCCACCGATGATTTCAGCCTGGCGGAACAGCCCATCCCTGAAGTTGCAGACGGCAGTGCCTTGGCCCGCATCTGCTATTTGACCTTTGAGCCTGCCATGCGAGGCTGGATGGACGACGTGGTCAGCTACATGCCGCCTGTTGAGCTGGGCGAACCCATGCGAGCACCAGGCATGGCTGTGGTAGTGGAGTCCAAACACCCAGACTTCGCCCCTGGAGACCTAGTCTTCGGCATGATGAGCTGGTCGGAATATGTTACGCACCACGCCGGCTGGAGCAAAGTTCCCAGTGGGGTTGACCCGGAGTTGGTCTTAGGCCCTGCCGGAGGCACTGGTCTGACGGCTTATTTCGGCTTGCTGGACGTAGGGCAGCCCCAGGCAGGAGAGACTGTGGTGGTGTCGGGCGCAGCTGGTGCAACCGGGTCAGTGGCAGCCCAGATAGCCCGCATCAAGGGGTGCCGGGTAATCGGCATCGCTGGGGGGGAGGAAAAGTGCCGTTGGTTGCTGGAGCAAGCCCGCTTGGATGCCGCCATTGACTACAAGTCTGAAAATGTCGCCGCCCGCCTGAAGGCGCTGTGCCCCGACGGGATAGACGTATTCTTTGACAATGTCGGCGGCAGCATTCTGGAAGCCGTGCTCAACAATCTGGCGATGGACGCCCGCATAGCCCTCTGCGGGATGATCTCAACCTACAACGATGCCACCCCACAGTCAGGCCCGGCCAACTTGTTTCAACTCATAGTCAGGCGAGGAACTCTGCAAGGGTTCATGGTGTTTGACTACATGGACAGAAGGGATCAAGCTCTAGCCGACCTCTTCAACTGGGTGGCAGCGGGAGAAATCGCTTTCAGAACTGACGTTCAGCACGGCTTTGAGAACATCCCCACCACATTCTTGCGGCTGTTTGACGGGTCTAATCAGGGCAAGCAAGTTTTAAAAGTTTCCGACACCGATTTGTAATATAATCAAAATCAGTGATTAACCCCAATTCAGCCAGGCAATCATGTCTAGACTGAGCAAAGGTTTAAGAAAAGTAAAGAAAAAGCAAAGAGTTCAGAAACAAACTAGTATTATCATTAACACAAACCCAAACAAACCCCAACCCCAAAATAAGGAGAAAACAAATGAAGAAATTAGCACTTCTTGGCGCGGCTGCTATAGCAGGGCTGCTGTTTTTTACGGCTACCCCTGCCAGCGCTGATGGCCACATTCCAGAGATAGCAGCCGAACCGGCTTGGGTTCCGGCTGTGCCTGGCACCTACACAGTAACCATTGAAGGTTTCTTCTGGGAAGGTGCCCCCGACGGGCTGTTCGTCACAATTTGTTCAGCTGCTGAAGAAGGCGATGCAAATACCATTGACGCTAGCAATGCCTTGACGTCGTGCCCCACGCTGGTTGTAGATGGCGGCCGAGGCAACCCTGGCGGCGGATCTACTTGGTCTTACGACCTTGATATCACAGTCACAGATACCGACATCACCAACGGTACCATTGCGGTGCTGGCTGGTGAGTTGGCTGCAGGCTCCCCATGGTCAGCTTCCCTCAACGTGTTTGTAGGCGACCCCGGGGGCGATGACATGATGGCCGACACCGGTGCCGAAAGCGGTCTGATTGCGGTCATTGGCGCCAGCGTTCTAGCAGCTGGTCTGCTGGCTGTAGGCGTTGGCCGCCGGTTGAGCAAGCGCTCCTGAGCACTAGCCTCACATAGCACATAGCTAAAGGGCCGGGCCTCTGCGGGGGCTCGGCTCTTTGCAGTTAAGGCGCGCCGTGGGCTACCGCTGCCAAGCTGCGGCTAGGTCGTGGCCAATAGACCACGGTCAGCCAATAGACCACGGTCAATAGGTTGCCGTTGGCAGGCCCGGCCCATAATCCCAAACCTCGCGCTATCCCCAATCCCTCGCTATCTCCCAACTCACAGGAAAGTCCACAAAGTGCTAAAGCTGGGCATTGCCCTTGACTATTCACAACCGCAAATCCAGTTGCCGCTTGAGAAAATCGTCTTGGCTGAGCGCTTAGGTTACGATTCTGTCTGGTCAGCTGAAGCCTATGGCTCAGATGCCCTGACGCCGTTGGCTTTTCTGGCAGCTAAAACGCAGCATTTGCGCCTTGGCACCGGACTTATTCAATTAGCGGCGCGCACACCAGCAGCCACAGCTATGGCAGCTGCCACCTTAGATCAATTGGCAGGTGGACACAGAGCGGCGGGCGGCCACAGAGCCATCATCGGTTTGGGGGTTTCAGGCCCGCAAATTGTGGAGGGCTGGTATGGGCGCCCTTGGGGCAAGCCTGTATCCCAGTTGCGAGATTACGTTTCTATCATGCGCAAGGTTTTCAAGCGGGAGGGCCCTGTCAGCCATGAGGGAGTTGAGATTTCCCTGCCTTATATAGGGGAAGGTGCGCTGGGGCAGGGCAAGCCGCTGAAGTCAATCCTGCATCCTAATCCCGATATTCCCATCTGGTTGGGCTGTGGCGGGCCAGCCAGCGTGCGTCTGATGGCTGAGCTTTGCGACGGCTGGCTGCCGATGGGCTTGACACCCGAAAACTGGAGCAGTGTCTATAAACCGCTGGTGGAGGAGGGGCTGGCACGGGCGCCCGGAGGCAAGTCGTTGCAGGACTTGGAAATTCAGGGTGGCTGCCACGTGGAGATTACCCAGGATTTAGAGGGGGCTTGGTCTAGGCGGAAACCAGCGATCGGGTTTTTGGTGGGGGGCTACGGCAGTCGCAGTCATAACTTCCACAAAGAGACCATGGTGCGCCGAGGTTATGGGGATGAAGCTGAAAAGGTGCAACAGCTGTTTTTGGAGGGCCAACGTGAGCAGGCTTTTGCTGCCATTCCAGATGAATATATTGACGAGATGGGGCTTTACGGCGACAAGCAGCGCATTCGCCAGCGTTTTGAGAGGCTCAGGAGCGGGCCGTTTACAGGGCTGACTATACATAGTGATAATTTGGAAATCCTGGAACTCATGGCCGATATCGCCGGGCTGACGCCGAGGAGCTGAGCAGCTGATGCCGAGGAGCTGACTATGGCAAACTATGAATTCCTGCTGGTTGACAGCCCTGCTGAGGGGGTGCGCAAAATCACCCTCAACCGCCCCGAAAAACGAAATGCGATAAGCACTCCCTTGCGCAAGGAATTGCTGGCTGCGCTCCAGGAGTCGGATACCGCCGAAGATGTCAAAGTCAGCATCGTCTGCGGGGCTGGGCCGTGTTTTTCCTCGGGCTATGATTTGAGCGGTAACTTGATGGCTGAAGCTCCTCGCTACAGCGCCCCCGGCGATGGCGAATGGTCGCGTCAGGTAACCGAAAGCTGGCTCAGTCTTTGGGATTTGGCCAAGCCGGTTATCGCACAGATTCATGGCTATGCCTTGGCAGGTGCTACCGAGTTGGCAGCAGCTTGTGATTTGGTCTATGTGGCCAGCGATGCCCAGATTGGTCATCCGGTGGTGAGGGTTCTGAGCCCGCCCGACTTCAACTATCACCCTTGGCTGGTTGGTTTTCGGGCAGCTATGGAAATGATGCTGACCGGCAACTCCATTGACGGCGAGGAAGCAGCCAGGGTCGGTTTTGCCAACCGAGCTTACCCGCCTGAGCAGCTAGACGAAAAAGTCTTGGAGGTTGCCTGCCAGATTGCCAAGATACCAGCAGATTTGCTTCAGATCAACAAGCGCTCGGTGCACCGGGGCATGGAAATTATGGGGGTGCGCAACGTCATTAGAGCCATGAGCGACTATCAAGCTCTGGCAGGCAACTTGGATTCAGTTCAAGCCTTCAAGGAAAGTGCCTTGGAGAACATCAAAAAGGTGGTAGACCGCCCCGCAGCCGCGGATTGAGGCCTTCCTGCCCCGTGTCCGCCGCTAGCCGCCTGCCCCGTGTCCGCAGTTGGCCGTCCGTCCCCGCGTCCGCCGCTAGCCGCCCAGCCGCTGTCGCGCCGCCAGACACTAGTCTTCTTCAACATCTTCAACGCACACTTCCAAGTCTGGCCGCACAATCACCACCGGGCACGACCCATGCGAGGCGATTTGCTGGCTGACTGAGCCCAGCAGCAGCCCCCTGAAGCCACCTCTGCCTCTTGAGCCGACCACCAGCATGTCGGCGTCTTCAGAAATGTCTATCAGGGTGTCGGCAGGGCTGCCCTTTTTTCGCACATAGGCGATAGGCACGTTTTCTCCCTCCGCATCGGCAATTACCTCCTCGGCCAGATTTTTTTGCATTCTCTCCACCTCGTCCTCCACGTTGAAGTTGTCAACTGGAATATAGGTGAAGTCGGGTGAAACAGGTACATAAGTGGGGGAGTAGGCCGTAGCCACCACCACCGTGGCATGGCGAAATTTGGCTTCTTGAATAGCCCATTTGAGCGCCGCCTTGGCCCCGCCGGAGCCTTCCACGCCCACCACGATTTTCCGTTCCTTGTCAGACATATTGAAATCTCCTTTCGGCTATCTGGGCTTGGCTGCGGTTCATGGCTAGTAATTGCTACAGCGGACTATAAGGGAATTTCACATCCACCCCGCCATCCACCACCAAGGTGCGGCCAGTTATGTAGCCTGCTAGTGGGGTTGACAAAAACAAGGCTGCTGAGGCAATATCGGATGTCTGCCCCATGGCGCCCAAGGGGGCCAGTTGGTTGTTCTGGGCTGTTCGCTCCTCATCAAATTGCGCTTCCATTCTGGGTGTGAGAATGGTGCCGGGGGCTACCGCATTGGCTCTGATGCCGTGGGGCGCAAGCTCAATGGCCACCGATTTGATCCAAGCCATCAGAGCTGCTTTGCCGGCTCCGTAAGCTGCGTGATTTGGCGCGGCGGTCAAGGCGCTGACTGAAGCTATGAAAACCATAGTCCCGCCATTGCCGGCAGCTACCATTTTGCGTCCCAGAATTTGGGAAGCCAGATATGCGTGGCGCAACACCATGTTGAATTGCCAGTCCCAGTCTTCATCGTTTATGTCCAAGACTCCGCCCCAGCGAGCCATGCCGATGATGTCCACAAAACCGTCTATGCCAGGCAGTAGGTCTTCGGCTGTGCTGGCTAGCTGCTCTATATCTTCGCGCTGAGTAGCATCTCCCACGAAAGCTTCGCCGTCCACCTCATCGGCGACTTGCTCAGCCCGCGAAGCTTCGATGTCCATGCAGAGCACCTTGGCGCCGACCTGGCTGAGAGCGTGAGCTGTCTGGCGCCCCATGCCCTGGCCGGCTCCAATGACGATGTAGCCCTTGTTGTCCAAACGCAGTTGGTGCTGATAGTCAATGACGGGGGAGGTGTCTGGCGGGAGATCAGGCGGAGTGGCAGACATGGGCGGCGGCTGGGTTGGGTGGAGCGATTAGCGGTAGCTAGGCTAGGTGTGAAATTTTAGTGCGGGCGTCCTTTAGTTTCAGATTAGTCTTGGCGCAGTCAGCTCTGCCAGAGGTTGATGATTTCATCGGTGGTAGTGAGCTGTGCCAAGAAATACAAGGTGTGCTGCAGCATGTCCTGCCCGTAGCTGTCGGGGACTCCCGCCACCGCGTCAGTGGGCACAATGGCGTTATACCCCAAGTCCACCGCACTCATTACCATTCCAGTGATGCCGATGTTGAGGGATTGCCCGCAGGCGATTATGGTTTTGATGCCCAGATTGCGAAGGGTCTGGTCTAGGGAGGTTGAGGTGAACGGTGTCATTCCGTGCGAGCGTGCGGAGATAATATCGCTGGGTTGGCAGTTGAGTTCTGGTACTAGCTGCGCCGCTTGGCTGCCGGCTGTCAAAGGGGCGTCGGTGTTGCGGGCTGCCATGGCCAGAATGCGGCAGTTTTGGGCTGTTCCGGCTCTGTCGGGTCGGTTTTCTACAACGCAATGCACCACTTTGGCTCCGGTTTGGCGGGCTTGCTGACAAAGTTTGCCTGTGGCCAGCAGCGATCCTTTCTTGGCCACCGCATCTCGGATTTCAGCTAGAGGAGAGAGATCGCCCACCACTCCGCGCTGGCACTCCATAGTGAGCACAGCCGTGTGGCAGGGGTCTGCCAACTCAGCTAGATTGACCGGCATTGTCGTTCAAACATCCCAGGCCAGTTCCGCCGCCCAGCAGTTGCCCCGCGCCCGACACCAGCCCGAAAATCGCGCCCAGCAGCTGCGCCTAGTATCGCTAGTCCAGTAACCGCACCCAGCATCGTCAGCCCAGCGCCCGTGCCAAGCAGCACCCGCCCACAAACCGCGCACTAACCTGCCCAGAGGACTATCTTGGGATTTCATTCCAAGGCATGTCTTTGTCAACCTGCGGACCCTTGGGCAGCCCCAACACGCGCTCACTCAAAATATTGCGCATGATTTCAGAAGTGCCGCCTTCAATGGAGTTGGCACGGGCCCGTAAAAAACTGGTGGTAAGCTGACCCGCAGCACTAATCGGAATGGCGTTGTCTGAGCGGGCCAGGGGATAGCCAGGCGGGTGCAGCATGCCTTCGGAGCCGAGCAGGTCAATAGTGCATTCGGTGATAGTCTTGTTCAGCTCGGCCGACAGCAGTTTGCCGACCGACCCTTCAGGCCCTGGCGTACCAGCCTTGGCGTTGGCCCTGGCTCGCATATTTGTGAGACGCAAGCACTCGGCGCGAATCCACAAATCGGCCACCTTGTCGCGCAGCAAGCTGTGGGTAGGGTCGCTTTCGTCGGGTTTGTGCGTCTGCCAGGTTTCTACCAGCGAGCCGATCGCACCGCTGCCTTTGGCTGCCACACCGCCCCCCAGCGCAACCCTCTCGTTCATCAAGGTTGTAATGGCCACATTCCAGCCGTTGCCCCGCTCGCCCAAGCGGTGGCTGTCGGGAACTTTGGCGTCAGTGAAGAAGACTTCGTTGAACTCCGCCACGCCTGTGATTTGATACAGCGGGCGGATTTCAATGCCAGGAGATTTCATGTCAACCACGAAATAAGTCATGCCGCGATGCTTAGGCTTGTCGGGGTCGGTGCGAGCCACCAACATCCCCCAGCGGGACTTGTGTGCCAAACTCGTCCAGACCTTTTGCCCATTGATAATCCACTCGTCGCCGTCCAACTCGGCTTTGGTTGCCAGCCCTGCCACATCTGAGCCGGCCGAAGGTTCGCTGAAAAGCTGACACCAGATTTCCTCGCCGGTGAAGCAGGGGCGAAGCAGGCGCTGCTTGAGTTCGTCTGAGGCGTGAGTCAGCACGGTCGGCATGCCCATTCCAATGCCGATGGGGTTAACCAGCATGTCGCTTATCAGCTTGCCGGCTGCCTGCAGCTCGTCATTGATCACGCTTTGAGATTTCGGATCAAGCCCCAGGCCGCCCAGGCCTTGCGGGTAGTGAACCACGGCCAAACCCCGATCAAACTGCTCACCACGAAAGGTATACATTTTGGCTTCGGCGGGCACGTCGGCTATTAGCTCGCGGGTGCGATGGCGAAGTTCCTCGTCGGTGATTTTTGAAGCTGTGCTGGGCGGCGATTGGGTGATTGTCATGTGATAAGACCTTTGTCAGTGGGGAGAGCGTTGGTGGTGGTGGGAGCGTCTGCTAAGGGCTATTAAAATGGTAGTCGCAGATTTGGACCCAGGAAAATTAATGTTTTCCTGCGTAAAGAATTGGTAGAAAGAAATATGGAATATTCAGGCAAGCTTACATGCTGACGCAAGGCAAGCCGATGCGGATTTGGCGCAAGGGAACTTTGGTCGTTTTGGCAGCCTTGGCAGTGCTGGCGGTGTTATTGGCTGGCTGCGCTGGCAATGGTGACGAAAGCAGTGGTACTCAACCGCCAACCACCACCACCAGCACCGCCACAAGTGTGACCAGCAGTACTGTTTCTTCGGTTGTCCAAGAGTTGCCTGAAGACATTGTTGATTTATTTTTGCCTATTGAAGTTGCTAGTTTGGGCGCGCTCAAACTAGACGAAACCCTAGACCCGCCCGACTACCTAGCGGATGATGATTTTGACCGCTGCCAGGTTTATACGGCTGAGATGTTGACCACCCTTTTGAACCGGCGCTTCAAGCTGACTTTCAACCAAGCGGGCTCGTCCGTACCCAACGGCACTTGCACTTGGATGGGTGAAGACGAAGCTGGAGAAAGTGTGTTTGTGGTGGTGCGTCTGGCGATGCTGTCAGAAGAAGAGCTTGGGAGCACCGTAAGCATTGACCCCACAATGAAGGACGGGGCTGCCGAGGTGGGCGATATTTTGAGGGATTTTGCTTGGGCCGACCCCGTCTGGGAGTTGAATGCCACCACCTTCGGGCCGGGCACAGCTTTCAGGAAAGACAGTGTGATCGGCCAGACCAACGTTTTCATAACGCAACCTGAAAATTTAGCTCAGTCAGCCAGAGATGAGCGACAAGCCGAGTTAATTCTGGCGCAAAATTTGTCTGTGCGGCTGGTGTTCTAGCGGGCTGCTAGTGTGCGACGCATGTCCGCGGCACATACCATACATGCGCCTCACGCGGCGCAAAGAATTTCAAAGCTAATCTGGTAGATTGTAATATGGAGGGTTGCCGGAGCGGACGAACGGGACGGTCTCGAAAATCGTTGTGGCACCTGTGCCACCGTGGGTTCAAATCCCACACCCTCCGCCGTTTTTGATCGCTTCTGTTACAAGCGAGAGGCGTGGGGGATGGTTGCATTTAGTGGGTGTTGATTATTGGTTTAAATCGGCCCCCAGTTTCTCTGTTTTCGTAACATGAGGTGATGATATTCCCCGATTAAGCTTGCCACATGTAATGACCGAAATTACGCATTGATTTGCGAACTGCTCATACTGTTGTTGGAGTTCTGGGGAGGTGGGTCAGCAGTATGTAGCGGACAATGTTTGTGTCAAGCATATACTGGAAACCCACCTAAGTATAATCGAGTCCGGAAGATCAGGTTGTATTCTTTCACCTAGATACTCATCAGCCGCAGCGTCTAAAAGGTTGTTGCCTCATCGCGGTTCTTGACCTTCAGGAAGTTCTTCCTTCTCTATACGGTGAGTTGAACTTTGGGAATCCCTAGTGGGTTTCATGGTCCCTTTGACAACCCACAGGCTAGCCCTTGACAGCGCCTGCCAGAATTCCTCGAACGAAGTAGCGTTGCAGGCTGAAGAACACCAGTAGCGGCACAAATGCCAAAATAAATGCCCCGGCTGTCAGGAGGTGTTCTTCGTCACCGAATTGGCCTGCTAGGGAAGCCATCCAGACGGTTGCCGGCCATTCGCTTGCGTTGGAACCCAGAAAGGAGACCGCAATCAGGTAGTCGTTGAAAGTCCATAAGAACTGGAAGATGGCAAAAGCGGCTAAAACAGGCACTGAAAGCGGCAATACCAGCCGAATAAAAATAGAAAAGTGGTCGGCTCCGTCAATGCGGGCTGCTTCAAACACATCCTTGGGAAGCGTTGAGATGTAGTTGTGGATGAGGAAAATGGCAAACGGCATGGCAAAAGCCGTATGGGCTAGCCAGACTGCGGAGGTGTTGCCCGCCAAGTTAATATCAGGAAGCAGCGTAATCGTCTTGTCATAACCTGGAAGGGTTATGTGGGCTCCGTTGGTGTACAGCTGCAATAGAGGCACCAGGGCTACCTGATTAGGAATTGCCAGCAGTGAGACTGTGAATATAAACAGCCACTCGCGCCCTTTGAATTCAATCCACGCAAATGCATAGGCAGCAAAAGCTGCTATGGCAATGGGAATGATGGTAGCAGGAATAGCAATAGCAAAGGAGTTCAGCAAGGCGTTCCACAGGCCTCCGGCTACTTCGGCTGTCAAGACACCCTGATAGTTCTCTACGGTCAAACCGTCTAAGTTACCGTTGAATAGCGTCCAGAAGGCTGTAGTTTGCTGAGCGTCTCTATCTCTGAATGAGTTCAAGAACAAACTTAGCGTGGGCGTTGTCCACAAGATGACAAAAACCCACAACACCCAAGTTGGGATGCTGCGAATAATGCCATAGACGGTTTTGCCCACCCCCATACTAGATTTGGAAGGGCCGCCAGTGGATGAATTGCTCCTTGGAGCACTGCTCGCAGAGCCAGCTGTGGGTTTGGATGCCGTGGTTGTCATGTGCTGGTCAAACTCCGTATTTCTGCATTCGCCTGATGTTGTAATACATTATGGGCAGCACCGATAGGAACAGCACCACTGCAAAGGCTGATCCCAAGCCCAAGTTCAGGTTAGTGAAGGCTTCCTGCCACATATCATAAGCCAGCACTCTAGTTCCAAACAATCCGCTGGTCATGACCCTGACGATGTCGTAAACCTTTACGACCAAAACGAGCAGGGTAGTAACCACAACTCCAATGGTGGTAGCGATCTGTGGAATGATAATCCGCCAAAATGTTTGATTTTCCGTAGCTCCGTCCACCTTGGCGGCTTCAATGAACTCGGTGGGCACAGCCTTGATAGCAGCCGAAAAAATCACCATCGCAAAACCAGTTTGAATCCATATCAACACTAGCATCAGCCAGATATTGTTGAAGGGAGGCTCCTGCTGGAACAAAATCGTATCGGCTATCGGCTCCACCAGTCGTTGTCCTCTGGGCAGACGTTCACCTGCTTCAGCTAAAGCCAGAACATCTTCAGGAATCTCAGCAACCTTTTCGCCGTCCACCAGATAGCGTTGCTCTGAATTGGTGATGTTGGGCCGCACCAGCAAGAAACTCAGCAACCCCGTGCCCAAAGCACCAACGGTTGCTAAAACCGATATCTTGGATCTGCCATTGCCAATGTTGAAACCGACCACCGTCAGCAGCCACATGGTAGCCAGAACCAGCACGATCAACGCAGCCAAGCCAGTCCAGCCGGTGCCAACGGGAAGCCAGTCCAAAAAGCCTAAGGGTTCAATAGACAAAGTGTCGTAGTAACTGAGACCCCCTATGCCTGGGCCGATGATCCTGTAGAGCAAAAATCCAACGAAAAGCGCTCCTAGCACTGCTCCAAGAGCCGCTTTGCTTGACCCCGCACGCAGACTCATGCCCGTAAAAAGCAACAAAGCCACACAAATTCCAATCAACAAAAACGAGGCCAGCCAAATGGTCCAGCTGTCGGAGACGCTGAGTTCCCCAAGCCCCACCCAGATTGAGTTCAAGACGCCAGTCTGGTTTTTCCTAGCATCTCGTGCAATATAAATAAAGCGCCAGATCAAACCAGCTCCCACAAACGAAATTGCCATCGGCAAAAAGATCAGTGATTTGGCTGCGGATTCCATGCGGGCTCGGTCGGCCAGCACTGCAATCATCAATCCCAGCGCGGTAGTGACGGTGGTTACTAGGAAAACCCACCAGAGGTTGTTGATAATGGTACCCCGGAGCACCACAAAAGCAGCAGTGGCCAGCAAAAACCAGCCAATCACCAGGGGCGAGATTGAGCCGGCGCTGAGTCTAATTCGGTTGTCTTCTGAAGTGAACTTGCGGAAAATCATAATCACTGCAGCCAACCCCACCAATCCCAAGCCCCACCAAGTCAGGTTGCTGGTGAAAAAGTCCCATCCGCCTGTGAGATCCAGGATGTTTTTGTCGGTGAAGATTTCGCCGTAGTTCTCAAACCAGCCCCAATCTATGGTACTTCTGCCTGCTTCGTCTCGGCCGTAATCCAACAAGGAAATGTAAATAGTGCGGATCAAAGGTATTAGCAGCCCCATAGCTATGAAGCCGAGCGCCGGAGCCAAGAAGATGTATTTCCGAGAGCCTAAGTCAAGCTTGGCGCGTTGCAACCTGTCGGGATTATGCGTCATCCCGAAGCGGATTCCAAGCACAATCATAGGCACGACAGAAGCCACGATGGCCTCCGACTGAGTCCCTGCTCCTAACTCTGCTCCCCCCCAAGCGCCAAGTGT
>JAPYNY010000007.1 GCA_028283145.1 Candidatus Hopanoidivorans cymbastelae
GTGCCAGCCCAACCCCAACTCCAGCCCCACCCCAGTCCCGACCAGCTTGAAGCCGCCGCACCGCCGCCGCCCAAAGAAATCGCCCCCATCTGGAGCCGCATAGCTGCCAGGGCTACCGACCTCCTGGTCGTCTTCTTCATTGAGTTCATCTTGGTGGTCGTCCAGATTTTTTGGTTCATGGACAGCGTCTCCCGAAAATACGACTTTGAACCCTGGGGGCGCCCGTTCATGGCGTCAATGATTTTCATCGGCCTCTACGCCATCTACGAAATCTTCTTCCACACCTTCGCTGGCGGCCAAACGCCAGGCAAAATTCTGCTGAGAATTGAAGTGGTCAGACGCAAAGACGAAAAACCCCCAAGCCTGCTTCAGTCTTTCGCCCGCTGGCCCTTGGCGGGCATAGCCCTGCCGCTGCTTTTCGCCCCCAACGCCACCTTATGGTTCGCACATTATAAATTGTGGGCGCTGGCGCTTTGGCTGGCCCCTGGCATCACAGCCTTCCTCACCAAAAATTACCTGTCCCTCCACGATTTGGCGGCTGGCACCAAAGTCGTGCGCCACATCCAGACAGACGAGGAGCTCAAACAAATTGAGAAGATGCGAACCAGCCGCAAGGAGATTCGCGAAAAATACGGTTTTGGTTTCTTCAACCGCCTCCGCTGACGGGTGGCATTGGCGGGCGATGCTGACGGATGGTTTCGGCTGTCGGCTTAAGCTGTGCCAGCGGTTTTTGCAGCGGGATAACTGCTAGATTTGTGCGAGGCTAACGGCAGCAAGCACAGCAGCACAAAACAGCCTCAAAAACACTGCGCACAACTTCACACAACAAACAGCCACATCGCCAAAAGATTTGTGCTACTATCTGGCTAAATGACAAAGACAGACTCCTGGGTCGGTCAAGTCACCGCCAGTTCCGACCAGGACATACCCTCCGCCAGCACCATGC
Source organism: Candidatus Hopanoidivorans cymbastelae (assembly GCA_028283145.1). GTDB lineage: Bacteria > Actinomycetota > Acidimicrobiia > Acidimicrobiales > Hopanoidiivorantaceae > Hopanoidiivorans > Hopanoidiivorans cymbastelae. Next base: position 947 of record JAPYNY010000007.1, read on the forward strand.
CAAGCGACTTTGATCTCACCTCCGCCTCATCAGAGTCCGAGTTAGGCATGGCCCAAGACGCCGCCGACAGCACCACCGCCCCGCTCCTCCAAGTCCGCAACCTTGAAACCCATTTCACCACCGGTCGCGGCACGCTCAAGGCAGTTGACAACACCTCATTTGAGCTTGACTACGGCAAGACCATCGGAATTGTAGGCGAATCCGGGTCGGGCAAATCGGTCACAGTCCGCTCTATTATGCGAATCCTGCCCCACAATGTCGGCCACCAGTCGGGCGACATCATCTTTGAAGGCCGAGACATCCAGAACCTCTCCAGCGAAGAAGCGAAGCATTTCTGGGGCGTGGAGATGGCCATGATCTTCCAAGACCCAATGACCTCCCTCAACCCAGTCGTCAAGATAGGCCGCCAAATCACCGAGTCGCTCCAATACCACCTCAACCAAAGCAAGGAAGCTGCCAGACAGCGAGCCTTGGAGTTGCTGCAGCTAGTGGGAATCCCTGAGGCCGAGCGGCGACTGGGGGAGTATCCGCACCAGCTTTCCGGCGGCATGTGCCAGCGTGTTACCATCGCCATCGCCTTGGCTTGTCGTCCCAAGCTGCTGATTGCGGACGAGCCAACCACCGCTCTGGACGTAACCGTCCAAAAGCAAATCCTAGACCTACTGGACGACCTCCAGCAAGACCAGAAGATGGCCATGGTTCTCATCACGCACGACCTCGGCGTGGTGGCTGGCAGGGCAAATGAGATTGCCGTGATGTATGCCGGGCGCATCGTGGAAAAAGCCCCCACCCAAGACCTGTTCGCCAGCATGCGCCACCCCTACACCCAGGCGCTATTTGAGTCCATCCCCAAGGTGGAGCACCCGAGCCACACCAGGCTCAGGGCCATCACCGGGCAGCCGCCCGACTTGACGGCCCTTCCCGAAGGCTGCAGTTTTGCTCCCCGCTGTCGGTACGCCCGCCCGCGCTGTCTGACCGAACAGCCCACCCTAGATCCAGACGAAGTCAACCCCCTGCGCAGCTATGCCTGCTTTTACCCTGTCGGCACGCCCGCCGGGGAAGAAGCTCTGGCGGCCAACAAAGCCGAAGGCAAGACCGCAGCCGGGGTGAAGTTGAGCAGCGATTGAGAACACCACAACACAAGGACAGATACAAATGGCAGGTTCTGGCAAAGCGCACCTAATCCCCCAAGACAGCCCCCAAGCCGAAGACATCATCTTGCGGGTGGAAGACTTGGTGGTTGAGTTTCGCGCTTCGGGAGGCAAGAAAGTTCACGCTGTCTCAGGCATCAGCTTTGACGTGCTGGAAGGGGAGACGCTGGGACTGGTGGGCGAGTCGGGCTGCGGCAAGTCCACCACGGGCCGAGCCATCATGCAGCTGAACCGCCCCACCTCCGGCTCAGTCGTCTTTGAAGACGCCGACCTGACCAAGCTAGACGGAGAAGAACTCAGGCGTGTCCGCACCCGCCTGCAGATGATTTTTCAAGATCCAATCTCTTCGCTCAATCCCCGCCGCAAAGTAAAAGACATCGTGCGGGAAGGCCTGGCCATCTGGCAGCAGAATCTAAAGGGCATTTCGTCTGAGCGGGTGGATGAGATTTTGCAAAGCGTCGGCCTCAATCCAGACATGGTCGGCAATCGCCGTCCCTATGAATTCTCAGGCGGGCAGTGCCAGCGCATTTGTGTGGCCCGGGCGCTGGTGCTAGACCCGAAGGTGATTATCTGCGATGAACCGGTTTCGGCGCTGGACGTTTCGGTGCAGGCGCAGATTCTGAACCTGCTGGAAGACATGAAAAAGCGCTACGGCCTGACGCTGATCTTCATTGCGCATGACTTGGCGGTGGTCAAAAACGTCAGCGACCGGGTTTGCGTAATGTATCTGGGCAAGATGTGTGAGATCGGGCCGGCAGACGAACTCTACGAGCAGCCGCTTCACCCATATACCGAAGCACTGCTGAATTCCATTCCGCATCCCGACCCAACACATCCGGTTGCCGAAGATGCTCTGGAGGGAGACTTGCCTTCCCCAATCGATCCCCCCTCGGGTTGCCGATTCAGAACTCGTTGCCCGCGGGCGCAAGATTTGTGTGCCTATGAGGAGCCGGAAATCAGGGAGCTGGTGCCGAATCACTACGTGGCGTGTCACTTCCCACTGACCATTGCTTCGGAGAGTCTGGACGAGGCAGTCGCAGCTGCCACGGCCGAAGCCAAGCTTTCAGCTGCCGCCGCTGCCGCGGCCGACCCGCTCCCGCCGCCCCCCGTCCCAGCATCCAACTAAGTTTTTCAGTTTTGGCGTTTCAAATCAACTAGTATTTGCCTAAGCGAGATTACGAATACATTAAGACAAGTTGAACCCCAAGATTCCAACCCACAAAGATCCCAACCACCACAAGGAGAAAATAATGTTTACAATCAGCAAGCCAAGGCGCAAACTTCTGGCATTCATAGCCCTGTTTGTGTCTGTCAGCCTGTTTGCTGCGGCCTGCGGCAGCGATGACGACGATGAAGGTGCTGAACCTACCACGCCCACCGATGTCGTCACGGGAACCGACCCCACCACACCCACAACTGCTACAGAGGATCCCGATTCGGGTGGTAACGATCCAGACACCCCCACGACCACTGAGCCTCCCCTCGTTAGCACCGGCGAAGGCTGCACCGCAGAAAGACAAGGCGGCAGCATCACGATGGGTATGTTCTCAGAAACTGCTGGGCTAGACCCGACTGTGTCATCTGGCTCAGGCGTAACAGGCATGATTGAGCTGATGACTCTATATGACATTTTGATTCGTCTAGACAGAGACACGGGCGAATACGTCCCGCACCTGGCCGAGTCGCTTACTCCAAATGAAGACAGTTCGGTTTGGACTTTGAAGCTGCGTGAGGGCATTACATTCCCTGATGGCACTCCGTTGGATGCCGCTGCTGTGGTTGCCAGCATGGAACGCTGGTGGAATTTAGATGCCACTGTCGGTCAGCGCAACCAGTCAATTGCCTTCGTGTCGTTCATCGACACCATGGAGACACCTGATGATCTGACGGTCGTGTTCAATTTGTTTGAGCCGTGGGGCACCTTCCCTTACACTTTGGCTGATGAGCCTGGCATGATTGTGAACGTCAATGCCATCCCACTTATTGAAGATGGCGAGGATGCCGGCAATCCCGACATTCCAGCGTTCAACCGCAATCCCGTCAACGGCGGCGTCGGCCCCTATGAACTAGTGCGTTATGCCCCCGGCGAAGAAATTGTCGTCAGGGCCAAGGATGACTACTGGGGCGGCCCGGTGTGCATTGAAGAGATAACATTCGTGCGTGTCCCTGGCGCTCCTGCCACCTACCAAGCTTGGCAGAATGACGATTTGGATGTAGCTTTCTTACGCGAGCCCAGAGTGATTGCCGAAGCCCGTGAAAATGGCGATACTAACGCGTTCGTGTTCCTGCAAAACACTGGTGGCGTGATCATGATTAACAATGGCATCAGAGGCTCCACACCGCCTACGACCGATCTTCGCCTACGCCAAGCCATCTTCTATGCCATTGATCCCAGCGTCATAGATCAAAGAGCCAACGATGGCACTGGTCGACCCACCAAATCACTACTAGATGCTGACTCACAGTTCTACGATGCCGACCTGTTCCCCGAATTCCCCTACGACCCCGACCGTGCTCGCCAGTTGGTTGAAGAGGTCAAGGCCGAAGGCAGCTGGGACGGCTCAATCCGCCTGCACTGTCACAACGCACCCAGCCGCATCGACTGGGCTATCGCAGCCGAAGCACTGCTTGAAGACGTTGGTTTTGAGGTGGAAGTCATCAATGATGGCAACATCCAAGGCCTGATTGCCGCGGTTCTTATCAATGCCGATTATGACTTGGCATGCTGGGGCTTTAATATGGCAGACGACACGCCGTACATCCCTGTATTGCAGCACACTTGTGGGGCTGGCAACAACCGCACTGGCTACTGCAGCGAGGACATGGATGCAGCCGTGGAACAACTCCGCGCCGCCAACAACAACGAAGAAATCCAAGCAGCTCTAGCAGCTATCTGGGAGGAATGGCGGGAGACCATCCCCAGCGTCTCCTATGAGACCATTGAAGAGTACATCTTGTTCAAAGACTATGTCAAGGGGGCTATCGGAACTCAAGCCCAGGGCGTGCTGTTCCATGATGCCTACCTTGATCAATAGGAGTTGGTAAACCATAGACCACAAAGGCAACGGCCTGTATTTGGACTTTTAACAAACTGAATCCACACAGGCCGTTGCCCTGACCAAACATCAAAAGCACAAGCTTAAAAGGAGGTAGAAAGGCTCAGATGATGCCCCGACTGATAGCACTGAAGCTGCTTCGGCTGGTGCCTGTGATGTTTCTGGTTACCTTCGGCACCTTCTCTATGCTTTTGTTGGTGCCAGGGGATCCCGCGTTGGCCTTTTTGGGCCAAGACAGCACCGAAGAGCAATATCAGGATGTCCGCGCAGACCTGAATCTGGACGCCCCGTTTTTGTCGCGCTATTTTGACTGGCTAGGAGGCGTCTTGACGGGCGACTTGGGCAATCAGCTGGTTCAAGATGGGTTTACCGTTTTGGAAGGGATTCAACAGGCCTTCCCAATTACCTTGGAGTTGGCAGTTGTGTCAATCGTAATGTCATTGGTAATTTCCATACCGTTAGGGGTGTATACCGCCTCTCACGCTGGGCGAGCCTTAGACAAAATCGTCAGCGGCACGGTTTTTGCCATCATTTCCATCCCTAGCTTTGTGGCGGCATTGCTGCTCATTTTCTATTTCGTATTTAACCCAGATATCATAAGATATCCCTTCTTGGTGTTGGGACTCGCTTGGGCTGCGTGGCTGCTATACAAGTGGTATCAGAGGCTGGTCGATCCCGAAGAAGGAGCCTCGGGTATCTACTACTTGGTTTTGGCTGCTGTAGTAGTGGCTTTCACACTCTGGCTGTTCAACGCTTGGCCGAGTTTCAGCCGCATAGGAATCAGCAGGATTACCAGTGATGAAGGTATCCGTGAAAACCTGCAGGATGTATTCTTGCCGGCACTGACGCTGTCGCTCACGGAGATAGCTATTTTCACGCGCCTGCTGCGCTCCGACATGATAGCTACTTTGCAAGAAGATTTTATTTTGTCGGCCCGAGCCAAAGGGCTTTCCAGTCGACGCATTTTGTTTCGACATGCGTTGCGACCGTCCTTGTTTTCCCTGATTACTTTGTCGGCGGTGGCCTTCGGGCGACTTATCGGAGGCACAGTCATCGTTGAACAGGTTTTTGCTCTGGGGGGCATGGGGAGTTTTTTGATCGAAAAAGGCGTTGCAACTCGCGACTATAATGTGGTGTTGGGAGGAGTTGTTGTGCTTGCTACAGTTTTCGTGTTGTTGAACACGATGGTGGACATTTCCTACAACTATCTAGATCCGAGGCTCAGACGTGGCCGACGTTAACCCTGGCGGCAAGCAGGATCCAACTTTGCCTCCAGCCGTTCCAACCATCTCAACTGGAGTTGAACTGGCAAGCAGACGTCGCTTTGACTCCTGGGTGACCGTAGTCAAGGAAAACCGACTTTTCCTAGGCAGTTTCGCCATTGCAATTGGCATCTTTCTGGTGGTGGTGGCAACTCAATTCCTGACCAACGCCGGTGGGGAAGTTCGCGTCCCTTTGGGTATTTTTGGGCTAGTAGTGGTTTACTTTGGATTGGATTCGGTGTTCAAATCTTTCTGGGGGGAGCGCTTCGAGACAGGTTTTTGGCTGTCGGTAGCTTGGATAGTGCTGATCTGTCTGGTTGCTATCTTTGCCGATCTTTTGCCTTTGTCAGAAGCTAGGGATGCCGGAGCAACCCTGAGAAGCGAAGACGAGAATCTGCTGTCACCAGATTTGCTCTCTAAGCACCCAGGCGGCACCGACCGCCAAAAATTGGACATTCTTGGCGGCATAATCTATGGAGCCAGAATCTCGCTTCAGATCGTTCTTTTGGCTGTGGCCATAGGCATGACAGTGGGCGGCGTGATTGGCGTCACCGCGGGCTATTTCCAAAAGTGGGTTGACACGGTCATAGGCGTGTTTACTGACGCAATTTTGGCTTTCCCACCGCTAGTTTTTTTGTTGGTACTGGCTACGGTGCTGCCCCGCACCCCAGTGAATATATCTCTCGCTCTATCAGCTCTGGGAATTCCAGTCTATATTCGGCTGGCAAGGGCCAATACCTTGGTTTTTGTCCAGAGGGAGTTTGTGCTGGCAGCCATAGCCATGGGAGCCAAGCGCAGCCGCATAATCTTCAAAGAACTGGTGCCTAACGTGGCACTTCCGTTGGCTAGCTACGCCTTTATTATTATGGCTGTGCTGATTGTGGCCGAAGCTTCGTTAAGTTTTCTGGGGCTGGGCGTCCAGCGACCCGATCCTACCTGGGGCAACATGATTGCAGCCGGACAATTCACCTTCGACGCCCACCCACACCTGCTTTTATTACCTAGCATTGGGATGTTCTTGACTGTGTTCTCGCTCAACCTTGTGGGGGAGAAAGCCATAAGACGTTGGGATCCTAGGGTGTCGCAGCTGTAGCCGGGCAGTCGGATGCGGTTCCCTCGGTTACGCTGGTTCGGTTTAGCGGGCTGGGCTAGCGGTCTTTTCCCTCAGCTTCAAATGGTGGTCTCGTCTGCCAATCTGGGCTAGCGGCCAAAGCTTTGGGCAATGGGAAGTTCAATTATTTCGCTGGTGATGAAGAACCGCATAGGCTTTTTGGTCTCATAGCGATTGCCGGCTGAGTCGTTTAAAGGTGTGAATTCCCTAGCCAGTTCAAGTATATAATTCGCATGGGCCAAGGCTTTTTGTTTTTCTTCGACTTGGTCGTCCCAAAATACCGGTGAAGCTTCAGCCCAGACGTCTTGAGTTTCCATAGTCAGAGGCACAGTTTCTGGGTTGGCTTCAGCGGCATCAACAATCACCAGCCAGCGAAGCTCCCGAAAGCTTTCTACAAATTGGCGTTCAACGATAACAGGAGTTTTGAACTGGCTGATAAGTTCAATGCACCATTCCTCAGGCCGGAACGGCTCTCCGTTGAACTTGGTTGCCGAGTCCACTGACTCGGTCTCATCAGGCGAAGCGGCGCGTCGTCTCATCTGGGCCTCCTTTCTGAGCGATAAGTTCATTATATCATACCTTGCCCGTGGCAAATAGCAGCACAACAGTGGATTGACCCATATCGCAGCCCATCCCTGATGTAATCAGCCTGTTGTCAAAAAGCCCCATGTTCCGCCTTGTCCTAGCATCTAAGGCATCCATAGCTATTTTGCGGTCATGCGGAATTTTGCTTTTCGCTGAAATAGCAGAAAGTGCTTCTTGAAGAGCATCGCTCCTGAGCCTCTTGTTGGAAGCGAAGAAGGAAACGCTAACTTTTTTGGCTTCTAAATTTATGACAATTGCTGTTATATTCCAGCGTGGCTTCCTCAAGGTGGTGAACCAAGGTTGGCGGAAGTACACATCTTTGCCAATTTGCATCACCAAGCTGAGGCTCTCCTCCAAGAGCACTTCAACCAGCGAGCGAATCTTGTCTTTGGCATCAAGCGTCTTTTCGCGTGCGTAAACACGCAGTGCCGTAGCTAAACCTACGAAGACACCGACCATCAGAATCAATGGTGATATCTCCTCCAAACTAGATGGGAGCCATGTTGTGCAAGTCATACTGGCAAACTACATCAGCCATGTTGCATAACTCAGTGAGCGGGTGTGTTGCTGGCTTTGGGAGCAAGCTTTTTAGGTGGCAAATCTTGCCCCTGTCGCTTGCTTCTCCCTAGCCGTGCTAGGCTTGTGCCATTCTTTTGCCAGACAGCCTCCAGTTTGCACCTGACTAAGTTTTTTGCACATAGGCATTTCACATCAACTAAGATTTGGCTAAGCGGGGTGAGAGCAAATTTGATCCCCAACTAGAACACTCAGTCCTCAAAGAGCTAATACATCCTCAAACCCAAGGAGAAAACCATGTTGAAAATCTTGAATCCAAAGCGCAGACTGCTGGCACTGGTTGCCTTGTTTGTGTCTGTCAGCCTGTTTGCCGCGGCTTGTGGCAGTGACGATGACGACAATGTCGTTGACGACACCGCCCCTGATGGTCAGGTTGTCACCGGAGACGACCCTACCACTTCCACGGCTGACGCAGGCCAGAGTCAAAACAGAGACGATGGGGATGGCACAGACACCACCACTCCGTTGACCACCACCACTACGGAGCCCCCGCTAGTCGCCACCGGTGGCGGATGCACCGAAGGAAGAAGAGGCGGAGAAATTACTATGGGGGTGTTTTCGGAGGCTGCTGGCCTTGATCCAACTGTGGCATCGGCATCAGGCGTAGCTGGCTTGACTGAGCTCAGCACCTTATATGACGTCTTGATGCGTCTGGACAGGAACACGGGCGAATACATCCCGCAGCTAGCTGAGTCGCTTACGTCCAATGAAGACAGTTCGGTTTGGACTTTGAAGTTGCGTGAAGGCATTAGATTTGGCAACGGCGACCCGCTGAATGCCGAAGCTGTTATTGCCAGCATGGAGCGGTGGTATGAATTGGACGCAGCCGTTGGCCAGCGCAATGCGTCACGAGCACTGGTGGCTTTCTTCAAAGACAACATGGAAGCCGTTGATGACTTGACGGTGGTCTTTACTCTGAATGAGCCTTGGGGCACCTTCCCTGCTGTTTTGGCTGGGTCAGCTGGTTTGATTGTGAACGTCAATGCCATTCCAGTCATCCAAGATGGTGATAATGCTGGCAAACCTGATATTCCAGCGTTCAGCCGCAATCCGGTTGGCGCCGGCGCCGGCCCCTATGAGATTGCTCGTTTTGCCCCAGGCGAAGAGATCGTCGTCAGGGCCAAGGATGACTATTGGGGCGGTCCGGTATGCATTGAGGAGATAACTTTTGTGCGCGTTCCTGGTGCCCCCGCCACCTATGATGCTTGGCAGGCAGACGATTTGGACATAGCTTTTCTGCGTGAGCCTAGAGTGATTGCCGAAGCCCGTGAAAACGGCGACGACAACGCTCTTATCTATCTCCAGAATATGGGCGGAGTGGTTTTGATCAATAACGGAGTAAGGGACTACCAACCGCCCACAGCTGATTTACGTCTGCGTCAAGCAATTTTCTACGCACTTGATCCCAACGTCATGAACCAAAGAGCTCATGACGGGACTGGCGTGCCTGGCAAATCGCTGCTTTCCACCCGCTCCCAGTTCTATGATGCTGACCTGTTCCCAGAATTCCCCACCGATCCCGATCGGGCACGCCAGTTGGTTGAGGAAGTCAAGGCAGAGGGCAACTGGGACGGAAGAATTGTATTGTCATGCCACAACGCCCCAAGCCTGGTTGACTGGGCCATCGCAGCTGAGATCCTACTTGAAGACGTGGGCTTTGAAGTGGAAGTCGAAAATGACGGCAATATTTTGAGCATGATTGCCTCTGTGGTGCTCAACGCTGATTATGACATTTCCTGTTGGGGATTCAACTTGGCAGACGATGTTCCGTTCATCTCAATGCTGCAGCACACTTGCAATGCGTTCAATAATCGCACTGGTTACTGCAGCGAGGCAATGGACGCAGCCGTCAGCCAGCTTCGCGACGCCACCAATGCTCAGGAAACCCAAGCAGCGCTAGCCGCTATTTGGGCGGAATGGCAAGAGACTATCCCAAGCGTGCCCTATGAGACCATTGAAGAGTACATCCTGTTCAAAGACGAAGTCAGAGGAGTCATAGGGACGCAAGCTCAGGTTGTGCTGTTCCATGACGCCTACCTTGAGTCTTAGTCGGTCGTAGTCGCAAGGTCGGCGGAGACGTATTGAATTTATTGCGAGACAGGTGGGTTGCCTGCGGGCAACCCACCTAGCTGCAATTGTGCACGTCGGTTAGCGTAGCAATTAATTGCGTAGCAATAATTTAGGGGCTTGTAGGAAAGGACTTTGAAATGGCGGCTCAGGATTCTCCCAGCAGCCCTGCTTCAGACACCTCGGCCGGCTCTGCCGGAGTTTCGCCTGCTGGCCCCGTCCCCGCCGATCCCGGCAGTTCCAGCGACTTCTCGCCCGCTGGCCCCGCTCCCGCCTACCTTGACGGCTCTGGCGGCCCCATGTCGGGAGTGCGGGTGATTGAACTAGGCGTCTGGGTAGCAGGCCCTGCCGCCGGGGGCATCTTGGCCGACTGGGGAGCCGACGTCGTCAAAATAGAGCCACCTCAAGGTGACCCTGCCAGAACATTCCAGCGCATGCTGGCTGGGGACATGCCCACCAATCCGCCTTTTGAGTTGGACAATCGCTCCAAGCGGTCAATCGTGCTAGACCTCACCACCCAAGCCGACAAAGACATAGCGTTGGAGCTGCTTGCGGGCGCCGATGTCTTCCTCACCAACTTGCGCTCCAGCGCGCTAGAGCGACTTGGGCTTGACTACGAAAGTCTGAAAGCGCTCAACCCCTCCCTGATTTATTGCGCCATCACGGGCTATGGCACAGACGGCCCCGACGCCGACCGCCCAGCCTATGACATCGCCGCTTTTTGGGCTCGTTCCGGGGTGGCTTCCTTGCTGACACCCCCAGGCGCCAACCCGCCATTTCAGCGTGGTGGCATGGGCGACCACTCGGTGGGTTTGGCCGGAGCCGCCGCCATTTCAGCAGCCTTGTTTCATCGGGAGCGCACGGGCGAAGGCCAGCTTGTCTCCACTTCGCTATTCCGCCAAGGCATGTATACCATCAGTTTTGACCTCAATGTGCTGCTTATGTGGGGGCTGGCAATGGGTGTCGGCACACGGGAAAAGATGGGCAACCCATGCATCAACAACTATCAGGCGGGTTGCGGCAAGCGATTTTGGATTGTGGGCCTGGAAGGCGAGCGCCACTGGCCCCCGCTGGCAAGGGCGGTGGGGCATCCAGAATGGTTGGAGGATGAACGCTTCAACACGCCTTTGGGCCGTGCCACCAATGCCGCTGAGTTGATCGGGCTGCTAGATGAGATTTTCGCCACCAAAACGCTGGAGGAATGGGTTGAGGTGTTTGACACCGAGCCAGAGTTCTTTTGGGCACCGGTCAACACGCCTGAGGATTTGCTGGCCGACCCGCAGATGCGTCCCTCAGGTGCGCTAGTGGAAGTGCCAGACGGGATGACCGGCACCACCATGATTGCCACGCCCATAGATTTTCACGGCTCGCCTTGGTCGCCCCGCTCTTTGGCCCCCAAACTGGGCGATCACACCGAAGAAATCCTGAAGGAGTTGGGTCGCTAGCTCGGACGGGCCGGCCCTTATGCCCCAATGCCAGCCCCAATTCCCTAGACACCTCGCCTACTCATTCCCCGTCCGTCCGTCCGTCTCCCAAGCACCCGCCCACAAAGGAATCCCACATGCCCCTAGGAAACTTAGACGAAACCCTGCGCCACCAGCTGCCTCAGACATTTGACACGGTTGGCACCAGCGATCCCAGATTTTTTGACCGCTACTGGTTTTCCTGCTATGACCCTTCGGGCGCACTAACCATGATTTTAGGCATGGGGCTGTATTCCAACATGAATGTGCTGGATGGTTTCGTGGCTTGTCAAGTTCCTCAAGCAGACGGCGGCACTACCCAACGGAACTTCCGCTACTCCAGGGCACTGCGGCCCAACATTGACCACCCCGGCGTGGGGCCGTTGGCAATTGAAATCTTGGAGCCGTTCAAGCGAGTCGGCATTGCAGTGGAAGCCTCCGACCAGCCGTTGGAGTTGGAATTGGAATGGCGCAGTTTTCTGCCGCCCAAAGAGGAAGACCGCCACTTCAACCGCCTTCGGGGCAGGGTTACCATGGACTATCTCAGATATACCCAGGTGGGTTCAATGGAGGGCAGCGTAACTCTAGACGGCAAGACCTACCAGTTGAGTCATTGCTGGGGAGCGCGCGACCATTCATGGGGTGTGCGCCCGCAGACAGCTGGCCCAGAGCCAGTTACCGGCCCCGCCCAGACTGAACTCAGCAGGCAAGTCGGGTCGGTATTTTACTGGCTGCCGTTTTCGTGTGAAGATTTTGGCGGGCACCTGCAGATACATATGCTGGGCAACGGCGCTCAAACCTATCTGGATGGCGTCATCCAGTGGCCAGACGGCAGCGAGCGCAAGGTAACCCAAGCCAACTTTGAGGTGGATTTCCACGAAGGCACCCGCAGATGGCAACAAGTCAGGTCGCACCTTGTGGACGACCACAACGAACCTTATGAAATCGTTACCAACCAGCTAGCCCGAGACTGGGCCATGATCGGCACGGGTTACGACTGGGGCTGGGACGACCGCCAAGGTTTGGGCGTCTACCGCGGCGAGTATTACACCGAAACCGACAGCTACGATCTGTCGCATCCGGAAGACGTGAGCTTGTCTGGCGGGGAAGTGCTTCAGCCTATGCATCGCGAGGCTCCGGCTCACGGGGAAGTCAATGGCAAGGCTTTGATGGGGCATCAGATAGTGATCTGCAGCGGTTCGGTTCCAGTGCTGGGGCTGGACTAGCACCGTTGCGCTGCTGCCACATTCGCCGCCCAAGCCCAACCTACGCAAAGCCCAACCTACGCCAAGCCAAGCCAGAACAACCCCAGCCACCACCTCAAACCTGACGCCAAACCCAACCCCAAAGGAGCAGTTCATCATGGAAGATTTAGCTGGCAAGGTAGCCATCATCACGGGAGCCAGCCGCGGTATCGGCAAAGCCACCGCCATTGCCTTGGGGGAATTGGGTGCCAAGGTGGTCTGCGTGGCGCGGGCTACCACCGACCAGCCGCACGCCCTGCCTGGCACAGTGGACGAAACGGCCCAGATGGTCTCGGACGCTGGTGGGCAAGGCTTGGCAGTCGGATGCAATCTAGCCAAGCTGGATGACATCGCCAAGATGATAGACGCAGCCGTGGAGCACTTCGGCGGCATTGACATTCTGGTCAATAATGCTGCCATAACCTTCCCTGGCGACCTGTCCATTGAACCCAAGCGCTTTGACCTAGTCATGGCTCTCAACGTCAGGGCTCCGCTGGTGGCCACCCAACTGGCGCGCCCCCATCTGGCAAACAGCGCCTGCGGGCGGATTTTGAATGTCTCCTCGGTGGCAGCGGCTGGCTATTTTCAGCACATGATGTCTTACGGCATCAGCAAGCAGGCGTTGGAGCACCTGACGGTTTCTTCGGCCGCCATCCTAGCCCCTGAGCACATCGCGGTAAACTGCTTCAGAATAGACGTGCCCGTGGCTTCAGAGGGCTATCTCTTCAACGCTCCCGACGAAGACCACTCTGGTTGGTATGACACTTCGGTGTCGGCTGAGGGTATGGTTTGGATGTTGCGCCAGCCTGCTTCCTACACCGGCAGGATTGAAACCATGAGCGGTCTGGCACATCGGGAGCAGATTATGGAACCCGTCAGACAGAAGCCCGAAGTGGTGCCGGGCGGCAGCGCCATGTTGAAGGACGCTGGCGGTTACGATGCGTTTGCGTAGGTGTGGGCTTCTTGGCGCGGCGCAGGCTTGGGTCGGTCGGCTGCGTATGTCTGTCGTCTGCCTAGCCCGGCCTAAACCTGCTTCAATCTAAACCTGCTATGGCATAGCCGGCTGAGCCGAAGAATCCTTGGAGCAGCGCACCGCAAACAGCAGCGTGAAAATCATGATGGCTGCCGTCAACGTATAGAGTTGCTCAGGGCCACCCCAGTCGTAGATGGGCCCGCCGACCAGCGACATAATGGCTGCCACGGCCAGGCCGGTTGCGCTCAAAAGCCCCTGCCCGGTAGCGATGTACTCTGGTGGGCTGCTGGCGGAAATGGCAACTTGGAGGCCAGGCAGAGTGAAGGCGTCAGCGATGCCATGAACCAGCGAAACCGCCAAAATCACCCACAGGAAGTCAATCCAGCCATAGCCTACCACACACACAATAGCGAAAGCTACCGACCAGACGATGGTACGCAGCGCCCCGTGCCGCTGGGTTACCCGCCCGCCCATCGGAGCGAAGAAAATCATTGGGATAGTAAACAGGGTCAGCGACAAGCCGATCAGCCAGGTGGCAGCGCCGTTGTCATCCAGCAGCAACGCCCACGAAACTTCAAAAGCGCCCAGAGCAGCATAGAACGAGACAGCTGCTGAAAGCCCGCCTTGAATGCCTGGGATGCGAAGCAGTTGAGTCAGGATTTTCTTGTTTGAGTGCTTTTGGGTTTGGACGGGGCAGCTTAGGTCTTCACTCCAGACGAGGAGTAGCACGCATCCGTAGATGATAGCCATGACGATGAAGGGCCAGCTCAGTCCCGCGAATTCCGCCACCACAGCGGCCAGAACCGGCCCTAAGGTGAATCCGGCGATGTCGTAGGCGGCGACTTTGCCCAGGTTGTGCCCTATGCGTTGAGGGTCGCGGGAGATGACCACCTTGCGGATGGCCGGGCCGCAAAGCCCCGCCCCCAGTCCGAGGAAGACTCTGGCGGCCACAAACTGCCAGACGTTTTCGGTGGATGCCATCCAGAGCAGTGCCAGCAAGTCCACGCCCAGTCCGATGCGCACCATTGAGCGGGCAAAGCCGCGGTCGGCATATTTAGACAAAAACAACTGCGAAAAGAAGCCTGCGATGAAGCCGGCAGCCCCCAAGGCGCCGATGCCCACCCCGGAAAACCCGTATTCGTCCCTGAAGTCGGCAAACAGGGTAATCACCGAGCCATAACCCATAGCCGACACAGCCGTCACCAGATATAGCCATGGCGAGAGGACTTGGCCGCGGTTTTCTTCGGGCGGCGGGACGGGTTGTGTTTTTTGCTCGGTTTCGGACATGGGAGAGGGATAGGGTGGTGGGACTTTTTGACTTCAGCCAACTGGCAGGAAACCCTTCTAGGATTTTAGCAGCTTAGCGACCTAGGCTGAAAGGGTAGAAGTGAAATCGCAGCCAGCTATTCTGTGAGGCGGGGCAGGTGAATACGCTGAGCAGGCACAGGGCCGCCGAAGTTGCGGAATCGCCTTGGGGCATCTAACGGCGGGCTGGTCAGTTTTGACAATAATCTGAGCCAACTCTAACCACAGTGCCTTCATACTCAGTTCTGGATATATCGGGTATTCCGACAAGAACACCGTCTTCCTCATGCGCCAAATGGTAGCGTGTGCCTCGAAGTATAACAATACCGGAATCCAACAGGTCTGGGACGCGGCTTCTCATCGTTTCGTCCAGATGCTCTTGGTTTGCGATGGCATAAATTGTCCGAAGATCATGTGGAAATAATTTTGGGTTGTCCGCAAGCTCTAAATTCTTCAGAAAGAGAATTAATTCCGGGTTTTCAAGTCTGCCATCAAGTGTGAGGCGAACACCGTATTCTGTGGAACGAGAAAAATCAGGCAAGGTTTTGCCTTGGCGAACAGAAGCTTCTACCATCACGTCCACCCCTTGGCCCGCTCGCTTAACTAATCCAGCTTTGGCAAGGGAATCAGCTAGCCTTTGGTTTTTGGGTTTACTCTTATCAATCAGGTTGTCTGAAGTGATTCCCATAGGAAATCCACCTGGGCTGTCTATTTCAATTTGTCTTGGAAACAGCCGAACAAAGATGGAACCTTCCTCACGATAGTTTCTGTGGCACACAGCGTTCAGAATCGCCTCCCGGACGCTTGCCTCATCAAAAGTTTTGATGCCGTACTTGATAAATTTTTCTCGGAAATGTTGCCAGTCATTGCGCTGGTCTATCTTTTCCCACAATTTGTCAAAATACGTGAAGAAGCCCGAGCGGTGGTCTTGCCGGTCTTGAGCTGGTCCGGGGCGGAATGATGAGCGATATTCAAAAATGGTTTCAGCGCGAGCAAGGTATCTGCCTAGTGCCTCAGAGGTGCCAAACAAAATCAAGGCCGCAAATGTAATCTCGTCTCCAACAATGAGCTCTGCTTCTTGAAGTAGTCGCTTTATGGAAAGTTTGGCTACATGGGCTTTTCTGGGTTGGAGAGCCCAACGTTTCCGGAAATATAAAATTGCCTCTGCAGACAGATCGCTCAGTTTGGCTTCGCATGGTCTAGCAGAAAAGTCAGATGGGTCCTCCCTAATGAAAATGTCCCGCATATCAAGGCTAGTCATCGGAACAGGGGAATTTCCATCCAGTTTCAAAAACTTGCCCTCAAAATTCCACGGGGAGCAAAGCTCCCTAGCTGGAACGTGCAAAATCAACACCCGCTTGGCTCTATGAAAGTATTCCTCAACTGGTACGTGACGGCCAAGTTTTGCGTCTAGTTTTGCTTCAAATTTGCTAGGGCTAGGGAAGGCGTTTGTGCCGACAACTGTGTGCGGGTGCTGTTCGGCAACTCCCAGCAAAAGTTTGCCTCCGCCTTCATTGGCAAGTGCAGCGCAGTGCTCTGCCAACTCCCTGAAGGTATAGTTGGCGCGAGCTTTTCTGAACCCAAGGTTCATACCCTCAGGTTCATTAAGCAAAGCCCTAAATTCCGTAGGTAAAGTTTCCATGACATATCCTCCAAAAGTAATGATTTGGGGATTTGGGAAGCGTCACTAAAACTTCAGCAGCATTATCAATCATCAGGTGAAATAGCTTCCCACATCCTGACTTGACAAACCTAGTCTATTTACGAGGAGCACCTGTGTCAAGCATTTTAAGGAAAACGCCAATTCCTTAGCAGGCCTGCTTGAACTCCTCAAAGCGTTGACCAAGTTTGTCGCGGTCGGGGTAGTCGGACTGTTTCCGTGGGATGTAGATTTTCTCGCGATTGCGCTCTTGGAAGCCGTGCCTCAGCATCGGACCGTCTCGCTGCGATAGCATGTCGCTGTTGACGTGGATGAGATAGTCAGGGGAGATGCCGAGCATATTTTGGTCGTAGGCACTGTGGTGAATCTTGCAGAGTGACAGCCCATTGGGAACTTCGGGCTGGCCGCTTTGGGAATGGGGAATGATGTGAGCGGCGTCCAGCAACGGCTCGCTCTTCAGGTTGCACACAGCACATTGCTTGCTATAGGCCTTCATAACGCGCTGGCGAAACTCCGCTTGGCGTAGGCGACGCTGCGCAACAAATGTTGAGTGTCGCAGCATTACCATCTCCGGCTCTTCTATAGCTTTCTTGACTCCACGCATGAATAGTGACACGTCATCCGGCAATACCCTCAGCAGCACTCCATCCTTGTTTGGGTCTTCCTCCAAGGCAAGAGCGACGTCTACGAGATATAGCCCCGGCCGAACGCCACGAAAATACAAAATGGGCAACCTGTGTTCCATAGCCAGTCTCAGACTCTTGTTGTACCGGTGGTCATAGTCACCGTCAAAATATTTATAGCTGAGCACACCACTCTCTTCGTCGAATAAATCCTCATAAATATGTTTGGAGCTGGTTACGATACTCAAGCATGCCTGAAGCTGCCTAGGCTTCCAAATGCCTTGGCCAGTTGGTGTAAAGGCACTGATGGTCAGGTTACCGTGCTTTGGGCTGAAGACGTGAAAGCTGGTGTCTTTTGCCGGAATTTCCCCTCGGGGATGCCTGTGCTTGGCATTTTCAAGCCACTGCAAAGCAGCAGCCCGAATTTGTGCATCTGTCTCTATATCCACGTTGACCAGTGCTGAGGTGAAGTCAGTGGGTGCGCAATTGAGTGATTTACGGCTATTTTGTATTTTGAATATGGCTCTCAAAGGGGCGTGTATCTGCTCTGTCAATTAGCCATGATGTCAGACTTTCAATGGTCTCATTGGTATTGTGTTTTACTAGATGGCACTCCCAAACGACAGCCGTTCTCCATCCCTTGCTTTGCAGCTCTGAAATGTTGCGCCGGTCTCTTTCCGTATTCTTCTTGAACTTGATCCTCCAGAAGTCAGGGCGAGTTTTCGGGACAGATGCAAAGTCGCAACCAGTGTGGCGGTGCCAGAAGCAACCGTGCACAAAACACACAGCCTGGTGCTTGGGGAACACCAAATCAGGTTTTCCGGGCAGATCAGCTCGGTGGAGCTGGTAACGAAATCCCATGGCATGCAGTGTCTTCCGCAGCACCAGTTCCGGCTTGGTATCCTTGCTCCCTATGCGTGCCATCATGGCTGAGCGCGTTTCGGAGTCAACAATGTCAGTGATGAGAATATTATAGTCCTATGGCTCTTCCCGAAGTAAGAAAAGCTGGCTGGACGTCCTGATGGACAAGATAGGGGTTGTCGATATTTTTTCGGGCCCTGGGGGCCTAGGAGAGGGTTTTGCGGGATTCACACAGAATGATGGTTGCAAGCCCTTCCAAGTGGTTTTGTCCGTGGAAAAGGACGCCGCAGCATACGAGACCCTCCGATTGCGCAGTTTTTTGAGGCAGTTTGAGAACATGCCAGATGAATACTATAGGTATCTGAATGGTCTATCAAGCGAAGAGCCTGATTGGGGGGAGCTATACCCTGATGAGTGGCATCAGTCGGGCGAAGAAGCATGGCACTTCGAATTGGGGGTACAAAGCACATGGCCTAGGCTGAGCGAGCGAATCAAGGACATTAAAGAGCAATATGCCGGGCGCACCATACTTCTTGGAGGCCCTCCGTGTCAGGCGTATTCACTGGTAGGCAGGTCCAGGAATGCCCGGAACGAGGGTTATAACCTTCAGAAGGATGAGCGGATACACCTCTACAGAGAGTATGTTGAGGTTTTGGCCACGCTACATCCGCTGGCCTTTATTTTGGAAAACGTCAAGGGCTTGCTGTCGTTCAGGACGCAGGAAGGGCTTGTTTGGGATCAAATTGTGCGTGAGCTAGAGGAGGAGGGTTATCGGCTCATACCCCTAGCAGGAGAATATGGCTTACGTGAGGACTGTGAACCGGTGTCTAGTGATTTTGTTGTGAAAACTGAGAGTTATGGTATCCCTCAGCGACGCCATCGGGTTATCATAGTGGGGGTTCGCCAAGACTTAGGGGCTGAGTCCATCAAGGAAAGCGTCAGCCTTGACCTGAGCAATGAACTGGTGAATGTGGAGAGCGTTCTCGGGGATATGCCCAAATTGCGGAGTCGCCTTAGTCGGCAGGACAGCACAGAGGGTTGGCTCAATGCCGTCAAGGGCGCAATAGTAGACATAGAAGGCGATCTGAGCAGAAATACCGAGATCGACCCTGAAGGCGATTTGCTTAGGTGCTTGGGAGAGGTCAAGCATGCATTTGATGCTCAGACGAACAAATTTTATCAAGTTGAGGTTTCAAATGGGAAAAGCCATGTGGAATTTCTGTTGGATTGCCCAGGCGACCTGAGAGATTGGATAGTTGATAAGCGGCTATCCAGGCTGCCAAACCACGAAGCACGGTCACACATGCCATCAGACCTTGCCCGCTATCTGTATGCCGCAGTGTTTGCCCAGGCTCATAACCATCCCCCAAAAGCACAAGATTTTCCAGCTTTTCTTGCCCCAAATCACAAAAATTGGGGAACAGGCAAATTCAACGATCGGTTCCGTGTTCAGGAAAATCACCGTCCAGCCAGTACAATTACTAGCCATATTGCGAAGGATGGTCACTACTACATCCATCCAGACCCCATACAGTGCAGGAGCCTTACAGTCAGGGAGGCAGCCCGATTACAGACTTTTCCAGACAACTACCTGTTCAAAGGCAACAGGACGCAGCAGTACACTCAGGTTGGCAATGCGGTCCCGCCTTTCTTGGCCTGCCAGATAGCGGCAAAGCTTTGGGAAACGCTGGCACAGCCACGGCTGAGATAGGTTCTGGTTTGAATTCGGAAAACGCTGTTATGCCGGCACCTTCGCCCTCCCGCTTTGAGGAGGTAGCACCTCCTGCTTCGGCCCTTGTTGAGAGCCTGAGAGATATAGGATATTCCTTGGCAACTGCTATTTCAGATATCATTGACAACTCCATTGCTGCACGGGCCACGCACGTTGAATGGTTTGCATCCCCCTACGATGATGAGCCGGCCATTGGGCTTTTGGATAATGGTTCGGGAATGTCCCAAGACGAGCTTCGTGAAGCTATGCGACTAGGCAGCAAGCATCCAGATGATATCCGAGATGAACACGACCTTGGCAGATTTGGATTGGGCTTGAAAACGGCTTCTTTTTCCCAGTGCAGGAATTTAACAGTACTCACAAGGAAGGCTGGCCACCTGTCTGGAGCTAGATGGGATCTTGACTTAATAAAGGAAACAGGTGAGTGGACACTGGAATTTTTGACTGACTATAGTGAAGTACCATGGGCTGAAAATCTTAATGAAGATGGCACACTTGTGGTTTGGCAGACACTTGATCGCTTAGTCGAGCCAGACAATAAATCAGATCGCAGTCATCTTGTTGAGCAATTAGATGAAGCGGCAACTTATGTGCAACTAGTTTTTCACAGGTATTTGGCTGGCGAAGCTGGAATCAAGAAATTGCAAATCACTTTTAACAACAGAAGACTTGAGCCATTTGATCCTTTCCACTCCAAGCATCCTTCGACAATTATTGGGCCAAAAGAACTATTCCGAATGGCAAACCACAAAATACTAATTCAGCCCTTTACACTCCCTCATCATAAGAAGGTTACTAACGACGAATGGGAAATACATGCCATGAGGGAAGGATATGTCAAGAACCAAGGATTCTATATTTATAGAAAGTACAGGCTAGTCATTTATGGAACTTGGTTTTCTCTTGCTCGCCAAGCTGAGATGACTAAGCTATCCAGGATATGCATTGACATGCCAAGTGAATTGGATTCATACTGGAAGATAGATATAAAGAAGGCATCTGCCCAATTGCCGGAAGCATTGAAAAAGCATCTCAAACAACTGATTGAGAAGATAATAGTATCATCAAAGCGAGTATATATTGGTCAGGGCAGTAGGGAAGTTACAAGTGAGCAATTGCCTGTATGGCTGCGAATTCCGGGAAAAGATAGAATTACCTATTGCATAAATCAAGAGCATCCAATAATTGATGACTTTGAGCGGTCTCTTTCCAAAGATCAATCTCAAGTTTTTTGCAGGTTACTGAGGCTAATTTATTCAAGCTTTCCTGTTGATGCTTTATTTGCAGACATAGCAACTGATCCCACTTTAGTCAATAATGAGAATTATGATTCCAATTCTTTGGAAGAATTAGTTAGAGCAGCATATAATTTGCTTGACAAGGCAGGAACTAAGTTTGACAGTGTTGAAAAGGCACTGTTATCATCTAACCCATTTAAAGCATATCGGGAGTTAACACAGCAAGTTCTAAATGATATCAGAAAGGATCAAATTAATGGATTTTGATTTTTCAGATTTTGAAGAGGTCGTCAATTTTATGATTGCTACTTCTGAGGAGTTGCCCACTCGCGACTCCATAAGAGAAATTGTATACAGGTTCAAGAGCATTTATAAAGCTACAGACGATCAATGCTTGCAGTTGATAAACAAAATGGAAGCAAGGCATAATGTGACCATGAACATTAGTGCTGTGCTTAAAGAGGCTGGCTTTGAGAAATGGCTAGATTCTGCAAAAAGTAATATTGAGCCACACTATTGGGATAGATATAAGAAATATACTAATGCAACCGGTCTTTCTACTCAGGTGGTCTTGACCTTAGACAAGGATACAGATAGAATTTTGGGTTTGTTGGAAAATCCAACTAAACAAGCCAAGTGGAATAGACGTGGAATGGTAATTGGTCATGTTCAATCCGGGAAAACAGCAAATTACACAGGATTAATCTGCAAGGCTGCTGATGCAGGGTATAAAGTCATAATTGTAATTGCGGGAATTCACAATGTCTTGCGTGAACAGACCCAAAAAAGACTTGATCATGGCTTTTTGGGTTTTGATAGTGTAACTCGTGAAGTTATAGGTGCTGGAAGATTTGGTCCCGCTGGTCGGCCAAATTCATTAACTAATGTTTTACGTGATTTTGATAAATCAATAGCTGATGTGACTGTGCCCCTGAGCAATTTGAAGAACCCAATTCTCTTTGTCATCAAGAAAAACCATAATACATTGCAGAATCTCCTTAATTGGTTTGGGCAGCAAAAGATGAACAGTGGGATAACTAAAGTTAACGAGCCCATGCTGCTGATTGATGATGAGGCAGATAATGCATCCATAAATATCAAAAGAGAGCAAGATGATATTTCGAAAATAAATGGTCAAATTCGAAAATTGCTTGAAATGTTTTCTAGATCATGCTATATAGGATATACGGCTACTCCATTTGCAAATATTTTTATTCACCCTGATTCAGATGATGAAATGTGTGGAGATGATCTTTTTCCAAAGAATTTTATTGTTAGTCTTGACCCTCCAAGCAATTATGTTGGTCCAGGAAAAATATTTTCTAGTGATGAACACACAGATATTGGGACAAAAAAGATAAGATATATTTTGGATAATGAAGATCTGTTGCCCGTAAAGCACAAAAAAGAATTTAGCGTAGAAGAATTACCCGGAAGTTTAAAGAAGGCTGTTAGAACATTTGTCATAGCTCAAGCTATCAGGCATGTTAGAGGGCAAGTAGATGAGCATTCTTCAATGCTTGTAAATGCTTCTCGGTTTGTAGATGTGCAAAGACAACTAGATTTTAAATTAAGAGAATTTATAGAGCCAATAGAGCATAGCATTAAAGTCAGTGCCTCACTGCCTGAAGAGGATGCACTAAAGGATCCAGAAATTGCTGCTTTATACCGTGTTTTTGAAGAGTTTTATATGGATACAGGTGGAGTAAAGTGGAGTGAAATACAAAGTAGATTATACCAAGTTATTACTTTGATTCGAGTTAAAGTTATCAATTCCAAATCACCTGACGCGCTTGAGTATTCTAGTTCAAAACGTGGCACTTCTGTTATTGCAGTCGGTGGAATATCATTGTCTAGAGGACTGACACTTGAAGGTTTACTGGTGAGCTATTTTTCACGCAATTCGATTATGTATGACACTTTGATGCAGATGGGTAGGTGGTTTGGTTATAGAAATGAATATGAAGATCTGTGTCGTATATGGATGACAGAAGAAGCAGAGGGATGGTATACACATATTTCTGAATCGATTGAGGAGTTACGTGCTGAAGTTCGTCATATGGAGGCTCTTGGGGCAACTCCTAAGGATTTTGGGTTGAAAGTCAAAACACACCCAGGCTCACTAATGATTACAGCTCGTGATAAATTGGGAGCAGGTAAGACGTTTTTATGGTCTGCTGATTTGCAAGCTCAAAGAGTTGAAACTTGGATCTTGCATAGAGATCATAGTATACGTGAATTAAATTATACGGCTGCTCAGATATTGGCCAAAAGGGCTTTTAAGCAGAGTATAGGTGATGATACTAATGGTGGAATGCTTTTTACCAATATTTCTTCTGACATTGTACTAGAGTTTTTACGTAGTTTCAATAACCATCCTGCTTGTACTTTAACTGAAATTGAGCCAATTGTGGAGTATATTGATAAAAGATCCAATGGTGAATTATCACTTTGGGATGTTTATTTTCCAGGGCTAAAACACAAAAATGAAAAATCATTAGTAGATTCTGGAATGGGTTTTGAAATTATCTGCCAAAGACGTTCAGAGGGAAAAAACAGTATATCACATATAGAAAGTGAATTGCGTATTGGTAATAAATGGAGGATGTCATCTCGGGGAATAGATAAAGTTGGTTTGCCACTTGAAAAAATTAGGTTTGCTGAAGAACAGTACAAAAAAGAAAATCCCGGGAAACCTAATTTTCCCGATAATATATACAATAGAGTAAGAGAACGTCCATTGTTGGCAATTCACTTATTTGCCATAGAAGATAATAATGGAAATTTGATCAGCAAAAAGCCTTATGCTGCTTGGGGTATTTCCTTTCCTACAAGTAAAATAAAATCAGAGTTGGTTGAATACAGAGTGAACACTACATGGATGCAGCAGAATTTACTAGATGAAATTGATGATGAGGAGGATATAGAAAATGATTAAATTGAATAATCCTTGGAGTGGTATGGAGTTGCCACTTTATGAAGCTAGCTTAACTAGCAGAAGAGTAAGTGAAATTATTTCTTGGGACATTTTTTGGGCAATTGACTTTGCTCAGAATAAGCTGATGATCATGGAGTTCAATGACTCCATTGATATTTCAGGTAAATTGCCTCAATTACGTGGCTTGGATATTGAATTATTTCCTCAACCACAACGGAAAAAGACAATTTTAGCAATTCGTCTTCTGGAAAATAATAATTCTGACATATTCCACCAGCTGTGTCTTGATATAATTTCTGCTACTGAAAAGGTTGAAACAGAAAAAGGTGCGGTTCAAAGCTTTTTGATGCGTACATGGAGATGGCATAGGATGTTAGAGCGTGGAGGTGTCTACCCAAAGTTATCTCGTGAAGAGCAGAAGGGTTTGATTGCAGAATTATATGTTCTTGAGCGCATCTTATTTGCGTTAATAGGGATATCCCATTCCATAAAAGCTTGGGTAGGCCCACTGGGTGCTCCGAAGGACTTTGCAATAGGAAATATATGCCTTGAAGCAAAGGCAAAGAGAAGTCCAACTATTGCCAAGGTTACAATTTCAAGTGCTAATCAATTAGATACATCTGACATTCGTAAATTATACTTGCACGTTTCTGAAGTTGAAGAACAAGCACACCCAGACAGTGAGGGTTTCACTATCGTTGATCAAGCAAAGAATATTCAAAATAAAATTATGGCAGAAGCTCCTTTAATGCTTGACATGTATATTGAAAAACTACAAGCAGTGGGTTTGGATTTTGAGGATGATTATTCTGAATACTTTTGGATGCTTGGAAAACATGAATTATATGAAGTTTTAGACAACTTTCCAAGAGTTGTTCCTAGTATGCTTTCTGAAGGTGTAGTGGAATTGGGCTATGCTATTACATTGGATGAATGTGAAAGGTTTAAAGTAGGGATTCATAGTCTAAGAAAGGAAATCAATAAAGATGACAACGATGAATGAACTTCGTGAATTTGCAAAAGACTTTGTGCAAAATATCTATAGGGAGGCTGGTTCTAATTCAGATTTTGCTGAGAACGCTTTTTTTGATGAATTCTGTGAGCATCTCATGGAAGCTGGAGAGTTGGAGACTGCTGACAGGGCCCTATACATAAGTCATTCTTCTCTGGGGATTAGAGTTGATGGATATGGGGGAGACCCGCTTGAAAGCAGTGGCACATTATGCCTTATAATTTCAGATTTCAAACCATCAGATGATATTGAAGTGCTTAACCGTTCTGAGATGGAATCGCTTTTGAAACGACCTTTGAGATTTTTGAAGCAATCATTGATTCTGGATTGGAGAATCAGCCTTGAGGAAAGCAGCCAAGGCTATGGTCTTGCCTCCTTGATTGAAAGCAGATGGAATGACATTAAGCGTATTCGAATACTACTAATATCCAATCGTGAATTAAGACTTCGAGTGGATGGAATGAAAGCTGATAAAATTGATGGGCGACAAGTTACATATAATGTGTGGGATATAACAAGGCTTCATAAGTTTGTTAAAAGTGGGCAAAGCCGTGAGGAAATGGTCATTGACTTGGAAGATGATTTTAATGAGCCAGTTGCACTTCTCCCTGCACATGCTACTGCGGATGGGCAGCATTCATATCTTGCAGTTCTTCCAGGCAAAACTTTGGCAGAAATTTATGATAAATGGGAGACTCGATTATTGGAGCAGAATGTACGTGTTTTTCTACAAGCTAGGGGAAAGGTTAACAAGGGCATACGTAATACACTGGTTCAGGAACCCGATATGTTTTTCGCCTATAACAATGGTATTACTTGTACAGCTGAGTCAGTTGTTTTGAAGAAAAATGGCGATCAAGCACTTCTTAAACAGATCAATAATTTTCAGATAGTAAATGGAGGGCAGACAACTGCATCAATCCACACAGCGTATTTGGACGGAGTAGATATTTCAGATGTCTTTGTGCAAATGAAACTTTCTGTAGTGCAGGCAAATGAAACAGAAGTTATTGTTCCCAAAATTTCTGAGTATGCAAATACCCAAAATAGAGTTCAGGCTGCAGACTTTTTCTCTAATCATCCTTTTCATATTAGAATTGAGAATTTCTCTCGAAGATTATTTGCTCCTTCATCTGAAGGTGCATTTAAGGAGTCAAAGTGGTTTTACGAGCGGGCAAGGGGTCAATATGCAGATGCTCGTGCACGTCTTAGCAGAGCTAAGCGAAACAAATTTGATCAAGAAAACCCTAGATCACAGGTCATGACTAAGACTGACTTAGCAAAATATTTGAACGTTTGGAGCAACAACCCAGAGCGTGTGCATTTGGGTGCTCAGAAAAACTTTTCCTGCTTTTCGCAAGAGATTGGATCTCAGTGGGATGAGAATTCAGATAATATTAACGAAGAATTTTTTCGCGAGGCTGTAGCAAAGGCTATAGTATTCAAGACAACTCAAAAAATAGTTTCATCCCAGTCTTGGTATGAAGGTGGTTATCGAGCAAATATTGTGGCTTATTCAATCTCTAAGCTTGCTAATTTGGTTCAAGAAAGAAGTCGCTCTATTGACTTCTCATTGATATGGAAGCATCAGGAAATTGGTGAAGGCATGTCCAATATATTAGCTATAATAGCAAAACAAGTTTTGGGAGTTTTGCTTGACACTCCTTCAACAATAAGCAATGTTACTGAATGGGCCAAGAAGCGAGCTTGTTGGGAAGAAATTAGGAAACTGCAATTTGGTTGGCCTTCTGAACTTAATGATGAAACCATTACCCTTGGTGAAAAAAAGTCAATTGATAAGGAAGCCCGAAGAGATCAAAAATTTCTTTCGGGTGTTGAGGCGCAAATGGCTGTTATTGGGGCCGGAGCAAGTTTTTGGAAAGAATTATTTGAGTGGGGTGGTGATAAAAGACTTCTATCACGAAAAGATCAGGGAGTGCTTAAGGTTGCTGTGCAAATGGAAAATTCTGTAAGCCTTCCAAGTGAGAGGCAGTCAATATTGATTCTAGAGATCTACGAAAGAATGAGGGAAGAGGGTTATATGAAAGAGCTAGCTGCACCATGAAACTGATGGCTGGGTAGAGGTTTGTTTTGGGGCGCGAGTTCGTGAGCTAAGCAGGCTCTCTGATCTTTGCCAAAAAACTGGCGTTATGTAGCTGGTTCCAGGGAATGAGTTCGCCCTCTTTGCGACTTTGGCGACCGGAGCCCCCATAGACAACACAAGTTTGACGATTGCCGGGCAACTCCTCCAGATGTCTGGACACCCTCTGAGCCCTGGCAAAAAGTGAAGCAGATGGGGTGCTGGCTGATTTCGTCTCCACCAGCGTAATATCAATGGCATTTTCAATAAGAAGGTCTATTTCGGCGCCGTTGCTGTCGCGATAAAAAGACAATCTGCCCACCCCACCAGAATTGAAACTTTGTTTGACAATCTCTGAGACGCACCAAGTTTCAAAGATTTCTCCCCGAAGTGGATGGGCTTGCAAGTGCTCAGGCGAACGGATGCCCAGCAGCCAGCAGACAAGCCCAGAGTCATAGAAGTGCAGTTTGGGAGCCTTTACCAGTCGTTTGCGCAGGTTGGCGTGAAAAGCTGGAAGCAAAAAAGCCATGAAGCTGGCCTCCAACAAGCTCACCCAAGCCTTCATGGTCGGTTGCGATTTGCCGCCATCACCTGCCAGCCCATCATACTTCAGCAGCTGCCCGACACGCCCCGCGCACAGTGTCAGGAATCTTTGGAAAGCTGCTAGGTCGCCAATGTTGCTGATCAGTCGGACATCTCGCTCTACATAGGCAGCTACGTAAGACCCCAACCACTCAGACGGGTCTAAGTCACGATCCAAAATTCTGGGATAAGACCCTGTCAGAAGAACTTCCTCCAACGACTGAGGATGATTCTCAAACCGAGTGATTTCCCCATAGGTCAGGGGCAACAGATGGCATACGGCAACCCGCCCCGCCAGCGATTGGCTGACAGCCGGATATCGCAAGAGATTGTGTGAACTTATCAATATCCAGCGGCCTGGCGTTGGGTCGTCGTCAATCATGCTCTGCAAGTAAGACAGCAAATCAGGAACGCGCTGTATCTCATCAATCACAGCCCCTTCGGGGAATTGTGCGAAAAAAGCGCGCGGGTCGTTCGTGGCAACTTCACGTATATCCGGATACTCAAGCGATATGTAAGGCAGGTGGGAGAAAAGTTCCCGACACAGGGTGGTCTTGCCGCTCTGGCGTGGGCCGGTCAAGGAAACAGCTGGCGTGGATTTAGCCAATGCTTGTAGGCGGGGTGCTATGTCACGCTGGACCATCCACCCCAAGCGTAGCAGGTTTTAGGCTAAGTCAAAGCAGTATTTTGAGTTAGCCTAAAACTTGGTGGTTGCTGCCATGTTGAGCGACGGCTGCCACGCTATTTGCCTCAGTGATTGCCTCTGCGCTGATTGTCTTTCAGATATTGAACCGCTAGCACCGATGCTTCTTCAATGGTTTCTACCCTGCGCTCTATCCTTCTAGCTTGAGAAACCCTCTCAAAACAGGGAAACGCCGCCAGTTCGTAACCCCTTACCATCTTGGGTATCAGCCGGATGTCGCAGCGACATCCCGCTCTATGATTCCAGTATGTAACGCCAAACCCGTCTTGCTCCACCTTCACCCAAGGGATGCGGGGCATTGTGTTGTTTGGGATTTGGGCTTTGATTACCCCCAGAAAAGCCTCGTCCGCCCACCGGACAAGCCTGAAATCCAAGGTTTGGTCGTCTTCGGTGAAGCAGTCAACTGCTACCAGCCTGGCAGCTGTGAAGGCTGCCAACTCATCCGAATACTCTGTGAACTGATAGTCAGGTTTTCGTGCATTACAGCTAATTCTGGCTTCATACGTAAGTGCCACAAACGAGCCGTCCAAAATATGAGGCCGGAAGTTCAAGTTAGCTATCATCGTTTTGGATGTGATGTGGGCGGTTTGGCTGCGGGTGATTTAGACGTGGGTGGTTTGGATGTGGGTCGCAACCTCATTTGTTATTTCGGCGGTGTGCTCCAAGGTAAGCATATGGCCGGCACGTGGAAATATCTTGGCCTCCGCCACCGCAATGGCTTCAACAAATCGTGGTGCATATTGTGGCGGCACCAGCTTGTCGTCTTCGCCCCAGAGCACTAGTGTGGGGGCACTGATTCTATAAAGCCGCCGGTTCAAGCCCTTGTCGGGAATGGGCATCATGAATTTGCCGGCAGTTACCAGCCCGCGCACTATTCTTATGATGCTCTCCACGGTGTCGTCTTCGGAAATCTGCATTAGCGATTCCTGGCCGGCTTTGGCTTCGGGCGACTCAGGGTCGGCCCACAAAAGCCCAGCTAGCTCCAAGGCCGGAGTGGAAAACATATCCACCACAGGAAACCCATCATCCCAAAGCCCAACGGCCGCTATCAGCACCAGACTGGAAACCTTGGACGGATAGTGTGCCGCATACTCAGCCGCAAACATCCCGCCAAAAGAATGCCCCACCAGCCCAAACTGCTCCAAGCCCAACGCTTGCACAATGTCGTCATAGTGCAATGACACGTCATGCACCGTGCGCATCTTGCGCAGGTCGTCCAAGTCGTCAAAACCGGGTGCCACGGGCGCATACACACGGAAGTGCTCAGCCAAGGCTAGAAGGAATGGGTCGGTGGGGGAGGCGCCTGAAGCGGGGTGGAAAAACATCACTGGCGGGGAGACGACTGGCGAAGCGGCACTAGGCCCGCCACAGACCACCTGGCAGCTCAGGCCCGAGGGGAGTTCTAGGGTTTTGGTGCTTAGGGCTGGCAGCATCTGGGAGTTTGGCATTTGGGGGTCTGGCATTTGTGCGTCCTGGGAATCTGGCATCTGGGAGTTTGGCGGGTTAGCGTTTGTCGGGGGGGGGAGTTGCGTTTCGGAGTCTGTCATCTCGCGGCATCCATACGACTGCGAGCATTCCCCAGCGGCGCTGGCTCAGCCCCCACCCCCGCAGGCGGGTCGGCTGGGAACCAAGGGTCGTCCCACTCAGAGAATTTGTGGGACAGCTTAGGCATCACCTCGGTGGCAAACCGATAGGTATTCTCATAGGCCAACTCCTTGCCCATGTCGCCAAACTGCATCAGCAACATGAGGTGCCCGACACGCAAAGTATCGGCCAAGTCTTCCAGCCGTTCCGCCACGGTATCGGCGCTGCCGCAGACAATATAGGCTTTGTCCACGATTTCCTCCCAAGGCGTCTCTTCAAAAGTGGCATTGGTAACACCAGCGGTAACAACTTGGCTCTGCAGTCCGCGCCTCAGAGATTCTATGCTCATATAGCCGGGCACAGCCGTCCAGCCTGGATACCAGTGCAAGCAGCGGTTGTAGAAATACAAGGCGTGCTCCTTGTAAAGCTCCTCCGCATGCGCATCTGAGTCGGCCACGCCTATGAACTGCAAGAAGCCAGCCCGATGCGGGTTCAGTGAAGCACCCATCTCCTCGGCAGTTTCCCAAAAGCCTTGCATCGACTTCTTGCCCGCTTCATAGCCGAAATATGACAGATAGGCGTAGAGATAGTCGTTGTCCACACACC
>JAPYNY010000070.1 GCA_028283145.1 Candidatus Hopanoidivorans cymbastelae
CTTCCCGCTGTGCTTTTCCCGCTGTGGCTTTCCGTCGTGCCTGCCCGCTGTAACTTCCTACCGTGCCTGCCCGGCTTGACCCAGCCCCGACCTAGCCGCCTATTTGCGACATAGACCGGCGGGGACGGATGAAATTAACCCGCCCAATCTGGTGACCCGCCCATTTCTTGGCCACCGACCCAGCCATGACTTTGGCCAGCTCGCCGTCGCTAGCGCCACCGCGCAAAAGCGCTCGCAAATCAAGCTCACTGGTGGCAAAAAGACAATTGCGGAACTGCCCGTCCGCCGTCAGCCGCACCCGGTCGCAAAGATGGCAAAAAGAACGGGTAACGCTGGCAATCACCCCGAAATACCCTCGGCCGTCCAAATAACGGAAACGGCTGGCCGGCTCACTGCCTTGGGCGACGGGTTCAACTGGATAAATCTCAGAAATGCGCGAGACTATCTCCTCCAAGCCGACCACGCTGTCGTGCGTCCAGTTGTCTTCAGCGTCCAGCGGCATGAACTCTATAAAGCGTACTTCCACGCCCTTGTCTCGCCCGAAAGCAGCAAAATCCAGCAGTTCGTCATCGTTCACCCCCCGCATGACGACTGTGTTGAGCTTCACTGGTTCAAGGCCTGCGTCAATGGCTGCGTCTATACCGTCCAAAACCTGAGACAAAAAATCACGATGGGTCAGCTTGGCAAAGCGATTTCGGTCCAAAGTGTCAAGTGAGATGTTGATTCTGTGCAGACCAGCTTGCGCCAAATCACCGGCCAGCAGCCGCAGAGTGGCCCCGTTGGTGGTAAGCGCCAGATTCACGTCCAAAGCGGCAAGCTGGCTGATCAACTCTGGCAAGTTGGCACGCACCGTAGGCTCACCTCCTGTCAGGCGGACGCTATTGATGCCGAAATGCTCCACCAGCACTTTGGCTACACGGACAATCTCTTCAAAAGTGAGGATTTCCTCTCGCGGCAGCCAAGGCAAACCCTCAGGTGGCATGCAATAGGAGCACCGAAAATTGCATCGGTCGGTAACTGAGATGCGCAAATCCTTGTGCACCCGACCGAAGCCGTCTAGAAGGGGTTGGGCTGTGGTAGACAAGTTTTCAGACAAAGCTGTTGGGTGGCAGTTATGGGACAGTTGTGGTGCTAGTCATTGGGCTAGTCGGACAATCTATTTCAGTTTATGTCGGGCTTGTTGTAGAGCAGCCACAGGAAGCAGCCAAGTCCAGCACCGATTCATGAGTGCGCCCACTGGTCTTTTGGTTCATGAACAATTATATCTAGCGTTGAAGGCTAGTCTAAAAACAGGTTTATGAAAATTTTAATTGGTGGTTCCTCTGGGTTGATTGGCTCTGCCTTATGTCAGTATCTGACCAAGTCAAGCTATGAAGTTGTCAGACTGGTGCGCCGAGAGCCAGCAACAGGAGAAATCTATTGGGACCCAGCTGAAGGGATGCTGGACCCGGAAGCAATTGAAGGTTTCGATGCAGTCATTCACCTTGGCGGCGCTGGCATAGGCGACAAACGTTGGAGCGGTAAGCGCAAACAACAGATCGTCAGCAGCAGAATTGACTCCACGCGGCTTCTAGCCATGACCTTGGCTACCTTGAAAAACCCCCCGCAGCTCTATATCAACAGCTCGGCCATAGGATTTTACGGCGACCAAGGCGACACCATTCTCACCGAAGCCGACTCGCCAACCTCTAGTTTGCATCTTGGGTTTCTGACCCAGCTTTGCAACCAGTGGGAAACCGCTACGGCCCCGGCTGCACAGGCAGGCATTCGCACCGTGCTTTTGCGCCTGGCGGTTGTGATCCACAAAGACGCCCTGTTCCTCAAGCGGCAACTGCCTCTTTTCAGACTTGGGCTGGGTGGTCGACTGGGCAAGGCCAATCGGTGGATCAGCTGGATTGCTTTGGCTGATGTCGTGCGAAGTGTCACTTGGCTGCTGTCCAGCGATACCGATCCAGCCAAAAACAATGCTGCACTGCATGACATTTCAGGGCCGGTCAATTTATGCTCGCCTGAGCCCGTCCAGAACTCAGAGTTCATCAAAACGATGGGCCAGATACTGCGGCGCCCGACTTTTCTGCCAGTGCCTAAATTCTTGCCATCGCTGATTTTGAGCAAAGAGCTGGTGGATTCGCTGACTGAAAGCACTCGTGTGATGCCTCAAGTGCTGCTGGACAACGGCTACCAATTCGTCCGCCCCGAGTTGGAGCCTGTTTTGCGGCTGGCCTTGGAGAAACAAACTCAGCCGAAATAAACTCGGCTCTGCGCTGGGCGGCGGAGCCAGCGAACCCAGGAGCGCCAATAACGCAAAGCACCGACACTCCAGGAGTGCTGATCCAACCCAGCAGTGCTGATCCCCCGTCGCTAAGCGACTATACCAGTTTGTCCAGAACCTGTTCCAAATCGGCTATCAAGTCTTTGGCCGTCTCAATGCCGATTGAAAGTCGCACCAAGTCTTCTGGCATGGCCAACTCGGTGCACGCCATGATTGAATGCGACATCATGGGCGGATAAGACACCAGCGATTCAACCCCACCCAGCGATTCAGCAAAAGAAAAAACCTGCAAACTCTTGACTAGAGTTTTAGCTGCTTCGTGCCCCCCTGCCAGATGGATGCTCATCATGGCTCCGAACTTGCCGCCCATCTGCCGGCGAGCCAGCTCATGTCCGGGATGGCTAGCCAAGCCGGGGTAGTTGACCTTGGCCACAGCAGGATGGCCGTCAAGAAACTGCGCCACTTCCACAGCATTGGCGCAATGCTTATCCACGCGCAAAGACAGCGTCATGACGCCCCTGAGCACCAAATAGCAGTCAAGCGGGCTGGGCACCGCGCCTGCTGTAGCTTGTGCCTGGCCGATGTTGTGGGCTAGCTCATGATCTGATGTGGCTGCAAACCCGCCGACCACGTCTGAGTGGCCGCTGATGTATTTGGTGGTGGAGTGGGTTACGACGTCGGCTCCCAATGCCAAAGGGTTCTGCAAGTATGGCGAGGCAAAGGTGTTGTCCACCACACAAATGCCGCCGTGGCGATGGGCAATCCCAGACAGACCTGCGATGTCAACCACCGTCAGCAACGGGTTGGTCGGCGATTCCAGCCAGACCATTTTCGTCTCAGGACGCCAAGCTGCCTCCACTGCCTCCAGGTCGCACAAATTCACATGGCTGCTAGACACTCCAATGGATTCATACAGATCAGTAATCAAGCGGTAGGTTCCACCGTAAATGATGTCGGAAAACAAAAGGTGATCGCCGGGGCGCAACATTCTCAGCACCGCATCTTCTGCCGCTACACCGCTGGAAAAGGCAAAACCGAACTCGGCGCATTCCAAATCTTTCAGACAAGTTTCCAGCACCTGACGGGTGGGGTTGTTGACTCGGGCATAAGAAAACCCCTTGTGCTGGCCGATGTCTACGTTCTGGAAAGTGGTGGCCAAATAAATCGGCGGCATCACCGCGCCTGTCAGCTCATCGGGCGCAAAACCTGAATGCACCGCTCTAGTGCTGAAGCCCCACTCATCTGAGTGGCTGGGATGGGGGCTTTTGGGATTGGGTCGCTGCAGGTTGTAGGTGGTGGGGCTTTGGTCGGGGCTGGACTCAGAAGTTTTACTGGTGGCTCCTTCACTGGCAGTTCCGCCGTCTTCGCAGTCAGTTCCTTCACTGACAACCGTTCCGCTTCTAACCCTGCGGTCTTGGCTTTCTTGCTTCATTATTTCTTAGGCTAAAAGCTAGAGTTGAAACTTAACTGAAAGACATTCATGATACCTAAACATGACACCCAAAATTGCCGTTGAACCCCAGTCTTGGCGCAGCGAAACTCTGAAGGCAGCAGTTGCTGCGGGCGGAGGCGAAGTTGCTGACATCGCGGTGGCGCAGGGACTAATTTGGTCTGACCCCCAAAGCCCCGAAATTCTACAAAGCCACTTAGACGCTGGCCCCGACATTGCCTGGGTGCAGCTGCCCTATGCAGGCATTGAACCCTATCTTGGCGTGCTAGACAAAGAACGTCTCTGGACTTGTGGCAAAGGCGTCTATGCCCGACCTGTGGCCGAGCACGCACTGATGCTGCTGCTGGCGAGTTTTCGCGGGCTGGACAGCTATGCCCCAGCGCGCACTTGGTTGCCTCCGCAGGGCAAGAACCTGCTGGACAGCAAACTAACTATCTTGGGAGGTGGCGGCATTACCGAAGAGTTGTTGAAACTGCTGGAGCCTTGGAATGTGGAAGCAACTGTGGTGCGCAAACGTCCGCGGCCTCTGGCTGGAGCGCATGTCAAACTGATGGAGGATTTGTCTGACAGTTTGGCGGAGGCGGATGGCGTGGTTTTAGCCCTAGCGTTGACCGATGAAACGCGCGGGGTCATAGACTCCGCTGCTCTAGACGCCATGAAGCCAGACGCCTGGCTGGTCAATGTTGCCAGAGGCGAACATGTAGTGACCGATGACCTAGTACGCGCTTTGGAAGCTGAAGCCATCGGGGGCGCGGCTCTGGACGTGACCGACCCAGAACCTCTGCCCGATGGGCACCCCCTGTGGCAGCTGCCCAACTGTCTCATTACACCCCATGTAGGCAATACCCCTGAAATGGGGCTGGCACTGCTGGCTAAAAGGGTGGAAGACAACGTAGCTCGCTTCGCCCAAGGGCAGGAACTGCTAGGCCCGGTGTATGTGGATTTGAAATACTAGGGAGCTGCGACTGCTGAGTTTGGCGGCCGGGGGTGAGCACTGCTAACTGCCACCGAGACCGCTAAGCACCGCCGCTACTACCGCCGTCTTCCGGCTGGTCAACTCCGTAGGTTTTTTCAAACTCGTTGATCACCTGAGTAAGCGCTGGCACATATTCATTGCGAACATATGCCAGAACTTGTTGTCTGGTAACAGACTCGCTGGAGTGAATTTCCATCAGTTGAGGTGCGTCGGCTGGGTCTCTGGGAAGGATGATGAGGCGCGTGACCTTGCCGTTCTTGTCATCCACCCAAGCCAGTTTGCAATCCTCCAGCTTGTGCTTGACGGCGTATCTGAGCATGCGCCTGGTGATTTGCTTCATCAGGTATCGGGGGTCTTCCCTGATTATCTGAAAGGTTTTGCCGCGGGGCAGGTTGATTATCATGTGAGCCGCCTTTCTGTGCGTTG
>JAPYNY010000071.1 GCA_028283145.1 Candidatus Hopanoidivorans cymbastelae
TTGTATTGCTGATTGGCGACTGGCAGAAGTTCGCGGCCCTCGCCATAAGCCAGAAACAACAACCTGAACAACACCAACATGACCTGCTCGTAAGCTCTTTTGAGATCGTCTTCAGTGGGGCTAGCTGAGATTCGCTGCGCCAGAGCGTTGGCCAAGGTTGGAACTGTCTGCTGATATACGCGATCTCTCAGACGACTAGCTAACTCCGCGGCAAATTTAGAGGAATTATCCACCAAAACCTTCAGGGATCCGTTCTCTCCCAGAGCTTCAGCAGCAAAAATCAGCAGCAAATAGCCTGCAGCAGAATGGGGCAACAAATCCAGGTTGAGTTCCAAGTATTTTTCAGTTCGGGAGCCTCCACCCACGCCCGTCTCAGACTTGGTGGCGTAAAGACGGATTTCAGATGAGCGAGTGATGATCACCCACTTCACATTGTGGCGGTCGGCTGCCAAAAGAGCGTCTGAGATTGGGGATTGGCTAAAGCTGGAAAATGCGGACTCTGGAATGTCGTAGCTTTCATCGTCTTTCAGAAAAATCGCAATTGCCTTTTGATGTTGGTTTACGGTGAGCAGATGCAGTCTTTTATGGTCTGGCAAGTTTTCAATCTCAAAACCCAAGGCTTCCACTAGCTCACGGCCACGCTTGTCCAGCAACTGTGCCGCTTGGGTGATTAATTCAGCCCAGTTGCCTAACCTTGGGACTCCTTGGCGCAGTTCGTGAGTGGCGAACAAACCTGCATTATGAAGTCCAGGTAACTCAGCCGCAAGTTTCGGTAGCATTTCCAAAAGGAACCGGATGGCGGTAATTCGGTCGGGTTTTTCTAAAGCTTTTTTGACAACTTTTTCCAGTGCCTCAACCGATTTGATCAGCCAGAATGAATTTTGCCGGCTGTCAGGGCCAGCTACCTTGGCTCGCAGTTCTCCGTTTGCCGTATAAAGAGCTACCACCAGCACTGGCGTTGGACGATTGTTCTGATGCATCCTGTGAACACGGCGAAGCGTCTCGGCACCCGGATTTCCAGTCCCAACATCAAAGACAATTACCTCTAAGCCATTGGGCACTCGCTTCTCATAGAAGCCAACCAGCCTCCACTCAGAAACCAGAGGGAGCATTTCGTCGGGAATATCCCACTGCCTCCTGTACCCGTTTAGGCTTTCACCCCAATCGATATTTCTTCCAGAACTCATATGCGGAGAGTGCTCTAAAGCTTCAGAGATATTCGGCAATGGGTCTTGCGGCTCTGAATTGTTGTCCGGCATGACAAAAACAAGTGAATGTCATAACGAGAACATTTGACTTCATAAAAAGCCATAGCTTAGTCGCACACTCCTAGGTCGTCCGTGAAAGCGTGTTGAGTGCTGCGGTTGATATCGCCTGGGACATCCACCACCGACCTGGGGTTCAAAAACAGCCACTCAAAAGAAGCCCGTAGGTAGGATTCCCCTTGGAATTCGCCACAAGTTGGGCCTTCCACCAAAGTAATGGACACGCCATTGATGCGTGAGTCGGTGATGAACGCCAGCACACGTTCTGCAACCAACTCCAGCTTGTCATCTTCGTCGTCTGTCGGTAGAGCCGTGCGCACAGCATAAATCGCTCCAGCCTTCAATGATTCTTCGCCAATATGTTCCACCGTCAAGCGGGTGGAGATAGCTTTGGGCCAAGCATAAGCCACTCCGGCAATCGCTAGCAAAATGACAGACAGCAAGAGCAGCGCAATGGTGAAATCGCCTCGCTCCTCCCGATAATCTCTCCGACGAGGCTTTGTGGAAGCTATCGGCTCTTTCAGCCCGGCAGTGCCTTGTGCCGCTTCACCAGACCCGTTGGGACAAGATTCCGAAACGCCTTGCGCCTCCATAAAAGAGTTGTGCTCCCCTGTTTTGCTGCTTGTTTTGACTACGCTTATAGTTGATATTTTAGAAGCGTTTGAACGCAAATTTGTATATTCTCTCCCTGCAATATGTTGAAAGTATCTGCCTAAAGTGGCTAAATTCACGCCTAAAGTGGCTGTCGAGTTGGCCAACCTGACAGCTCGACTAGCCCGCTATTCAGGGAAGTGGGGCGGCACTACCCTACCCGGCAAGGTTGCTCTCAAACTTTGGCCCACAGCCACCGCTGAACTCTCATCTAAACTGAAGTTGGGCAGCGTGCTGCTATCGGGCACCAACGGCAAGACTACAACGGCGCGCATATTAGCCGGCTGCGCTGAGGCCGAAGGCCTGGCTGTCTGCGCCAACTCAGCTGGAGCCAACCTAACTTCGGGGGTAACTTCTGCTTTATTGCAACTGGCCAAAAATCCATCTGACAGCTCTAGAGCTGGAAGCAATTCCCACCCCCAAAAGACAGCCCCCGAGCTAGGCGTGTTTGAAGTGGATGAAGCAACTCTGCCTGAAGTAGCAAGCCTCACACAGCCGCGCATGGTGATACTGCTCAATTTGTTTCGTGACCAGCTAGACAGACATGGGGAACTTGAATCTTTGGCCAACCGCTGGCGGGAGATGATTGGAAAGCTTGACTCACAGACACTCTTGTTGGTGAACGCTGATGACCCAGGTCTGGTAGCTATAGCTGAATCAAACGAGGACGCATTCTACTTTGGCTTGACAGATGACTCAGTGAATCGAGGCGCGCTGCCCCACGCAGCCGATGTAACCCGCTGCGGGCAGTGCCGAACTGAGTTGTCCTACAACTGCCATACCATAGGGCACCTTGGAAGCTGGTTCTGCCCAGAATGCGGCCGGCAGCGGCCGGCATTGGATTTTGCTGCTACGGAAGTTGAGCTAATGGAAAGCGCGGGAGAGAGTGAGCCAGCAGCTGGAGGTGAGCTGGTAGCCGGCGAGCAACAAGCGGCCGAGGGCAAGTTAGCAATTGAAAGTGACCTGGGTGCTAAGGAGAAGCCAAAACCCCAAATCTGCTTTACCTTCATGGGCCAACAGCTAAGTTCAACTCTGCCAGGTCTGCACAATGTCTACAACTCCTTGGCTGCTGCCTCAGCCGCGCGCCTGCTGGACATTTCAAACTCAGCCATCTCACAGGCAGTCCATGCCACAGCCCCTGCCTTCGGGCGCGCCGAAGAAGTACTGCTTCAAGACCGCCGCCTGCTCATTTTCTTGGCAAAAAACCCAACGGGAGCCAATGAAAATATTCAAACCATTATGCGCTTCAGACAGCCCATTACCCTGCTGGTAGCTCTGAACGACAGAGTTGCCGACGGCCATGATGTCTCTTGGATTTGGGATGTGGATTATGAACCTCTGTTTGAGAAAGCCGAGCGGATTGTGTTCTCAGGCGACAGAGCTCATGAGATTGCCCTGCGCTACCGCTATGGGTCGCAAAACACAGATTCCAAGGCTGAAAAGCCCATTGTGCTGCCGCCACTGCCGCAAGCCTTGGATTGGGCTCTGAAAGCCACCCCCAAAGGCGGCT
The DNA here is from genome assembly GCA_028283145.1 of Candidatus Hopanoidivorans cymbastelae. Taxonomy (GTDB): domain Bacteria; phylum Actinomycetota; class Acidimicrobiia; order Acidimicrobiales; family Hopanoidiivorantaceae; genus Hopanoidiivorans; species Hopanoidiivorans cymbastelae. The sequence continues at coordinate 3,427 of JAPYNY010000071.1, forward strand.
TGGTCGTGGCGCTTCCAACTTACACCGCCACATTGGAACTGCGGGCCGAACTCTCTTCACGGGGTGCTGTGCGACCTTTTTGGGAACAAGGATGAGTTTTGGAATTGAAATGACCCACCCAACAAGCAAGTCAGTCAGGCTGTGCCACCTCTACCCCAAGGAGATGAACATCTATGCCGACAGAGGCAACATCGCCGTTTTAGCCAAGCGACTGACTTGGCGGGGCATGACACTGAAAGTTACACCTTGCCACCCAGCAGAGACCATAAACCCAGACCACTTTGACCTGTTCTACCTAGGCGGCGGGCAAGACAGCGATCAAGCCCTCATCGCCAGAGACTTGATGGAAACCAAAGCCAGTGCTTTGCGAGAGGCTTTCGAGCGCGGAGCTGCTGGACTATTCGTCTGCGGGGGCTATCAACTGGCAGGGCACAGCTACGAAACCAAAGAACATGGACAGCTTGAAGGCTTAGGCATTTTAGACATCACAACCGTGGCTGGGGATACTCGCTTGATCGGAGACATCCTAATTGAAGCTGAAGTAAACCTTCAGGGTTTTGCCGAGGTTGAAAATACCACCGCAACGCCACACCCTGCTTCTCTTGAAATCGTGGGCTATGAAAACCACCTAGGCCGTACATTTTTGGGACAAAGCGCCAAGCCCTT
>JAPYNY010000072.1 GCA_028283145.1 Candidatus Hopanoidivorans cymbastelae
CCCTGCAGCTCCCCAACCTGAAAGGGGAAACCAGGGAATGGTCGTATCGCTCACAACATTCACTCGACGGACGGGGGTTCAATTCCCCCCAGCTCCACTTAACTTAACTCCACTTAATTGTAAGAGGGAAAACATAAGATGGGAAACCGCCTGGCTTGAATGACCAGTGGCAAGTAGCCTTGGCTTCAGTTCACGGCTTGGGTTTGGCTACATTGGACTACAAGCTTGTTGCTGCGGCCGAGCACCTAGTGGAAATGTTGTAGCTCACCGCATCAGCTAAGTTCTGAAAGAGACGCCTTGGGCACCGAAGCGGTGAAAGCCCTGAGTTCCTGCTTGCTGGCACACTACTTGTGTCAGGCCACAAAACCTAGCAACTGGAGCAAAAACGATTGGCGGAAAGTCACTGCAAGCTTCTAATATTTCGGCAGACTATGCAACATGCCTGAGCCAGTGAAATGCTTCAATCCTAAAACCCGGTTCGACTTGCCCGACGTGTCGCCTGGCACCAAAGTAAAGCGGGAGGACAGGAATCTATATACCGTAGCCCGAGACGGTGGACACCGGCGTGTTGTCGTGCCTGATGTCAGTTCCCGGCAACCAGCATTATGAGCACTAGGTGTGTAAGCCCCCCTGAAGTCCCCCTACCGGGCTTGAAGCAACTCAGCCACCCTGAAAGCCAAGTCCAACGACTGAGTGGCATTCAGTCGCGGGTCGCACATCGTCTCGTAGCGGTTTTCAAGGTCGGAATGCGCAAAGTTGGATGAGCCGCCCAGACATTCCGTAACATTTTCGCCAGTCAGCTCCAGATGGATTCCTCCGGGGTGCGTCCCCAGCGCACGATGAACTTTAAAAAAGCTGTTGATCTCGGTGCAAATATCGTCAAAGTGGCGGGTTTTGCGCCCGGTGTCTGAAGTGAAAGTGTTGCCATGCATAGGGTCGCACGCCCACACCACCGGATGCCCGCCATCACGAACCGCTTCCACCAACGGAGGCAAGACATCTTCCACCTTGGCTGCGCCCATGCGGGAAATCAAGGTCAGCCGCCCAGGAATGCGATCGGGATTCAGCACTTCGCAAATGCCCAGGGCATCGGCTGGAGTTGCGCTGGGCCCCAGCTTGCAGGCCAGCGGATTGTGCACGCCCCGCAAAAACTCCAGATGCGCTCCGTCTGTCTGACGGGTGCGCTCGCCCACCCAGAGCATGTGAGCCGAGCAGTCATACCAATTGCCGCTTAGAGAATCAACACGGGTCAGGGCTTCTTCGTATTCCAAAATCAACGCTTCGTGGCTGGTATAGAGGTCTACCATGTGAAGCTTCGGCTCGGAGGCGCTGCTCACCCCGCAGGCCTGCATGAAGGCCAGAGCCGCATCAATGCCGTTGGCCACCTGCTCGTATCGCTGCCCCAGCGGAGAAGACGCCACAAACTCCTGATTCCAGGCGTGCACCCGGTGCAGGTCGGCAAAGCCGCCTTTGGTGAAGGCTCGCAGCAGATTCAGCGTGGATGAAGACTGATGGTAAGCCGTCAGCAGGCGCTCGGCGCGGGCAACCCTGGAGGAAGAAGTGAAGTCGGGGTCGTTCACCATATGCCCCCTGAAGGACGGCAGCTCAACTTCATCTACCGTCTCGGTGGGGCTGGAGCGCGGTTTGGCAAACTGGCCGGCTATGCGCCCCACCTTCACCACTGGCATGCCTGCCGAATAGGTCAGCACCACCGACATCTGCAGGATCACCCGCAGCTTGTCTCTGATCTGGTCGGCCGTGAGGGCGTCAAACGATTCGGCGCAGTCGCCTGCCTGGAGCAGAAAAGCCTCGCCGCGGCTGACCGAAGCCAGCTGGTCTAGCAGATTGCGGCTTTCCCCAGCGAAAACCAGAGGCGGCAGTTCCGACAAAGACTTGCAGGTCTGGCGCAGCGCGTCCTCATCGGGCCAGTCGGGCTGCTGGGCAACTGGCTTGTCTCGCCAGCTGTCAGGGTGCCAGGATTGTGGGCTAAGCAACTTTGGCTTCGGGATGTGACGGGACGGGGACGCCTTCGGCATCATAGTTGGCTCTGGCGTCTTCTAGTAAATCCGGGTAGTCCTCCAGCAAGTCTTCAGGCATGTGGCGCCGCAAAGTTTCTAGCGAGCGCTTGACCAGCCGGCGGGCTGCCTCGGCGGTAACTTCAAGCTCTTCGCCGACTTCGCGGTAGCTGCGCCGTTTGCCGTCAAAGAGGCCCAGGCGATATTCAATAGCTCTGAGAGAGCGGTCGTCTAAGTGCTCGTTGACCAGTGAGAACAGGCGCTCGTTGTGGTCGGTATCCAAAACCTTGTCTTCTGGCCCCACGGCTGCGTCAGCCAGCAAGTCAACCAGCTCGGTGGTGCCGTCGTCGCCGACGGTGCGGTCTAACGCGGCAGGAGTGGTGAGGCGGTGCAACATGGCGTTTTCTGGATCAAGGTCGCTGCTATCGCCTGAGGATTCGCGCAAAGCTGCGCGCAGGGCGGCGGCCCGGTCACCAGGCAGACGCACCAACGTGGCACGCTGGTCTAGGGCGCGGCCGATGGCTTGGCGTATCCAGAAAGTAGCGTAAGTTGAAAACTTGAAGCCCTTGCGCCAGTCAAACTTGTCAACCGCATGCTCCAGGCCAAGGTTGCCTTCCTGAATCAGATCCAGCAGTTCCATTCCAGGCGGCAGCGGATAGCGTCTGGCCACGCTGACCACCAGCCTGAGGTTGGCGCGGATGAAGTGGTCTTTGGCGGCGGCGGCTTCCTTGATGGCACGGTCCCAGGCTCTGACCTGAGCCTTGGTGGGAGGCGTCAGCTTGCTCCTAGCCTTGGCCGATATGGTCTTGGTGTTGCTGGTTTTGGAGCGGCCTCTGGAAGTTGGCTTGGCCGTGGATTTGCCACCCCCGTTCAAAGTGCCATACCGTCTGGAAGTTACCTGGGCGACGACCTCCGGGAACATTGCCAAAGCCGTATCCTTTTGCTCCTGCGCCACACGGCCCTGCTCAATTGCCTGAGACAACTCGCGTTCCTTTTGGCTGTCAAGCAGCGGAACTAGCCCGATCTCGTTTAAATACTGACTTACTAAGTCACTCATTTTGCCTTTTCTCCTGATTTATCTCTAAAATATATTTCTGGTGTGATCTCTCTGGTGTAGTGGAGTTTTGTGTTGTGTTGTGGAGTTGTTTTTGAATTGCTAAGATGAAGCTGAAAACTGATGCCTGCTTATGTAACGCTCACAGCACCTCAATTATTCCACGCCTGCTAGCTTAGTAAATGAGGGCGGTGTGCCGTCAAGCTGGCATCTGCCTGAAGCAACAGCTTAATATACAATTTATTATAGTCTCTTTTTAAAGGCTTGTCAAGCAATAAAGAAAATTTGATAAAGAAATTTTGCACGAAGCGTCAGTTGATGTATCCAGCCACAGTGAAGGTCGCCCTTGTAAAGAAATGTAATTATCTCTTGAAGACTTTAGATCATTTGAGAAAAACTTGGAGCCATCTAGGAAAACAGCAAGTGAAAAACACGCAACGAATTGCCGTTTTCGGGGGCACTTTTGATCCGCCCCACAGCGGGCATTTGGCTGTCGCAGATGCAGTGCTAAAATATTGTGATGTTGACAAGGTCTTGTTTGTGGTGGCTGGGCAGCCTTGGCAGAAGATGGAGGCAAACTGCGGTGTCTCTGGCATCTCGCCCGCGCAGGACCGCTTGGCGATGGTTGAAGCTGCCATTGCAGGGCGCCAAGACTTTGAGGTTTCTTCCATTGAAATAGACCGTGAAGGGCACTCCTACACCGCAGATACCTTGGAAGAGTTGGCTAAGCAATATCCTGGTGCTGAGTTGTTGCTGGTTATCGGCAGCGATTTGGTGAGCCAACTTGAAACTTGGAAACGCCCGGAGATGATACGCCGGTTGTCCAGTCTAGTAATTGTTGAACGACCAGGCTTTGAAAATGCTCAACTTCCGCCAGTGTGGTCAGACAGCTATTTGAACTATTTGAAGGGGGAGTTGGTGAATATTTCAAGCACGCAGTTGAGGGAGCGGAAGAACAGCCTCGGGAACAACCTTGGCTGGAGTGAGGATGACCGGAGCGGGTATTGCCTAAGTGGCGATTCCCTGAACGTGGATTTCCAGAGTTTGTCCCGCCAGAGCTTGAATTTTATGCCTGTTTCCGTGGCCCAGGCGATTGCGGAGCGCGGACTCTACCAGAATGGGGATGTCTAGCATTTTTTCCGAAACCCAGGGCGGCACGGAAAAAATTCAAGTGCCTCCAAGTTCCATTTCTGCTTCCACTTCTGACACCCAGTCCCAGCCAAAGCCACCACCCCAAGCCCTAGAATTTGAGTCGCTTCAAGCCATCCAGCCTGAAGGCAAGCGCTGGGCCATAGCTGCGGCCCGCATCGCAGATAATAAGCTGGGGCGGGGGACGGTGATGATAGACGTGGGCCAAGTGCTGGGCATCACAGATTATTTTGTGATCACCAACGGGGGCAACCACCGCCAAGTTGAAGCCATCGTGGAGGAGATTGAAGCCCAAATCGCCCGCCTAGGTGGGCCCCGCCCGTATCGCATTGAAGGCAGGCAAGACTTGGCCTGGGTGCTGCTGGACTATGTGGACTTTGTAGTCCATGTTTTTGACCCCAAAGCCCGAGACTACTACGACCTAGAGAGGCTTTGGAAAGATCAACCCTACGTAAAGTGGAGCTAACGGGACTCGAACCCGTGACCTCTGCCATGCCATGGCAGCGCTCTAGCCAACTGAGCTATAGCCCCAAACCGCATGCAACTGGCGGCTTGGGCCAGTTCTGTCAGGTGCTTTCAGTCTAGCAAAAACTTTTCGGGTTGGCTAGCAAGCTAGCAAGTTTGGAGGCTCGGCTTGGTGCACAGGCTTGGCTAGCAGGCGGTAGCATTTTGAAAATGGGTAAACCGACCTACGACATCCAGTCCATTGAAGCCAAATGGCAAAAAAGGTGGCGCACAGAGGGCAGCTATGAGATAGACAATGAAGATGAGCGCTCAGGCTATTACGTGCTGTGCATGTATCCCTACCCCAGCGGCTCGGCTCACATGGGGCACGTGCGCAACTACACCATTGGCGATGTGCTGGTGCGCTATCGGACGATGCAAGGCGACGGCGTGCTCTCACCCATTGGCTTTGACAGCTTCGGTTTGCCAGCCGAAAATGCCGCTATCGCAACAGGGGAGCATCCGCGTACTTTCACCGACGCCCGCATAGAGCAATTGCTGGAATCGCTGGAGCGCATCGGTGCGGTTTATGACCATCGCCGCCGTCTGATGAGCCACGACCCGCAATACATGAAGTGGACGCAGTGGCTGTTTTTGAAGCTTTACGAAGCTGGGCTGGCCTATCGTGGCTCGGCTCCGGTCAACTTCTGCCCAGGTTGTCAGACAGTGCTGGCCAATGAGCAGGTGCTGCCCGATGGCACTTGTGAGCGTTCCAAGGATTTGGTAGAAAAGCGTGTCTTCACACAATGGTTTTTTCGCATAACGGAATATGCGCAGGAGCTGCTGGACGACTTGGAGCCGCTGGAGTGGCCTGAGCGGGTGAAAGCCATGCAGCGCAACTGGATTGGCCGCTCGCCCGGCGTGGAATTCACGCTGCCCGTGGTAACGGCTGGGGGTGCGCCGCTGGATGACGTGGAGGGGGTGCGGGTTTTCACCACCCGTCCCGACACTTCTTTCGGGATGACTTTTGCGGTGATGTCGCCTGAACATCCCAGGGTGGCAGAACTCACCAGCGCCGCCCAGCAAAAGGCAGTGGAAGATTTTGTGAGCGAGGTCTCTCAGCGTTCAGACATTGAGCGCCTGTCTTTGGAGGGTGCGGCCGACAGACGTGGTGTGGCTACGGGCACGTGGCTGTGCAATCCGTTCAACGGCAAGCCTATTCCGCTGTTTCTAGCCGACTATGTGCTGATGGGATACGGCACGGGCGCGGTCATGGCTGTGCCAGGCGAAGACCAGCGCGACTGGGAATTTGCCGAAGCCCACGGCTGCGACATCATTCGCACGGTGCAGCCCCCAGCCGACTGGCAAGGCCAAGCTTGGGTGGGCGAGGGGGAATCCATCAACAGCGAGTGGCTGGATGGACTGAGTGTGGCGCAAGCCAAGGAGAAGGCCATTGGCTGGTTGGAAGCGGAAGGCTTGGGCGAGTCGGTGGTGAATTATCGCCTGCGCGACTGGGGCATTTCCAGGCAGCGCTTTTGGGGCTGTCCCATTCCAGTGGTGTATTGCGATGTTTGCGGCATTCAGCCAGTGCCTATGGACGAACTGCCCGTGCTGCTGCCTGAGATAGCTGATTTTTTGCCGACTGGGGAGTCGCCACTCAACCGGGACGAAGCGTTTTTGGCAACTGTCTGCCCTAGGTGTGGCGGCCCAGCCAAGCGTGAGACCGACACGATGGACACTTTTGTGGATTCATCTTGGTATTTTTTGCGGTTTGCCGAGCTGCACGATGAGCCGGGGATGGAGATGGCTGGGGCCCCGGGGATGGGCAGGGCGC
>JAPYNY010000073.1 GCA_028283145.1 Candidatus Hopanoidivorans cymbastelae
GCTCAGACCCGCTCGGCAACATGCCCTCATTTGAATCCACTTCTTGTTCCAGCGTGCGAACATAATGGGCAATCTCTTCGTCAGCCGCCACCGCTGAATCTATACGCTCTCTCCACTCAACTGCTGCTTCATCAAACTCGCTATGGCCTGTGTCCACACCCGTAATCAACTCCAGACGAGCCAGCAGAGATCGGGAAGCTTCCGGATTCGGAGGAGACGTAACATAATGAGGCACCGAAACCTTCAGCGAAAAAGATGGAATGCCCAGTTTGTCCAGCTTCTCGTGCAGCACGCCGATCAGACCTGTCGGCCCCTCATAGGTGGGAGAGCCCAAACCCAGCCGGGCTGCCAGTTCATTATTAGTGGTTGAACCGACAACTCCTAGAGGACGAGTGTGGGGAGCGTGTCCCGGAGGCGAACCCATCGTGACCACCATAGAAACGCCCAACTCAGTGGCAATATCCAACAGGCAGCCAGCGAAAGTTTTCCAGCGCAGATGGGGCTCTACGCCCACTACCAGCAGAAGATCTGGCGCGCTGCCGTTTTGTGACGATGTGCTGTCGTCTGCCGACGGGGTGTCGCCACCCGCTGCTGCGTCGCTGCCGACGCCCGTTGCCTCGTCACTGCTCCCACCCGCCGACGCCAAATAAAAAGTCGTGTCGGGCCATGCGATTCTCCGCCCGCCCGACTCAAGGCGCATGACAGGTCGCTCACGGGAAAAATCAAAGAACTCCTCAGAGCTGATGGTGGCTATTTCGTCCGCATCGGTGTGCTTGATCAGATGGCGCAAAGCTGTCGTGGCACCTTCGGCAATGTCAAAAAGCCCCTCCAGAGCGATGATCATGAGTGGAGATTTTGGGCGCTTTTCGGCAATGTCTCTGAATGACTTTTCCCAATAAATGTAGCTCATCGTGCCTCCTTGCTTATCCAACATTTTAGCTTATTACCTGCACACGGGGAATCACCGCCCCAACTCAATGAGCCAAACGCAGCCAGACGCACAGCAAAAGCTACAACTGAACCAGCACCAAAGCCAGCAGCGTGCTACAGCCAAGAGCCGGGGCGAAGGGAATTGACCCTTTGAGAGACCGGCTGGCGATCAAGACCAGGAGCCCAGTCAAGCCGTTCAACAAAAAAGCCCAGACAACGCCCAGCCAAACCGCCGACCATGAAACCGAACCTAAGACAATCCCCAAGGCAGGCGCCAGTTTGACGTCACCGCCACCCAGACCTTGTGGAAACAAAGCATGAACCGCCCAAAAACCGGCGAACAACGCCATGCCTGCCAAGCAAGCTCTGGCTAAATCCCAGGGGCTGCCATGCCAAACCATCACAATGCTGACCGCACCGGCTGCCGATATGAGAAAACGCAAATTCAGGGAGTTGGGAATTTGTCGGCTTTGCAGGTCGGAAACGACAACCCAGCTCAGAAAGACAACTGCCACCGCCACCAGCAGCGCCGTCATGTCGGGAGCCAAGGCTATACGAAGCGACCCAAGGAAGGCCAAGACAAAAATATAGAAGTAGCTGACCATGATGTAAAAATATGCCGCGGGGGCTGCACAGCCTTGTGAGCTGCACAACCGCCGCACAACCGTATGGCCGTATGGCCTGCCCAACTGGGCAACCGGCACCGGGCTATGCGTGCGCTACCAGTTGCCCCTAACACAACTAAATTGAGAAAATGAGCGTTCCAGACAACACACCTGTAATCATCGGCGTTGGCACGATCTCACAACGCCAGCCCGATGTGTCCCAAGCCGCCGAAGCCAGCCAGCTTATGATTCAAGCCGCCGAAGCAGCCGCACGCGATGCTGGCACCACCGATGCGCTTTCGCAGCTTGACATGATTTGCGCCATGTCCTGCCTGAGCACCGGCTACCTCAATCCCGCCAAATTGGTAGCCGAAGCGGTCGGCTCCCCCGAGGCCCACACCTTGCGGGCCGACCCTGGCATCCTTCAGCAAGAAATTTTCAGCCGAGTCGGCAGTGCTATCCAAAAAGGCGAGATGGAAATAGCTCTAGTAGTAGGAGGCGAAGCCAGCTATCGCAAGCAGCAGGCAGGGTTTGCCGGCATAGAAGCCACCAATACCGACGACCGCACCGAAGCCAACGAACCCGACACCGCGCTTTCTCCCTCAATCCAAAGTTTCATCCACCCCTTGGAGTTGGAAGCTGGCCTAGCTTCAGCTATCTCGCAATACTCCATGCTGGAAAACGCCTATCGGCACCACCATCAGCAAACCAAGGCTGAGCAAGCTCAAGAGACAGCAGAGCTTTGGGCGCGCTTCAGCCAAGTTGCCGTTGGAAATCCCGATGCCTGGAACCAACAGCCCGTATCAGCGCACGACATCGCCACCCCCAGCTCCAAAAACCGCATGATCGCTTTCCCCTACACCAAAAACCACTGCTCGCAGATGAATGTCGACCAAGCTGCTGCCGTTTTGTTTTGCTCGGCGGGCAAGGCTAGGTCACTGGGCATCGCGCCAGACAGGTGGATTTTCCCACACGCTGGCATAATCTCAAACCACATCGTTACGGTGCTGCCCCGAGCTGAACATCACGCCAGCCCAGGCTTCAGATGCGCTGGACAGCGATTGACGGAGCTTTGCGGAGTCAGCCCCCAAGATGTTGGGCTGATCGATCTTTA
>JAPYNY010000074.1 GCA_028283145.1 Candidatus Hopanoidivorans cymbastelae
GCCGTCACCAAAATCACACACTAACCCCACACCCACCCCAAAGTTAGCGAGTGAGCGGATCGCCCAGTTTACGGATGAGCAGACCTAAGTCTGCGAATGAGTTAAGCCGTCAGGTTTGAGCGAACAAAGCCTTAGACCCAGGCGAGTAAACCATTAAGTTGCAGGCCAGCAAGTCGTTAAATCATTAGGTGCAATATTATAGACACATAAGCCAATACTTCAGCACAAGCAAATCCAGCCCGCTCAAAAATCCAAAGCTCTGGTAGGCTAAAACCTGAATTAAACCGCACACTGCCTAAACCGCATCACGCGCCCCGGCAGTAGCGGAAATTTAATTTTAGGGCAGTGGCGCAATTTGGTAGCGCACCGGTCTCCAAAACCGGCGGTTGGGGGTTCGAGTCCCTCCTGCCCTGCTATGTCATCAATGAACAGACAATTCAGACGCCTGGCGAAACAGCAAGGCGAGGTTGACGAGGAGGGCACGCCAGTTGCCACTCGGCGTCAGCAAGCTTCAGCCCCTAGGGGAGAGCGGTCGTCGCCTGGACAATTCGTGAAGGAAGTGCGGGGGGAACTTCGCCGAGTTCACTGGCCCACCAGAGCTGAAGTCATCAATTATTCAATCGTTACGCTGGTGGTGATTGTGCTGCTCACAGCTTTTATAGCCGGCCAGGATTTCGGCTTGGCCGAATGGATTCTCTGGATGTTCGGGGAATAGCGGAATAGCAAGACCATGGCCAACACTTTTCAAAGCGATACCGAGCTTGACAGCGAGTTAATCTACATCAAGGGAGAAGAAGCTGAGTTGGATGAACTCAGCCTGCCGCCCAACGACCGCCCAGGCAAATGGTATATCGTCCATACCATGTCGGGTGCCGAAAACCGGGTCCACGGCAATCTGAAGGAACTCATTGATGAACAAGACAGGTCGGCAGGTGCCGTCTTTGAAGTGGCTGTGCCGATGGAGGAAATAATTGAAGTTCGCCAGAACAAGAAGGTCGTCAGCTCCAAAAAACTCTTTCCTGGCTACGTTTTTCTGCGCTGTGACATGAAAGAGGAATCCTGGTCGCAAATCCGGGACACCCCAGGAGTTATCGGTTTTGTGGGCCAAGCTAGCCCAGCCGATGAGCCCCAGCCGCTGCCGCACGACCAGGTTGACAGATTTTTGAGGAGTTCGGGCGACAAGGTCGTGCATCGCTCCCGCCCGCGCCTGCTATATGAATTAGGCGACCCGGTGCGGGTCAAGGAAGGCCCGTTTGCCGATTTCACCGGCGAGATAATTGAAATCAACGAAGATCACCTTAAGGTTAAAGTTCTGGTCAATATCTTCGGCAGGGAAACGCCTGTAGAGTTGGATTTTTCCCAAGTTGTCAAGATGTAAGCTCCAAGCATGGAAAACACTACACAGGATTAAACAAAATGGCACCCCGAAAACGCGTGGCAACAGTTATCAACATTCATATTCCAGCCGGACAGGCAACCCCAGCGCCTCCTGTGGGCACAGCTTTGGGCCCGCACGGCGTGGCCATTATGGAATTCTGCAAGGAATACAACGCCAAGACCGAAGACAAGCGAGGCCAGATCGTGCCAGCGGTCATCACGATTTACGAAGATCGCAGCTTTGACTTCATCTTGAAGACCCCGCCGACGTCTTTTTTGATCCGCCAAGCTTTGGGAATTGAAAAAGGTGCCAGCGAAGTAGGTCGCGAACAGGTCGGGCAGCTGACCGACAGCCAGTTAGAAGAAATCGCCAAACTGAAGATGCCAGACCTTAACACCGATGACGTCGAGATGGCGAAACTTCAGGTAGCTGGGACAGCCAGAAGCATGGGCGTGTCGGTAGCGTAGCGGTGTGGCTGGGGCATTTGCTGAACTCTTAGATTCGCGGAGAAAAGATCAAATGAAGCGTGGCAAGAAATACTCAGATAAGGCTGAAAAAGTCGACCGTCAAAAGCAGTATTCCCTGGATGAAGGACTGGAGTTGCTCAAGTCCCTGACCAACGACGATGCAGTCAAGTTCGATGAGACCATAGAGTTAGCCATCCGACTGGGTATAGACCCTCGCCACAGCGACCAAATGCTACGAGGCACCATCGACCTGCCTGCCGGAACTGGGCGCCAAGTCAGAGTGGCCGTCTTCGCACAGGGGCCGGCAGCTCAGGCTGCCAGAGACGCAGGAGCAGACGTGGTGGGCGATGAGGATTTAGTCAAGCAAGTGTCAGATGGCGACTTGGGTTTTGACGTTGTCATAGCTGAGCCCTCCATGATGTCCCAGGTGGGCAAGTTGGGAAGGGTGCTAGGCCCGCGTGGTCTGATGCCCAATCCGAAAACCGGCACCGTAACCAATGACATCGCCAAAGCGGTGGAAGACTTCAAGGGCGGCAAGGTCAGCTATCGCACCGACCGGTTCGGCAATGTCCACGTCCCGATTGGCAAAGCCAGCTTTGAAAACGAGTCGCTGGTGCAGAATTTCACGGCTGTTTTAGACGAGCTGCAGCGCGCCAAACCTCCAGCTGCCAAAGGCCGTTATTTTCTGAAAGTAAGCATGTGCTCAACCATGGGGCCAAGCGTCAAGATCAACCCAACTGCCTAGGTCAAACTCATATAACCCAAATTCACCTAGCCTAAAATCACATGGCTGTGCTGGGTTTTAGATTGCCCTGCCCAGTTATAGACTTGAAAACAACCCACCGAAGATAGCGAGACAAACCAAGCCAAAACTCCATTTCCATAACAGAATTTACCGAAGACCGCTGGTTGCGACCTAGCGCATAATGACCTAGCGCATAATGATCGGCTTTGAGTTGTAAAATCTGACCTCCACTAGTTGAAGCATCAGACTTTCCCGCCCAAGCTGTCGCCAGCCGAGGTGAGCAGTAGCTGTCATCTAAGCCCGTTCTGGCCGAGTCAGCCTTTCCCTCAGATGTGTTTTGGTTTTCTGCGGGACAAGGAAACTGCGAAAGAGTCAGAATGATGTCAGACACAATCACCGAAAGGGCTCCCAAGCCACATAAAATCGTCATAGTTCAAGATGTGCGAGACAGGCTAGAAAATGCCGATGCCGTTTTGTTCACGGAGTATCGTGGTCTAAACGTAAGCCAGTTGGCGCAGTTGCGAACAGCCCTAGCCCCTGTCGGCGGGACTTACAAAATCTACAAAAACACTCTTGCCAAGGTAGCTGCCCGCGAGCTCAACCTGGAGATTGAAGATTTCCTGCTGGGGCCGACCGGCATGGCCTTTGTTGACGGCGATGCTGCCGCGGTTGCCAAGGTGCTAGACAATTACCGCAGGGAGCACGAGGTTTTTGTGGTCAAAGGTGGCTTGCTGGGAGACTCCATTGTCCAACCTGACGGAGTGAAACGCCTAGCTTCCTTGCCTCCTAGGGAACAACTCATGGCCCAGTTGGGAGGCTTGGTGCAGTCCCCCATGGCGAAGTTTGCCGGGGCTTTAGCTGCGCCGCTCAACGAGATGGCAGCTTTGTTGGGAGCCATGCAGCAAAAATTTGCCGGCTTGGTGAAAGCCTTGGCCGACCAAGGGGGAGCGGGAGAGTTGGCCGTTGCGGAGACTGTGGCTTCTGCGGAGACTGTGGCCGAAGCTGCGCTTGACGGAGCGGCTGGGGATGCTAGTACGGAAACGGCTGCCCCAGAAACCGCTGAGCCACAAGAGACAACCTAAAACCCAAACCAAACAAACCTAATCAAAAAAATAAAAGGAGACAACCATGACCAAAGTAGATGAAGTGCTAGACAGCATTGGCTCTATGACTGTGTTGGAGTTAAGTGAACTGCTCACAGCATTTGAAGAAAAGTTCGGTGTTACCGCAGCAGCGCCCATGGCTATGGCAGCGCCTGTGGCCTTAGCTGGAGCAGCCGCACAAGACGGCCAGTCAGATGAAGCCGAGGAAGAAAAAACCGAATTTGATGTGGAGATTTCCGCTATCGGTGAAAAGAAAATCCAAGTCATCAAGGAACTGCGTGCTCTCACCAGCCTTGGTCTGAAAGAGGCCAAGGAGATGGTTGAAGCTGCTCCCAAGGTTGTGATGGAAGGCGTCTCCAAGGAAGATGCTGAAAAAGCCAAAGCTGCCTTGGAAGAAGCTGGCGCAACCATAGAGATCAAGTAGCCAAGGCGATTATGGCTAGGTGATTGCGCTTGGGCGGTCGCAGCCGAGGAAGTCATGGCTGAGCAGTCGCAAATGAGACGGCTACTGCTGGATGACCGCGGTTGAGGGGCACACCCAATTGGCGTCTTGAGCCGATGCCCTCAGCCGCCAGCATCTGAAATCACCCTTGCGATAGTTGTCAACATCTACACAACCTATACGTAACAACCCACTCACAAAATCTAGGTGTTGCAAACTTCCGATTAAGGTGCTATAGTTAAATTCCCGTGCGTGCTGCTTGTCTTGTTGTCTTGACGCTGTTTAAGCTGATGGCTGCCCGATAGCCAGCCGCTAGCCCGCCCCGCCATCTAGCCTGCCAATTCATTTCGCATTTAAACCCCTGTATTTTGCGTGCAAAACCGAGCCATCGTCTGCCTCTCCCTTTTTGGGGGAGGAAACTTTGCGTTGCCTGAGTGAATTTCAGGCGCCCAATTTTGTGCTGATGACCCAGTCTGGACACCCCAAGACAAGTTAGGAGAAAGCTTTGAAAGCCACCCGTGAACGCTACAGCTTTGGAAATCTTGAAGAAGTGGGGGAACTCCCCAACCTGATTGCCGTCCAGAAGGATTCATTTGACTACTTCATGCGACATGGCCTAGCTGAAGCTTTCAAGGCCTCATCCCCCATCAATCATCACTCGGGCAAATACTCCCTGGAGTTGGAGTTTGACTATGAAGACGCAGAAGAAGACCTTCACTCTGAACCAAAATTCAAACCGGAGGAGTGCATCGCCAAAGACCTGACCTACGCCACTGACATTTTCGTCAAGGCACGTTTCATCAACCACCTCACCGGCGAAATCAAGCAGCAGACGGTCCACATCGGCGAATTCCCCTTGATGACACCTAGGGGCACCTTCATCATCAAGGGCACCGAGCGGGTGGTGGTGTCGCAGTTGATTCGCTCCCCAGGCGTGATCTTCCAAGCTGGCGAACGTTACCGCCTGCGCAACATTCAAAAGCATCAGCTGGTGAAGGGCACCGTTCACCCTTTCAGGGGCGAGTGGCTGGATTTTGACATTGAGCAGCGCCACGAGCGCACCCCCGATCGCGAAGTCGAGATCACGGCTGGGGCCAGGGTGGCCCGCAAGCGGCGCATGTCGGTGTTTACTTTGCTGACGGCCTTTGGCTATGGCCCCGAAAACTGCCCTGAGTTTTTCGATGCTTTTGTGGGGGAGTTTCCATTTTTGGACAAGCAATGGGAAAAGGAAAAGCAAAACGAACTCACCAGTGAAGCGTCCATCATGGAAGTCTTCAAGCGGGCTCGCCCAACCGAACCGCAGACGCTGGATTTGGGCCGCGCCTATATGTTCGGGGCTTTCATCCGCCCAGAGACCAAGCGGTACGACCTCTCCCGTGTCGGGCGCCACAAGCTGAACCGCAAGCTCGGCGATGAAATCGAGCGAAATCAAGAAAAATTTGGCGACATACTGAGGCGTGCCGACAGCTCGCGTGCTTGGGAAAAGGCCCGCAAGGAAATGCGCAAGCGGCTCAGGAGCGAACGCGACAGAACCAACGCCAAGTCGTTGTCGAAGGAAGAATTTGATTTGCTGGTGGAAGAAGAGCTGGTCAAGAGCTGGCAGTACGGTACCACCCGCGGCAGCGACGAAAATCCTGCCCACCCCCACCATCTGCCCGATGTCAGAGTTGCCAAGCCGCCCAAAAACTGGGGTGCGCTGGCCCCTTCGGAAATTCTGGCAGCTTGCACCTACCTGCTGAATTTGGCTAAAGGCGAGGAGGGCTATCGCCTAGACGACCAAGACCACTTTGCCAACCGCCGCATCCGCACAGTCGGCGAGCTCATCCAAAATCAGGTTCGCATCGGGTTGTCCCGGATGGAAAGGGTTGTTACTGAGCGCATGTCCACCCAGGATGCCGAAGCCATTTCTCCTGAGAGCCTGATCAACACCCGCCCAGTGGCAGCTGCGGTCAAGGAATTCTTTGCCACCAGCCAGCTCAGCCAGTTCATGGATCAGGTCAATCCGCTGTCGGGACTTACCCACCGGCGCCGCCTGTCGGCTTTGGGCCCAGGCGGTCTGACCCGCGAACGCGCCGGCTTTGAAGTGCGCGACATCCACTTTTCCCACTACGGCAGGATGTGCCCCATTGAAACCCCTGAAGGCCCCAACATCGCTCTGATCGGAGCCCTCAGCACGTACGGCAAAGTCAATGAATTCGGCTTTATTGAGACTCCCTACCGAAAGGTGGAGGACGGCAAGGTCGTGGCTGGGAAAATTGAGTATATGCCTGCCGATGAGGAAGAAAAATACGTCATCGCTCAAGCCAATGCCCCCCTCAATCCTGACGGTACCTTCAAGAACGACCGAGTTCTGGTGCGCCAGTCTCCCCAAGCTGCTTCACTGGAAGATCTTCAGGCGCAGCTAGATCAAGAGTCGTTCTTCGGCGCCACCACGCAGATTTCATACTTGTCGCCAGATGAAGTTCAGCTCATGGACCTCTCGCCCAAGCAGATCGTGTCGGTAGCTACGGCGCTCATTCCCTTTCTGGAACATGACGATGCCAACCGAGCCTTGATGGGCGCCAACATGCAGCGCCAGGCGGTTCCGCTGTTGGTTCCCGAAGCTCCGTTTATCGGCACAGGCTTGGAACGCTACGTGGCTAGAGATGCCGCGGATATAATCTTTGCGGAAGCTTCCGGGCGTGTGGTGAATGTGGAAGGCGATGCCATTTCTGTGAAATACAACACCAAGGGCACCCCCACACTTAGACGACCACGGCATTGTGCTGGAAGGGGCCGAAGTGCGCCCTGGGGATGTGCTGGTCGGGAAGGTCTCCCCTAAAGCCGAAACCGATCTGACGCCCGAGGAGCGCCTGCTGCGGGCCATCTTTGGCGAAAAAGCCAGGGAAGTGCGCGACAGTTCACTCAAGCTGCCACACGGCGAGGAAGGCAAGGTCATCTACATACAAGAGCTCAAGAGTGGTGAAGACGACGAACTGCAGCCCGGCGTGAACCAGCTAGTGCGAGTTCACGTGGCTGAGCGTCGCAAGATCAGCGTGGGCGACAAACTGGCCGGCCGCCACGGCAATAAAGGTGTCATCGCGGCTGTGCTGCCGGTGGAGGACATGCCGTTTTTGGAAGACGGAACTCCCGTGGATGTGATCTTGAATCCGTTGGGCGTGCCGTCTCGCATGAACGTGGGGCAGTTGCTGGAGACGCATCTTGGTTATGCAGCTCGCTGGGGTTGGGAAGAAGTCGATCAGCATCTCGGCCGCGAGCACATAGACGACAACCCCTTCGCCCAGCTGGACAAGAAGACTTGCCCCGCTAATCACCCGGCGGTGCTAGTTGAGACGCCAGTGTTTGACAGTGCCGACTGGGATGAGGAGTTGGCAGACAACCGCCACCCAACCATCAAGCAAGTTCTCAAGACCATCCGCCCCGATTCGCTGGACGGCAGCCAGAACGGGCAGCGTTTGATCGGCCCCAACGGCAAAGCCAAGCTGTATGACGGTCGCACCGGCGAGCCGTACGACCAGCCCGTCACCGTTGGCTACATGTACATCATGAAGCTGGCCCACCTAGTGGATGACAAACTGCACGCCCGCTCCACCGGGCCCTATTCCATGATCACCCAGCAGCCGCTTGGTGGCAAGGCCCAGTTCGGCGGCCAGCGCTTTGGCGAGATGGAAGTTTGGGCGCTGGAGGCCTACGGCGCTGCCTACTGTCTGCAGGAGTTGCTGACCACCAAGTCTGACGACGTGGTGGGCCGCGTCAAGATCTATGAAGCCATCGTCAAGGGCGAAAACATTCCTGCTCCAGGCGTGCCTGAGAGCTTCAAAGTTCTCATCAAGGAGATGCAGGCCCTGTGTCTGAATGTCAAATTGCTATCCAACACTGGCGAGCAAATCAAGATTCAGGAGTTGGACGAAGAAGCCTACCGCACCATTGAGTCGCTGGGCATCAACCTGTCTCGCCCAGAGCGGGGCACCGAGGAGAGCGACCGAAGGCGCCACGAATTTGAACGCCGTGAGTTGGTGGGCGGCGCCGCCTACGGCTACGGCGATATATAAGCCGGCATTGGACAGGCCAGCACGGCACAAGTTTCAGCATTGACCAAAGGAGCACGCACTTATGACTGACGTCAACGATTTCAGCAAATTCCGCATTGGCTTGGCCGGCTCAGACGACATCCGGGGGTGGTCGCACGGCGAGGTGAAAAAGCCCGAAACCATCAACTATCGCACCCTGAAGCCCGAAAAAGACGGCTTGTTCTGCGAAAAAATCTTCGGCCCCATGCGGGATTGGGAGTGCCAGTGCGGACGCTACAAGCGGGTTCGCTTCAAGGGAATTATTTGCGAGCGCTGCGGCGTTGAAGTTACCCGATCTAAGGTGCGGCGCGAGCGCATGGGCCACATTGAGTTGGCTTCGCCTGCAGCTCACATCTGGTATCTGCGAGGCACACGCTCTTGGCTCACCTATCTGCTGATGGACACCAACCAGCGCGAGGAGTTGAAGGCCAACCAGCTGGAAAAAGTCATTTATTTTTCGGCTTACCTGGTGATTTCGCTAGACCCGAAGGTTGTTCAGCGAGAGATGCCACATCTAGAAAATGAAATGGACGAGTATTGGCGGAACTATTTTGAGGAATGCGACATTTACCGTGACCGTCTCTACTATTTGGTGGATGCCTACCAACTGCAGCTTGAGGCTGAGCTTGAAAAGCTGGAAGCTGATTCGGCTAAGGATTCCGCCAAGGGGTCCAAGGCTGCCAAGTCTGAGGCTGAGCGCCTGATGAAGGACTACGACAACCAGACCAAGCAACTGGAAGAGCAAATCGCCAGTCTTACCACTGAGTTGGAAGAAGTTCTGCGCCACCGCCTGGCATATCTGGAAAACCAGGCAAAAAGCCTGGAGAAACAGTCTCTGACTCTGGCTGAATCAGAGGACGATGACGCTAAGGAGCGAGCTGGGGCCTTGTCTGCGGCACACGGAGAGAAGCTGGAAGCCATTGAGGTGCTGAGGAACACCCTGGATGCCTTGCTGGAGGAAGCTTCTGAGGTGCGCCAGCCATTGCAAGCACTGGACCCCGATGTTGATCTAGCCAAAACGATGGAAGAGCAAAACCAATTTCGCGAACAGCTTGAAAAAATGCGTCAAGAAGCCGAAGCCGAGGAGCGCTATTTGGATGAGTTCAAAAAGCTGCATGCGCGCCAAGTGGTGGAAGACACCAAGCTATTCCAGGAGTTGGAATTCCGTTATGGCGCCTTGTTCAAGTCTGGCATGGGGGCTGAGGCCATCCTGGATCTCATCAAGAACATTGACTTTGAAGCTGAAGAGAAAAAACTACGCGAAGACATCAATCCCAGCGACGGGCAGCGATCTCTTTCAGAGCAACGCCGGGAAAAAGCCCTCAAGAGGCTGGAAATCCTCAGTGCCTTCAACAAGAAGGACGACACGACTGGGCGTCTCAACAGCGACCCCGCCTCAATCATCTTGAACGCTATTCCTGTCATTCCTCCTGACTTGCGCCCGATGGTTCAGTTGGATGGCGGTCGCTTCGCCACGTCCGACTTGAACGATCTCTACCGCCGGGTCATCAACCGCAACAACCGCCTCAAGCGGCTGATGGAAATCGGAGCTCCCGACATCATCATCAACAACGAAAAACGGATGCTGCAAAAATCCATCGATGCCTTGTTTGACAACGGACGCCGGGGCAAGCCGGTGCTGTCCCAAAACAACCGGCCGCTCAAGTCGCTGTCCGACATGTTAAAGGGCAAGCAAGGTCGTTTCCGTTTGAATCTTTTGGGCAAGCGGGTTGACTATTCGGGGCGGTCGGTCATCGTGGCAGGGCCATCCTTGAAGTTCCACCAGTGTGGCATTCCGCGACTGATGGCGCTGGAGTTGTTCAAGCCGTTCGTCATCCGCGAGCTGGAACGACGCGGCATCTCCACCTATATCAAGTCGGCCAAGCGGATGGTGGAAGACACTATTTCGGGCCGGGCCCGCGCTATCACTGCTGGCTTGGACGCCGCAGGACGCCCGACGGTGGATCAGGACATTTTCAAGATGCGCTCCGAGCAAGTTTGGGACGTGCTGAATGAGGTGGTCAAGGAACATCCCGTGATGCTCAACCGAGCTCCCACCCTGCACCGCTTGGGCATCCAAGCTTTTGAACCCGTGCTGGTGCACGGCAAGGCCATCCGCCTGCACCCGCTGGTGTGCACTGCCTTCAATGCCGACTTCGATGGCGACCAGATGGCTGTGCTGCTGCCGTTGTCGGCTGAAGCCCGCGCCGAGGCTGAAGTGCTGATGCTGTCGGCTCACAACTTGCTTTCGCCGGCGAACGGACGCCCCTTGGTCACGCCCACTCAGGATATGATCATCGGAGCCTACTATCTGACCCAGGTAGTAACAGACGCCAAAGGCGCTGGCCGCGCTTTTCGCAACTTTGAGCAAGTGGAGCGCGCGCTGGAAGGCGGTTCGCTCAGCATTCACGCACCTATTGAATATCGCATCCCCCAGTTGCGCCACGAAGCCAGCAACGGCAAATTCGGCATTCCGCAAGACAGCCTACCTGAGCTCACCGATGCTTTCGTCGACCGGGAGATCAGCTACGTCCCCACCACTGCGGGAAGGGTCATTTTCAACGATGTCTTGCCTGAAGACTTCCCCTTCGTCAATGACAAGCTGGACCGTCGCATGATGGGGGCGCTGGTGGAGGAGTTGGCCTACAACTACTCCCGTTCGGTCACGGCCGACAGCTTGGATCAACTCAAGAGCTTGTGTTTCCACTGGGCTTCCAAGTCGGGCATCACCGTGTCTTTGGACGACATCAAAACCCCTGCCACCAAGACGGGTATTTTGGACCGTTCCGAGCGGGAAGCTGAGAAGGTGGAGCGGAATTATCAGCGCGGCATCATCACAGACGCTGAGCGCCGTCAGCAAGAGGTGGAAATCTGGACTGAAGCCACCAACGAGGTGCGCCAGCACTTGGAGGATCACCTCAAGTCAGACCCATTCAACCCGGTTGACATGATGATTTCTTCTGGTGCCCGAAGCAACATGATGCAGGTGCGTCAGATTGCGGGCATGCGGGGCTTGGTGGCCAACCCGCGTGGCGACATGATTCCACGGCCCATCAAGTCCAACTTCAAGGAGGGTTTGTCCACCCTGGAATATTTCATCGCTACGCCAGGCGCCCGCAAGGGTCTGGTTGACACGGCTTTACGCACGGCCGACTCTGGCTATCTCACTAGGCGTCTGGTGGATGTGGCACAAGAGGTCATCATCAACGATTCCAACCCCTTTGAGACAGGGCGCGCCGTGCCGTCGCTGCTGATTGACGATGTCCGCCCCGACACCGCGTCGGAGCGCACCCACCTTGAGACACGCCTGTTCGGGCGGGTGCTGGCTGAAGATGTCAAGCTCTCCGACGGCACTATTATTGAAAAAGCCGAGATGGTCACCCGCGAGTTGATGGAGCGCCTGCGCGATGATCCAGACGTGGAAGAGGTGCGGGTGCTGTCTCCGCTGACCGATGAATCAGAGCACGGCATCTCGGCCTTGTCCTATGGCATGTCGATGGCTACAGGCAAGCTGATTGAGGTGGGCGAAGCCGTGGGGGTTATTGCGGCGCAATCCATTGGCGAGCCGGGCACCCAGCTCACCATGCGCACCTTCCACACCGGCGGTGTCGTGGGGAAAGACTTGGCTGATGGTCTCCCTAGGGTGGTGGAGTTGTTTGAGGCTCGCACACCCAAGGGGGAAGCTGTCGTTGCCAAAATTTCCGGCACAATCAACATCACCGAGCACGAAGGCTCCAGCCGTACGGTTACGATCTTCCCGATTGGCGAAGGTGAGCCTGAGAGTGCCGATATTTCCCGTGGGCAGAGGCTGGAAGTAGAAGACGGGCAAGAGGTGCTGGCTGGCGATGTGCTGGTTGACGGCCCGCTCAACCCCAAGGAGTTGCTGGCCATCAAGGGCATCCGAGCTACTCAGCAGTATTTGGTGGAGCAAGTCCAGAAGGTCTATCGCGAGCAGGGCGTGCCTATCCACGAGAAGCACATTGAGATCATTGTGCGCCAGATGACTAGGCGCATTACGGTGGAAAGCTCGGGCGACTCCGAATTCCTTTCGGGCAAGGTGGTGGATGCTCGGGAATATCGCGAAAAAAACCGCAAACTGATTCAGGAAGGCAAGCGTCCCGCTTCGGGTCGCCCAGAGTTGATGGGCATCACCAAAGCGTCTCTGGCTACTGATTCATGGCTGGCAGCTGCTTCCTTCCAGGAGACCACTAGAGTTTTGACGGCGGCAGCCATTGCTTCCAAGAGCGACGACTTGAAAGGCCTGAAGGAAAACATCGTCATCGGCAAGCTCATTCCTGCTGGGACGGGCGTGTCTGCTTACCGCAACATCGTCTGCGACGCGCCCGACTATGTCCCCATGGAGAGCTACTCTTCAGAAGATGAAGAGATGAAGCATTTCATGGAGATGGGAGGCGATCAGTTTGGCGGAGGCTTCTATGATGACGAAGCTAGCCAAGCCGAATACCTGAGCTTCGTCGGCAGCGAAATGGATGGCGAAGGCGGCGCGGCCACGGCCGCGGATTTGGATTTGCCTGAAGCTGCCGGGGCCTAGCTGCCGTAACAGCCTAGCCCACCCCGCCTAGCGGCTAGGGTTTAGCCTCTGAAGCGGTCGCCTAGACGTCTAGATCAACTGGCATCTAGGTCAGTTGGGCAGCTTCGCTGTCTTTTTGCCAAACTAGGTAAATGGAGTTAAACGAAAACATAACTGGCGCAACCGACGCAGCTGCCTCCAAATCCCACAATCCCACTATTGAGGACTATTACCACGAGGAGCGCACCTTCCCGCCGGCTCCGGAGTTTGCCGCCCAAGCGATTGTCTCCGATCTGTCGCTCTATGAAGAAGCGGCTGCCGACTACGAGGCTTTTTGGGCACGCCGGGCGCGGGAGTTGATCAGTTGGTCTCAGGATTTCCGCACAACCTTGGAGTGGAATCTCCCCAACGCCCGCTGGTTTGTGGGCGCCAAGCTGAACGCTTCATATAACTGTCTAGACCGCCATGTAGAAGCCGGCCGCGGCGACAAGGTGGCCTATTTCTGGGAAGGCGAGCCAGGCGACACCCGCATTATCACATACGGAGACTTGCTTCGCGACGTCCAGAAGTTTGCCAATGTGCTGAAAAGCCTGGGTGTGCAGGCGGGCGACAGGGTTGCCATCTACATGCCGATGATCCCTGAGTTGCCTGTGGCGATGCTGGCTTGCGCTCGCATCGGGGCTGCCCACTCCGTGATTTTCGGCGGGTTCTCACCCGATGCCATCGTTGACCGCTGTGAAGACGCCCAAGCCAAGGTAATCATCACTGCCGATGCCGGCTGGCGCCGCGGCGCTCCGTCGCTGCTGAAGCCCAACGTGGATGCAGCTTTGGCTGGCGGCGCCGACTCGGTGGAACATGTGGTGGTGGTTGACCGCTGTGGCACAAATCCCGATATGACCCAGGGGCGAGATATCTGGTGGCACGAAGCCATGGCGCAAGCTGACGACCACTGCCCGGCCGACCCCTTTGATTCCGAGCAACTGCTCTATCTGCTCTATACCTCCGGCACAACCGCTAAGCCCAAGGGCATCATGCACACCACCGGCGGCTATCTCACGCAGGTGGCCTTCACCCACAAGGTCGTGTTTGACTTACGCCCCGAAACCGATATCTATTGGTGCGCGGCCGACATCGGCTGGGTAACAGGGCACAGCTATATTGTCTATGGGCCGCTGGCAAACGGCTGCACGTCGGTCATCTATGAGGGCACGCCTGACACGCCGCGGGAGAGCCAGCGCAACCCGTCGGGGGAGTGGCCCAAAGACAGGCTATGGGACATCATCGCCCGCTACAAGGTCACCCAGCTTTACACCGCGCCCACCGCCATTCGCACTTTTATGAAGTGGGGCGAACAAGAACCGCAGCGTCACGATTTGTCGTCTCTACGGGTGCTCGGCACGGTGGGCGAGCCCATCAACCCCGAAGCGTGGATGTGGTATCGGGAACATATCGGCGGAGGTTCCTGCCCGGTGGTGGACACTTGGTGGCAAACCGAGACCGGCGGCCACATGATCACGCCTCTGCCTGGGGTTATTGCGGCCAAGCCGGGTTCGGCCACCAAGCCCCTGCCGGGCATCTTCGCTGAAGTTGTGGATGAGGAGGGGAAGGCAGTTGACCACGGCGGCGGCTATTTGACGATTACCCGCCCGTGGCCGTCCATGCTGAGGGGGATTTGGGGCGACCCTGAGCGTTATTTCCAGACTTACTGGTCGCGTTTTGAAGGGCGATATTTTGCTGGGGACGGCGCCAAGATTGACGCCGATGGCTATCTCTGGCTGGTCGGGCGGGTGGATGATGTGATGAACGTCTCCGGGCACCGAATTAGCACCACGGAGGTGGAGTCGGCTTTTGTGGATCACCCGGCGGTGGCAGAAGCTGCGGTGGTGGGCGCAGCCGATGAGGTAACTGGCCAAGCCATTATTGGCTATGTAATTTTGCGTGGGGCAGCATCTGAGAAGCTGGAAGAGGAAAGCACTGCGGCGGGCTCCAAGGATCTGACAGTTTCGGCGATTGCCGGTTTCAGGGAGCTTGGCGAAGAGTTGCGCCAACACGTGGCCACCAAGCTGGGGCCGATTGCCCGCCCCAAACGTGTGGTGCTAGTGCCCGATTTGCCCAAGACCCGCAGCGGCAAGATAATGCGACGCCTGTTGCGGGATGTGGTGGAGGGCAGAGACTTGGGCGATACTACAACTTTGGCAGACGCTGGAGTGGTGGAGGAAATTCGCCGCCGAGCTATTGAGGAGGACGACGAATGAGCGGCGAGCCATTTCCCGAAAGCTGGTCGTGGCGCAATTCCCCCCACGCCCCCGGTGCGGCTGTGGTGGTGGATATGGACGGCGTTATTTCAAACGCAGTTGAGCGGCAGCACTATCTGAATGAGCCGCCGAAAGACTGGAAGGGCTTTTTCAATGCCTGCGACCAAGATGCTCCCATTAGCGCCACCACCACCTTGTTGAACCAACTCAACTCGGACCTGTTGGTGATCTTGCTGACCGCCCGCCCGTCATGGGTGCGGGAAAAAACGCTCAACTGGTTGGGGCGGCACAACCCCCGCTGGGATTTGCTCATTTTGAGGTCGCAAGCCGAAGACGAACTCTCAGCGGGCGAATACAAACTGCGGTCTTTGCACGAACTGAAGCAGCGAGGCTTTGATCTGCGAGTTGCCTTTGAAGACGACCCTAAGAATGTGGCCCTTTTTACCGATTTTGGTTTGCCCTGCGTTTATATTCACTCTGGCTATTACGAAGACAAGAAGGGCCGCTCTCCTATGGGTTGAGGCCTCTAGTTAGTTGAGGTCTCTAGTTACTCTAGTTAACTGGGGGGTTGGGGCTCTAGCTTGGCCGGGCCTGCAGGGCCTTGTGGCCGTTGACCCGACTGCACAACTGGACTGAGCCGCCAAGCCCCGCCGCAGAACCTTACGGGCAGCTTTCATCTTGGTCGGAGGTTTCGCTCTTTGGCGCTTCCTCGCTTGCCGACGGCTCTTCGTCTTCCAAACGCTTCTCCCCCTCATCAGCAGGGATGGTCGTGGAAGGCGTGTCGTCTAGAGTTGTGGTGGTTGTGGTGGCTGGCCCATCCGTTTCGGTGTCAGGGCACGCAGATCGGTCGAAAGCATCTAACATGCCTTCGGGCGACGGTGCCACTATGGGTTCATCTGGGCTTGGGGTCGCAGGCAGCTGTATGGGCGGGGGTTCAGGCAACCCAAAAGTCGGGGAACCGTCCGTGCCTTGACTAGATTCTTCTTCAGGGGCGGACGGAATCGGAGCGAGATCCAAATCGGGCAATTTGTCTTGTGGGGTTTCAGCACGCGCATCTCCCGGCGGAGCGGGTTGAGTTGTCTCAGCGGCAGCAGGTAAAGTCGCAGCAGGCAATGTTGGCGCCGGTTCTGGAGTCGTCATTTCTGGCACTATTGCGGTGCTTGTTGTCGAATCAGTGAGGAATGCGCTTGTTTGCTCCTCGAGTGCATCGGTATCTGGCTCAAGATCTGCAACTTGAGCTTCCAATACATCAGCGGCAGCTTCAGTGTCATCACCATCGCCGTTCTCGTTGAAGAGCAGAACGAGTGAATAAGTCAAAAACCCCACCAAAAGCAGGGCCGCCAGCCCAATGAACGCAGCTTGACTTGGCTTGCGCCCACCCGACTTGCTGGGCCTTGCTGTTCCAGCATCTTTTGTTCGCGATCTGGAAAAGATTGTGCTGCGCCCAAACCCGCGAGCACCGGGTGTGCCTAGAGCGTCCTCGTCCTCAAAAAAGCTCGGCAATTTTCTTTCGGGAATAGGCGGCCTTTGGGTTGAAGAAGTTTCGGAAGATTCGGAAAGGCCAGCCCCCAGAACCTCTGTCGCCGTCGCCGTCGCCTCCGTTTTTTCCGTGTTCCCAGCCTCTGAGATCCCAGAATCTTCATAAAGCTGCGAGTATTCCTGCAACGCAGTTGAAATGATTTCACCTCGGCGCTTTTCAGGAACTGGGTCTGAAACTAGTTGGCTTAGCTCCTGAAACTGAGCCAGGCGGTTGAGCAAATCAGGGTTGTTTTCTACTAGTGCCCTTTCCTGCTCGGTGGCTTCTCCGTCCAAATAAGCCGAAATCAATTCATCGGCTGCTGGGTTGGGAGAGTTGGTCGGGCTGGAGGAGTGAGCGTTTTCAGGCAGATCAGCGCTGCTGGCACTGTTGTCTTCAGGTGGTTGATGATTGGCAGTCATGGCAAATTCAACTTCTCTATTTCTTAGACTTCAGCAACCCTAGAAAAGTTCCAGCAAATTGGCAAAATCGCCCCAAAATGCGCCAGAAATTTTTTGCCACGGTTTTTGGTGTTTTCAACCTTGGCCGAGGCAGAGAGTTTTGACTGCTTGGCGAAGTTGGAAAGCTCCGCCGGTTTGGATGAGCGCCTTGTTTTGGATTTTGGCTTTTTGCTCGGCTCGCTGGCATCGGATTCGCCAAGCTTCAACAACCGAGTCAGTTCAGCCCTGCCTCTGGCGATTCTTGACCTGACCGTTCCGACCGGCACTTCAAGCATTCTGGCAATTTCCTCATAGCTCAGCTCGGCTTGTTCCCGAAGCACAATAGCCGTGCGATATTCTTCACCCAACTGCGCTAGCGCAGCCTGCACATCCACAACTATATGAGCCACATCACCGGCGGCAGCACCCGTGGATTCAGGCTCTAATAAGTCGTCTTCAGGCGATAGCACAGGGCGGGTTTTTCGCTTGCTCAACTCGTCCTTGCAGGCATTGACAGCTATGCGGTAGGCCCAAGTTTTGAAAGTTGCTTCTCCAGAAAAATTTTTGAGATGGCGCACTATTGACAGGAAGACCTCTTGAGTTGCGTCGCAGGCATCGTCCTCACTACGTAGCATGCGCCGGCAAATTCCAAATATGCGTGTGTAGTGGCGCTCAAAAAGTTCCTGCAGAGCTGGCTGGCTGCCCTCTTGGGCCAGGGAAACTAGCTCTGCATCAGATTTGCTATTCACAGATTTGGGGTTGGGGGAAGGGAACCGCGATTTGGGCTGGCACAAAGGTGTGGTGGTTCAGGTTGGCGCAGAGAATCGTGGGCTGGCACTGCAGCGCCAAATCAGTCGCGCTCAAAACCTCCCACCACATAAGACATGCCGATAATGCCAGGCCCGGCATGCGTCCCGATGGTCGGCCCCACGATATTGCTATGCATGTCAACCAACTCAAAGTCTTGGCCAATGACCGCACAAAAATCATCAAAGTCTTGAGCAAAGCCATGTCCCAGCGCCAGCAAGGAGACTTCCCCGGCTTCTTGGCGCTCTTCGAGAAGTTTGTTGTGCATCCACTGAAACGCCCGCTTGCGGGTGCGAGGCTTGTGTGCTTCTTCCACTTCACCGCGCACTTCCACAATCGGCTTGATGGAAAGGGCTGATCCCAGCATCGCCCTTGCCTTGCCAATCCGTCCGCCCTTTTGCAAGTTTTCCAGAGTGTCAAGCACTCCGTAAAGTCTGGTTCTCACAATCAGGTCTTCCACCAGCGCGTTCACGTCTTCAATGGATTTTCCGCGGTCGGCGGCTCTAGCGGCCTCCAGCGCGATGGTTCCCAGCCCACAGGAAACGTTGGTGGAATCGAAATTGTAGATGTTGACTGCGTCCGATTCCTGCCGCACAGCTTCAGCTGCTGCCACAGCCACCTGCCCCGTGGCCGACAGGAGATAAGACATATTAATGCACACGATGTCGGTCGCTCCCTCGTTGCGAACCCGGCGGAAGGTCTCCTCAAAAGCTCCTTGGGAAGGCGCTGCAGTGGCGGGGAGTTTGCTGCTGGCAGCCATTTTCTTATAGAACTCCTCGCAGGTGATGTCCACGCGGTCGGTAAACTCTTCAGTTCCAAAGCGCACTTTCAATGGCACCACCGAGATTTTGTGCTCAGCAGCGAGTTCGTTGTCCAGGTCGCAGCCACTGTCGGTGACTATTCGGATTTGGCTCATGGGCGTCCTTTCATGTAGTTTGGGTTATTCCCTGCAGGTGATTGCCATCAATGACTGAGAAAAGGTTTATTTGATAGCACAATTGTAGTTATGTCATCGCCCGTTCTGGAAGAAAACCAGCTAGGCAGAGTGCTGCGAGAGACCTCGGCACTGGCGGAGTTGTTTTCTTTCAGGCAGAAGCGGTTGTATCTGGTGGGGGGCGCGGTGCGCAATTTGGTGCTGCGCGGGCCTTCATTTTCTGGGACGCTGGTTAGCAGCACAGGCGCTGCGGGGGGCGCCGACTCTGAAGACGACTACGACTTTACGACCGATGCTCTGCCCGCAGAGGTCAAACAAATTGTGAAGCCTGTGGCCCAGCATATGTGGACGCAGGGCGAGCGGTTTGGCACCATTGGATGTCGCATTGCAAGACGGAATTACGAGATAACGACACATCGCAAGGAAGCTTACGACCCGGTCTCGCGCAAGCCCGCCGTGGTGTTCGGCGAAGACATCGGGATTGACCTGTCTCGCCGCGATTTTACCATCAACGCCATGGCTCTGAAATTGCCTGAGGGCAGCTTGATTGATCCTTTTGATGGGGTGGAGGCTCTAAGGCAGCGGCTGCTGAAAACCCCGCTTTCGGCCGAAGAGTCGTTTAGGGATGACCCGTTGAGAATGCTGAGAGCAGCCAGATTTGTGGCGCAGTTTGATTTGACTGCCTCAAATGAGGTTGTGGCTGCCATGTCAGATATGCGCCAGCGCCTTGAGATAGTTTCAGTTGAGAGAATTTGCGCCGAGTTGATGAGGTTGTTGATGCTTGCGGCACCAGCGACGGGTTTCAAGCTGCTAGCCGCCACGGGCTTGGACGAGTTTGTATTTGCTGCTGGTGGAAAGCCAGACCAAGATGTTGGCACTGATGGTGAGACCGGTTCCCAGAAAGTTCTTTCGGGCGGTGAAGCAGACCGCTTGAATTTGCTTGCCCCCAATTTGGCGGTGCGCTTGAGTGCGCTGCTGTTTGGCTGCCGGGAGTTGAAGGGCTTGTTGTGGCAGTTGCGTTTGCCCAGCCAGCAAAGACGCAAAACGCTCGCCATTGTAGAAGCCTCAAGGCAGTTGTTGTCTGTGCTGCAGTCGGCGGGGGTGCCAGAGCGGCCGAGCAAAGCTGAGAAAGTTCCGTTTGAGCAAGCTATTCGCCGATGGATGTTGCAGCTAGACAAGGTTGCAAGAAAAAATGGAAACCTGGATGCGGAGACTTTACTGGCCGACATTTTTGCGGTCGTGGCAATCATTGCCGAGGAGCAAAAGTTGTCAGACGAATTCAAGATCTTCAAGGAACTCCACGCGCAGCAGCCTCCGATGATTCTGCCAGTTACCGGAGCCGATGTGATGCACTTGCTGGATATGTCGCCTGGCCCAAAAGTCAAAGAAGCGCTTGGCTATTTGACGGAGCAATTGGTGCTGCGAGGCAAGTTGAGCCAAGCTGAAGCTCTGGAACAACTCAAGGGTTGGTGGGACAGCCAAGCCCATCCTTTGAAATAAGTTAACGCCAACCCGTTTCAAAGTCTAAACTTAGGGAATGGCTACTAGGCCAGTCCATAAACTTCAGGACACTCCGTCTAAACAAGCGGAGTTGGCCGAGGTCAGTTATCGGTTCATGCGCGAGTCTGCCGTCAGGGAAGCCAAGGCCAATCCGATCTTCAGGTCGGAAATATGCGATGCCCATCCCATGTTGCTGAGAGCCGCTAATGCCATCGGGGAGCCCAGCGGCCGGCTATGTTCTATTTGCAGGCGGGACGAACTGGTGTTGGTGAGATATGCATTCGGACCACGCTTGCCTGCCGAAGGGAAATGCTTGGAAAATGCTGCCGACCAAGACAGGCTGGCCCGCAGGGCGGGTTTA
>JAPYNY010000075.1 GCA_028283145.1 Candidatus Hopanoidivorans cymbastelae
GGGTGGGAACGGCAGAAGCAAAAGCGGCGGCGGGAACAGCGGCGGGAGAAACCGCGAGGACTGCGGCCAAAACGCCAGCGGCGGAACTTTCCATCATGGAACGCAGGCGGCAACAGATTTTGTCTCCAGACAGACATTTGGCCGCTTTTGATTTGGAAAACACCCTGCTGGCTTCCAACGTAGTGGCCTCCTGGGGGTGGCTGGCCACCAGACGGCTGACCCGTGGCGAACAAGCCCAAATCGTGACTCGCACGCTACTGGAGGTGCCCAAGCTATTGCGCCTGGATCGAGCCGACCGCAGCGACTTTTTGCGCTACTTCTACAGGCGTTTTACCGATGCCCCAGTGGAACAGCTGGAAGAAGATGCCTGGGAGATGTTCAGCGATTTGCTGCTGGCACAGGCCTTCCCGGATGCTATGCGCCGTGTCCGTCAGCATCGCTCTTTGGGTCATCGTACGATGCTGATTACCGGAGCTTTGGATTTCGTCATCGAGCCATTTCGGCCGCTGTTTGACATTATCATCTGCCCAACGCTGGGAAGCTCAACACCTGCAGGATCTAGCCCTTCCGAAAACAGACGCTATACAGGTCGCATGTCGGCCACTCCCCCTATAGGTGAAAACCGGGCCCAGGCGCTGCGCGAGTATGCCCAGGCCGAGGGCTTGGATTTGAGCGAGTGCGTAGCCTATGCGGATTCCACCAGTGATCTGCCCATGCTGGAAGTGGTGGGGTTTGCCGTGGCGGTCAACCCCGAGCCAAAACTGGCTAGCTTGGCTAGGCGCCGAGGCTGGTTGGTGGAACATTTCTCCAAAGCTCCCGGAGGGCCACGCAAACTTTTGCCCATCGCTCCAGCCGCCAGCCGCCACACCAGATTTGCCAAAGCACGCACGCTAACAAGCACCCAGCCACGATCTCGGCGCAGCGCCTTGACGCGCGGCACTTTGTCTCGCAGCACCCTCTCGCGCAGCGCCTTGGCTAGGAACGCCAACAGATGAGCCGCGCCGACAAGACCGCCCCACGTCCGGGATTTGTGCTGGAAGTCGACCGGGCTACTCCCCCTGTGCTGTTTCATCACGGGGAGGGTTTCCGGCTGGAGAAACTTCCCCCGGGACGCACCAGAGTTGTCTATCCCAGCGAACCTATTGCGGGCTTGGAGCATCCAGATGAAGCCATTCAGCAAGCTCTGGAAAACCCGATAAATTCTGAACCTCTGGCGGCTTTGCTGCGTCCCGACATGAAGCTCACTATTGCCTTTGACGACCTGTCCTTGCCGCTGCCGCCGATGCGTCGTCCTGATATTCGCCAAAGGGTCATCGAGGCAGTGCTGGACTTGGCGGCCCAAGCCGGTGTGGAAGACGTCCACCTGATTGCGGCACTGGCCCTGCATCGCCGAATGACCGAAGCCGAGCTGCGACATGTAGTGGGCGACAGAGTTTATGATGCCTTCGCACCGTCTGGCTGCCTGTACAACCATGACGCTGAAGACCCAGACGGCATGGTGGTGATTGGCACTACCAGCCACGGCGAGGAAGTGCAAATCAGCAAGCGGGCCGCCGAAAGCGACCTCATCGTCTATGTGAATATCAATCTGGTGGCCATGGACGGAGGCTGGAAGAGCACAGCTACAGGCTTGTCGGGTTATACGGGTTTGCGCCATCACCACAACGTGGCTACCATGCTGAAATCGCGCTCCTTTATGGACCGGCACCGCTCGGAGTTGCATCATTCCAACTGGCGCCAAGGGGAAGTGCTGAAGCAGTCCGACATCTCCATCTTCCAGATTGAAACCACCGTCAATAACAACACTTTCGGACAAGACGGGCCGCTGGCGGTGCTCCAAAAACGCGAGTGGGAATGGAGTCCCAAAGACCGGGCAGCTTTCATCGCGATGCAAGCCGGGTTGAAAACTCTCAGCTATCGGGGGCGCAGGAGGGCGTTTCAATCTTGGCTAGCGCCTTATGAAATGACTTCCATTCAGGCAGGCGAGGTTGAGGCAGTGCATGACAGCACGCTTGAGCATGTTCTGGCGCAGCATCTGGTGCCGGTTGAAGGTCAGAGCGATATTTTGACCATGGGCCTGCCCTACATCTGCCCCTACAACGTCAACTCGGTGATGAATCCCATCTTGGTGATGTGTTTGGGGCTGGGCTATTTCTTCAACCTCTATCGTGGCAAGCCGCTAGTGCGCCAAGGTGGCGTGGTGATCATGAGCCATCCCACCAAGTGGGAGTTTCACCCGGTTCATCATCCCAGTTACATTGACTTTTTTGAGCAGGTGCTGCCTGAAACCACCAACCCGTTGGAGATTGAAAGCCGTTTTGAAAAGCAGTTTGCCGAAGACGAATGGTATCGCCACCTCTACCGCAACTCCCATGCCTATCACGGGGTGCACCCCTTCTATATGTGGTATTGGGGTGCTCATGCCCTGGAACACCTAGGGCGGGTGATTGTGGTAGGTGGAGACACTGCGGCTGTCAGACGAATGGGATTTCAACCGGCTTCAAGCCTGTCTGACGCCTTGGAGATGGCTTCAGATGTGGTCGGACGGCAACCGACCATTACCCATCTGCACAATCCGCCTGTGCTCATGGCGGACGTGAGCTAAGTCGTGGCGGAGGCAATTCTGTGATTAAACAAGACGGGCGCAACCCAGGGATGAAACCATGCAGCTAGCCAAGCTCAAGCGCCAAGCGCGCCACCTGAAACTGCGACCTGCGTTTCCATGGCGACGCCCGCACATCCCCCGCGGTGTGGAAGTGCCCGCTCACCTGCTTTCCACAGGCACTAATTTTGACACCGCTTGGGCTAGGCGCTGGCCCAGCCGACTGACCCGGGCCCTGGTCGTAGAGGCAGGTTGGCGCCCTATAGTCTCCTACTATGCCAACCCTCAAATCTCAGGGCTAGACCGCCTGCACCAGCTCGGCGATGAGCCGGTTATTTTCGTGGCCAACCACCGCAGTCATGCCGACACACCCATCTTGCTCACATCTATCCCCGAACCTTGGCGGCACAAGCTGGTAGTAGGGGCGGCAGCTGACTATTTCTTCCGCAACAAAGCCGCAGGAGTAGCCTCGGCGCTGGGAATCGGAGCTATCCCAATTGAACGCATGCAACCTGAGCGGCGCTCAGCTGACTATGCGGCCGAGTTGGTGGGCCAAGGTTGGAGCTTGTTGCTGTATCCGGAAGGCGGCCGCTCAGAAGACGGCTGGGGTTCCCCCTTTAGGGCAGGAGCAGCGTATCTGGCCAATAAGTGCCAAGTACCGGTAGTGCCAATTTTTGTGGCCGGAACTCGGTCTTTGTTGCGCCGTGGCAGGAAATGGCCTCAGCAGTCTCCCACCGCGGTGGTTTTTGGCGATCCGCTGAGCATCGCCCCTGGTGAGCGTTCGCGCAACTTCAACGACCGTATTGAACAGGCCGTGGGAGCACTTTCAGATGAATTCACGACCGACTGGTGGCAGGCTAGAAAACGTTTCCACGCCAAGCAGACTCCAACTATGGCCGGCCCCCAAGCCTCTTCCTGGCTGCGCAGTTGGAAACATGAAAGAGCTTTGCGACCAGTCAGGGATTGGCCGCTCTGAATCACCACAACCGTCGCTAAACCATCAAAACCACTAAAGGAGGAAAATGACTGTCCAAGCCAGCACACCCATTGAACTCGTAGAAGATGCACACGTTCGCCTGTCCCAAGGCGTAAAAGCGGGCAGGGAGTTGTTGCAGCGGCCGCTTACGCTAGCTGAGAAAATCCTGTTCGGGCACCTCAAAGATCCAACCAATCGCGAGCTTGAACGTGGCGCTTCCTACCGGGATTTTCACCCCGACAGAGTAGCCATGCAAGATGCAACAGCCCAGATGGCTTGGCTGCAGTTTATGACCGCGGGCTTGCCTGAAGTGGCCGTGCCCACCACCACGCACTGCGACCATCTCATCCTGGCAAAAGTGGACGCCAAGCAGGACTTGCTGACTGCCCAAGCCGACAACCAGGAGGTTTACACATTCTTGGAATCGGTCTGCGCCCGCTATGGAGCCGGTTTTTGGCGACCTGGCTCCGGCATCATCCATCAGGTCGTCCTGGAGAACTACGCCTTCCCCGGTGGCATGATGATCGGCACCGATAGCCACACGCCCAACGCGGGCGGCTTGGCCATGATTGCCGTAGGCGTGGGAGGAGCTGATGCAGTTGACGTGATGACGGGATTCCCCTGGAATGTCCGCTGGCCCAAACTCATTGGCGTCCATCTAACCGGTCGGCTGAGCGGTTGGTCTTCCCCCAAAGACGTCATTTTGAAGGTGGCCGAACTGCTTACCGTCAAAGGCGGAACTGGAGCCATCATTGAATACTTTGGCGAAGGCGCCACCAGCCTATCGTGCACCGGCAAGGCCACTATCTGCAATATGGGAGCTGAAATAGGCGCTACCACTTCCATCTTCGGGTATGACACCGCCATGCACCGCTACCTGCGCGCTACCGGGCGCGAAGCCATAGCTGCCGCTTCAGATGAAATCTCAGATTTGCTGCGCCCAGACGACGAAGTAGCTGAAAACCCGTCAGATTACTTTGACCATGTAGTAGAAATCAACCTGTCAACTCTGGAACCCCACATAAACGGGCCCCACACGCCTGACCGGGCACGTCCGGTATCTGAGCTGGCTGCCGAAGCTGCTGAACACAACTGGCCCGCACAGCCCAGCGCTGCCTTGGTGGGGTCGTGCACCAACTCTTCTTACGAAGACATCACCCGTGCTGCCAGCGTTTTGCGCGATGCCACAGCCAGAGGCATAAAAGTGCGCACTCCCCTGCTGGTTACTCCCGGCTCAGAACAAGTGCGTGCCACCATTGAGCGCGATGGCTTGTTGCAAGTCTTTGAAGAAGCTGGGGCAACTGTGCTGGCCAATGCCTGCGGCCCATGCATCGGGCAGTGGTCTAGAGACGACATTGCCGAAGGCATCGAGAACGTCATCATCACCAGCTACAACCGCAACTTCCCCAAGCGCAATGACGGCTCGGCTGCAACCTTGGCGTTTGTTACTTCGCCTGAAACGGTGGTGGCGCTGGCACTGGCTGGCAGCCTCAGCTTCGACCCCGACTCAGGCACGATCACCACCCCAGATGGAACTACCGCTCAACTGCTGGAGCCTGTGGGCGAGGAGTTGCCCCAAGCAGGTTTTGACCCAGGCGAAAGCGGCTTTGTGTCTCCCCCGCCTGGAGGCGAAGACGGCAGTGGCAATTTGATTGAAGTCAAGATTGACCCCAACAGCAACCGGCTTCAAGCCCTAGAGCCGTTCAAGCCTTGGAGCGGTGAGGACTTCACCGAGCTTGTGGTTCTGCTCAAGGCCAGCGGCAAGTGCACTACCGACCATATCTCCATGGCCGGGCCGTGGCTGAGCTATAGAGGTCATCTGGAAAATATCAGCGATAACTTGTTTTTGGGTGCCACAAACGCCTTCAGCGATGAGACAGGCAGAGGCAAAGATCAACTTGACGGCCAAACCAAGCCCTTTCCTGAGATCGCCAAGCACTACCACCAGACCAACACTGCTTGGGTGGCCGTGGGCGATGAGAACTACGGCGAGGGTTCATCCAGAGAGCACGCCGCCATGGAGCCCAGATTCAGAGGCTGCCTAGCGGTGATTGTGCGCTCCTTTGCCAGAATTCATGAGACCAACCTCAAAAAACAAGGAGTTTTACCGCTTACCTTTGCCGATCCAGCCGACTATGAAAACATAACTGAAGATGACAGAATTTCCATACTTGGCTTGGCTGAGTTGGCGCCTGGCCAACCAGTTCACTGCGAAATTGCCAAGCCAGACGGCTCCAGAATCGGCTTTGAGTGCAACCACACTTTGTCGCACGATCAAATTCGTTGGTTCAAGGCTGGCAGTGCGTTGAACTATATGCGCCAGCAACTAGGCAGCCAAAACTGAAGCAGAAGTGCTGGCCGCAAGAACCGCACCGTCCGCACATGCTATCCGCAGTTGCTGTCCTCAGACCCCCTCCCCCGTAGAAAATCAGCACGGTGGAAAATCAAAACGGCAAACAGTCAAGAGAGCAGAAAGTCAAGTGGGGGAGCCTGAGGGGGGAAGACAGCTCCCCCACTTGAATTGAGAAAGTTCACTTTAGAAAGGAGAGTGATGGTCATTGAAGAACTTTCTCTACAACTTATAGTAGCAGTTCAGCCAATGCATTGCAAGTCCAATTCTCAACAAATTTTCTGCAGCCAAAAAACAGCCAAAATCTCCTCCCGAAGCCAATCAAGGTAAAGTCAACCAAGCTCTCAATCAAGCTCCATGAACCAGACCCCTCATTTAAATCTGCGTGCCAAAGCTCCTGGCTCGGTGAAAGTTTGTGTGGAAGACATCGGAAGGCACAAAGCAGTCGTCTTCCGCATAGAAGACCCCGCCAGCATGGGAGCTCTGTTGCCCGAAGACGGCGAAAAACTGGTCAGCGCAGCCCAGACAGCACTTGACAAAGGGCTCCCGCTAGTGGGCTATATCGCTTCATCGGGAGCTCACGTTCCCTCCGGGATTGGCGCTGCCTATGGCTGGGGAACTGCTGCCAAAGCTCTAGTGGATTGCTCGGGGGTTGTGCCGCTTATCTTTTGCGGGGTAGGGCCTGTGGTGTCTGGGCCGGCTCTTTTGTTCGGCATTGCCGACCTGACCATCATGTTGCCCCAAAGCTACGCCTTCGTCAGCGGCCCGAGCATGGTTGAGCTTTTTACAGGAGTGCCCATAGACGCTGACACCTTGGGAGGCTCAGATGTCCACCGCTCTGAATCTGGAGCAGCTGGCTTCTTGGCTGCTGATTTGGCCCACGCTGAAAAGCTGATAACAGAATTGCTTGATCTGCTGCCGTCCAACAACCAAGAGTTGCCGCCACAAATTCATACCAGCGACGAGGCTGACCGGCTCATTGGCGATGCTGCGTCGGTGCTGCCGTCGTCTGCTTCAGGCGGCTACGACATGAAGACCATTCTCAAGGCAGTAGCTGATGACGGCTATCTCCTGGAAGTGAGACAATGGTGGGCAGCAAATATCATCACTGCTTTTGGTTCAATTGGCGGACGGGTGGTCGGGTTCGTAGCCAACCAGCCACAGGTGCTGGCCGGCACGCTCAACATTGCCGCCTCTCAGAAAGCTGCTCGGTTCGTGAGGCTGTGCGACAGCTTCAATATTCCAATTGTCACCTTTGTAGATACCCCAGGTTTCCAGCCGGGCAAAGACTTGGAGTGGCGTGGCATGATCCGCCACGGAGCCCAACTGGTGTTCGCCTATGCGGAAGCCACGGTGCCGCGGGTCAACGTGACAGTCCGCAAGTCTTACGGCGGTGCCTATATTGTGATGGACTCCAAGCGCATGGGAAACGACGTCGCCTTGGCCTGGCCGACCGCCGAGATAGCTGTCATGGGCGCCAAAGGGGCTGTGGGCATCCTGCATCGGTCGGAACCTGAGGACAAGCGCCTAGCTCTGGAGGAGTCTTATGCCGAGAAATATCTGACCCCCTATATAGCAGCCGAGCGCGGCTCCATAGACCGTGTGATAGACCCGGCAGATACCCGAAAAGAGATCGCCCGGGCCATTGAAGCTCTTATGACTAAACGAGAGACCCTGCCTTTGCGCAGCCACGACAACAGCCCGCTATAGCAGTGCCGTGGCGGGAGGTAGCAAGACTCCGCGGAGGCAGCCAACACCCCGCTACGGAAACCACCCATACCCAGCCCCGCCAGCACTCTTACCCCGCCAGCAC
>JAPYNY010000076.1 GCA_028283145.1 Candidatus Hopanoidivorans cymbastelae
GCAATGATGCGCCCGTTTCCGGCCCTGCGCCTGCCGAAACGTTTGCGCCTGACCCCGGCCCCAACTCCGCACCCGCGCCGTCAACCCCACCCGCCGACGCATCCGCAACCACTGACGTGCCTGCTCCGTCAACTGCCGATGCCATCCGCTTTGAAGAGGTCTATAAGCTTTTCGGCCCTCAGCCCCATGGCTATGCCTTTGATTTAGCCGCCAAAGGGCACAGCAAAGATGAGATCATGCAGTGGTCCGGGCACGTGCTGGGCTTGCAGAATGTCAATATCTCCATCAAGCGAGGAGAAATCTTCGTGATTATGGGGCTCTCCGGGTCGGGTAAATCCACCGCCTTGCGCGCCGTCAACCAACTTCTCACCACCACCCACGGACACGTATGGGTGGATGAAACAGACGTGCAGCAGCTCAAAGGCAGGGAGCTTCAGGCATTCCGCCGTGAAAAAATTGGCATGGTCTTCCAGCATTTTGCGCTGTTCCCGCACCGAAACATCATCCGAAATGTGGGATACGGACTGAAGGTGCAGAGGCTGCCAAAATCCGAACGCCTTGAGGCAGCCACGAAAGCGCTGGCACTGGTGGGGCTTGAAGCTTATGCCGACAGGATGCCCGGCCAGCTGTCGGGCGGACAGCAACAGCGCGTGGGGCTGGCCCGTGCCCTGGCTTCCAACTCTGACATATTGCTGATGGACGAACCATTCTCGGCGTTAGACCCGCTTATCCGCCATCAAATCCAAGGCGAGTTGATGGAACTTCACCAAAAGCTGAAGAAAACGATCTTGTTCATCACCCACGATTTGAACGAAGCGGTCCGCATCGGGCATCGGGTGTGCATCATGCGGGACGGCAGGATTGAACAAGTCGGAACTCCAGCGGATATTCTGACTCACCCTGTCAACGACTATGTGGCCGGTTTCATTCGCAATGTGGATCAGGGGCGAGCCATTCAGGTGAGTGAAGTCATGTCGCAGCCCTCGCCCATTCAAGCTGGCATGTCCGATATGTCATTGGCTGAAGCCGTGGCACACATCGGGGATGGCGGTGGCGAGTTTGTGGTGAATTCAAGCGGGGCGCCCACGGCGTTGCTGACGGTCGCCGACGGGCTGCGTGCTATAGAAATGGGCACGACCGACCTCGCAGCCGCGCTGCGCACAGATTTTGAGCGGACTTCTCCAACAGCCCGTCTGAACGAGATCTACCGGGCTGCAGGACGGGGATTGCCTATTGCCGTGGTATCGGAAGCCAACCAGCTTGTCGGCACGCTTTATCCTCATCTCATCATGGAAAAAATGGGTACTGCCGAAGAACAGGGTGCCACCGCCGAGGAACGATACACATGAGTTGGCTGTCGCATCTCTTCAACCCGTCTAGCCTGGCAGCCCCGTCCAGCCGCAGCGCAATACTGGCTCAGGCCGACACTGGCGACTCCAACCCCAACTTCTGGGACAATGAAATCCTCAACGAATGGCGCATCCCTTTTGGCGATTGGGCCGATCAGGCCATTTTGTGGGCCGACAATAACCTGAAGTGGTTGCTGGACGCGGTGGAGTGGCCGTTTCGGAATTTGATTCGCGAGGTGGTGGGCGGGGGCACTGACGGCGGCTCCAAGGAGAGCGCCTTAGGCTTTGCCCTGACGGAAATATATTGGGTGTGGGTGGTGCTGGCCATCACTGCGATTGCACTGCTAACCAGAAGTGTGCGGGTGGGTGCTTTTGTTGTGGTGGCGCTGATTGTATGCGGACTGCTGGGCGAAGACTACTGGCTGGAAACCGCCCGAACTATAGGCTTCATCGGCGTGGCGGTGGTGCTGTGCGCCATCATCGGCATTCCGGTGGGCATTGCCTGCGCTCGTGTCAACGGCATTTGGCTGGCCGTGCGCCCCTTGCTGGACGCCATGCAAGTGGTCCATCCGTTCGCCTACATGCTGCCGTTCATCTTCTTTTGGGGCATCGGGGAGGTGTCGGCCACGATGGTGACCATGGTGTTTGCCTTGCCACCGCTCATCCGTCTGACCAATCTGGGCATTCGCCAGGTGCCCAGCGAAATTGTGGAAGCAGCCCGGGCCTACGGAGCTTCCAATTATCGGGTGCTGTTTGACGTGCAGATACCGCTGGCGCGGCGCACCATCATGGCCGGGCTGAACCAAACCTTGCTGCTGGCCATTTCCATGTTGGGCATAGCTGCCATCATGGGGGCTGGCGGGCTGGGTAGGCTTTTGTTCCAAGCCATCAACAACCAAGACCTGGCCCGAGCAGCCTCGGCGGGTCTGGCATTTTTCCTGGTGGCGGTGGTGTTGGATCGCGTGTCTCAGCGCACCGATTCCGACCCTAAGAATTTTGTCGTTCGCATCCGTGAAGCTTGGGCGCACAGACGTCACCCTGAACAGCTGCTCGCCACCTCCTCCGCCCGCGACGTTCCCAGTGCCCAGCCCAAGACGATCATGGGGTTTGCAGCTCCCATCGCCGGCAAGGAACACCTGCCCATGCTGGTGGCCATTATCGGCGGGATTTTGGCTGTGGGCGGCACACTGCTGCCGTGGACGTCCAACGCCGGCAAAATGAGCGCCTACGGCAGGTTGTCGGATGCTTCGCTGGAGGGGCAGTTTGACGGCATGAACTTCATTGGCATCTCAGCGTCTGGCGGCAGCTGGTTTGGCATTGCGGTGCTGGTGCTGGGCGTTTTCGTGGTACTGGCCGTGGCGCTGTCTTTCTTTTCCGACCGGATTCCTCGCTGGTTTGCGGCAGACGGAGCTGTCATTTCCGCCCTCGCTGCTTTCGTCTTGACCTTGGCACACCTGCTGGCACGGCCCTATGAGCCGGGCATGGACTTGGAGGCGGCCGACCCTGGCACAGGCTTTGGCGTGTTTGTGGCTCTGGCTGGGGCGGCGTTGGCCTCGGCTGGAGCTATCTGGTGGATGCGGGTGGGGCAATATGCGCCGATCCGACCGCTCAAAGTCTCTATCTCCTGGGGCCGTCTGGTGAGCGTTGCGGCGGCCATGGTGCTGCTTGTGATTGCGATGTATTCAGGCTGGAGCTTTGACCAGCGCCAGGAGTTGACGGTTTCGCCGGAAATCCAA
The DNA here is from genome assembly GCA_028283145.1 of Candidatus Hopanoidivorans cymbastelae. GTDB lineage: Bacteria > Actinomycetota > Acidimicrobiia > Acidimicrobiales > Hopanoidiivorantaceae > Hopanoidiivorans > Hopanoidiivorans cymbastelae. The sequence continues at coordinate 3,086 of JAPYNY010000076.1, forward strand.
GCTCAGATAGACGATTTGGAGCAGCAACTTGAAGAACCAGATGCCAATACAGCAGCACTTTCGCTGGAACTGCTGCTTTTGCGCTCGCGAACTTCAGCTACGGAGGTTGCAACAGACGGCGTGAGCGAACTGGGCCCCCAGCTTGGTTTGTGGGCCTTCGTGTTTGGCATTGTCGCTCTGTTTGCTGCTGTTCCCGCAGTGGGGTTGTATGGCACAAGCGACCGGCTGCTTTGGTATTGGAATTCCGTCATGGCGGGGCTGGGGAGCGGGGTGTCTTTGATCGGCCTGGCTTGGATTTTCACTCACGTCCGCACAGCCGACACCGATTTCACCACTGGCGTGGGAGCTTTTTTGGCTGTGATTGCAGGAGTGCTCATCTTGGGGGCGGCGTTGCCCGTGCTGAATGTCGTCCGCCGAACTAAAAAATACTCAACTGCTCTAGCTGAAGACAGCAAATCATCAGCAGAGCAGGCAAGATAAGAGCAAGATTAAGAACAGACAAGATAGAGGAACAAACAATATGAAAACGACAAAAACCCGCGAAAAGCTTTTTCCGCTGCTTGCAGGGCTGGTTGCTCTAGCTCTGGTGGCAGTTGCTTGTGGAGGTGGAAATGGCGATGACAGTTCTACTACACAAGGCGACAACCCACCCACCACGCAGGGCGAAACTCCACCCACCACGCAAAACGATAACCAACCCGCCGCGCAAGACCGCAGCTTGGTTATGGGGCGCGCCAACTGGTCCACAGGTTATTTCCAAGCTGCTCTTGTAAGAAAGCTGCTGCAACGACTTGATTACGAGGTGACCAACCCAGCCGAGATTGAACTAGGCCCAAGCTTTGCGTATTTGGGGATGGCGCAAGGCGATTTTGACTTTTGGGCCAACAGCTGGTATCCGCTGCATAACAACTGGCTTCTGAATGAGTTGCCTGATGAATCGCCTATCGGAGATCACGTTTCCCCGATTGGAGCTCTTATCACAAGCGGAGCACTGCAGGGCTATTTCATAACCAAAAGCTTCGCCGAGAAATACGATATCAAGACACTGGATGATTTGAATAACAACCCCGAGGCCCTAGCAGAATACGATCGGCACGACGCTACCCCAGGAAACGGCATCGCTGAGATATACGGCTGTTCAGAATCATGGACGTGTGAAGAAGTCATTCAGAGCCAGATCGCTTTTTCAGGCTGGGAGAATATCGCACAAGTTCGGGTTGGGTATGAGGCCATGTTTGCCGAAGCCACACGTCTCATAAACGACGATCTTCCCACCGTGGTCTACACTTGGACGCCAAGTGCCTACTTTATTCAGCTTCAACCTGGAGAGCGCACATTGTGGCTGGGCGTTGAGGATGTGCTTGACGATTCCAACCCGCTCGGGCTTGAAGGCGGAGCCGGCTTAGACCAGCGACCTGGCACCGTGGATTTAACTGAAGGCTCGTGTGCCAATATCAACGAGGAGGGAATTTGCCCCGTAGGCTGGCTGGCGGCCAACATCGGCATAACGGCACGCAATGACGTGATTGAGAATCATCCGATGGTGGCTGCGCTGTTCAGAGTGATAGAGTTGAGCGTGCTGGATGTATCCAATCAAATTGTGGCGCAAGAGGGTGGGACATCGCCTGATGAATTGGCCGACCAATGGATAGCCGACAACGCCGACACTGTTGAAGGGTGGCTGGCTACTGCCCGGGCTGCCGCTTGAGCTAGCTTCACACTTCCTCCGCTTGGCTTCGCCCCACATTGCTTGCCCTGCCCTCCCAGCGTGCTTCGCACCCAAGCCAAATCTCGTGCCTCCGGAGCCAGCCCCAACCTCGTCCGTCCGCAGCCAGCCAGCCCCCTCCGCAGCAATCACAGAAAATCAAGCCCCGCGTGGTCGGTGAAGAGTTCTGTGTCACGGATATATTTCATGACTGTAGCCGGCTGGGTGTGGCGAGTGACCTCCATAATTTTGTAAAGCGGTGCCTTGTGTGCTGCTGCACTCGTGACGAAGCCGGCCCGAAGTGAATGTCCTGCAATGTCGGCAGGGTTTAGTCCGATTTGGGCAGAATAGTGTTTGAGTAAGCGCGGAACGTCTGAGGTGTGCAATTTGTTCCCCCTGAGAGTGCCACCTCGTCTCATCGTCTGATAGATATAACCTGTTTGGATGCCTGAGACATCCAACTTTGAGTTCTATGAGTTCCGATCTTCTGAGAGCGCCGGCAAAACCAAGGCTGATGAGCGAAGCGTCTCTGAACAAACGGGAAATTTTTGGTTTGGGGATGTCGCTGGCTAGCAGGCCGTCAATTCGGTCATCTATTTTTTCCAGAATCTGCATGATGTGTCTTTCACGCAGAGCCTTGACCTGCCTAGGTTTGTGGCCCTTCAGACGGGCTAAGCCACGCATGACTGTGTCCACACTGCCGCTGCGTGTGGGCGAGGGTTTATTCGCATCCAAGAATTTACGGTTGATGGCCGATTTTAGAACTTGCAGCGACCCCATCGTCAAATATTCAGAGCGTGTGCTTTGGGGGCGTGGCGACTGCGCCGCCCAAACCAAAAAATCTGCCACCTGCTCAGGCGTAGCCTCTAACGGTGCAAAGCCCTTAACATGGCAATACCGCACGAACTCTGCCCAGGCCCTGTCATAGGCTCTCCTGGTATTAGGCGCCAAAGCAGATGCCGCCACCTTTTCATAATCTGTGGTTAAAGACGTTGGTTGATTTAGCATTAAAACCCCTTTCTGAGTATTAGGTATAAAGTCCGCGCTGAACAGCACAGACTAACTACACAGAAAATATTGCAGGTTTTCTGAGCCTGCTAACAAGCTACAAAGGGATCATTACCTCTATCAAATTAAACAACCAGTCAAAGCAACTCAGTCAAACAATTATAAGTTAGTCCATTTCAACTATTTAAAGGACAGTGCCATAATTTCTAGTACAAATAGTTTTTTGAACACCATTTTAAATCCAGATCAATACTAAAACACATCAACCATTAATTGCGATACTGCCAGTCACGTATAGTAGCTAATCTCAGCAATTCTTTTGCCTTATTTGCAATTGCCCTTCTAGAAAGGTCCCCAAAACCAATCAAAACATGCTCAGGAAATGGAATTGGGTCAGCTAGCACAGATAAGTCCTGCTGTTTACATTCCGCAACGATAACAGCCAAAACCCCAATTGATTTCAAATTTTGATTTTATGTATAGTGAGTCCAAGCATCATTAAATTTAGGACAGCCACACAACCACCCAATATCTGGGTGGCATCCTTCTGTCCTAAGGCATTTCCACCCAGATGCCATCGGCGCACGCGGGGTTAATTACCGTGTTCGGGCCGGGCTGAACGTGCTCTCCCTTCTGCTGCGAGCGTAAACCTGATAGGTTTTTGGGGCTGGACTAGATTGGGTGTATAATCTACCGAATGGCTTATCAGGTGCTGCACTATGAGACAGGTGTGCTCGGAGTGGTGCTGGTGGCTCACCAGATGGGTGGCCGCGTCCCTAGAGCCTCGGCCCAAACACTCAGACCAAAGGAGGATTCAACACATGAGCCTTGACACTTATTGGCTGTTCGGTGCGCTCGGGGGAGACATAATCGGCTCCGTTTATGAGTTTGACAACTACTTGGGCACGGACTTTCCGCTGTTCAACGAGGAATCTTTCTTCACAGATGACTCTGCAATGACCATCGCAACGGCAGATGCCATCTTGTCCAAGAGCTCATCAAGCCCAAACTACCAAACATCCTACCGGCAATGGGGACAAGACTATCCAGACCTGGACTACGGGGGCTGGTTTAGGTTTTGGCTGATGTCTTACGACCCTGAACCATACAACAGCTGTGGCAATGGCTCGGCCATGCGGGTCAGCCCTGTGGGTTTTGCGTTTGACACCTGGGACGAGGTGATGAGCGAAGCAGAAACCTCGGCGGCATGCACCCACAATCATCCCGAAGGCATCAAGGGCGCACAAGCTACAGCCGGGGCTATTTTCCTAGCCCGAACGGGCCACAGCAAAATCCAGATCAAAGACAAGATTGAAGACACTTTCGGCTACGATCTCTCCCAGTCGTTGGATGAAATCCGCCTTACCTACACCGAAGAGGAAGAAATCTGGCTATGCCAAGGCACAGTGCCCCAGGCGATCTGCGCTTTTTTGGAATCTGACTCCTATGAAGACACTATCCGAGGCGGGGTGAGTTTGGGAGGAGACAGCGACACTCTGGCTGCCATAGCCGGCAGCATCGCCATAGCCTTCTACAAGACCATGTCCAGCGATACCCACGACAACATCAAAGCCAGAATTGATGAACCCATGCTGGATGTCTGCAAACGCTTCCAGGAGTCTTGCGAGCGGAATTCTGGATGAGCGGAACTCTGAAGAATTTTGATTCCGTTGGCTCGTTGAATTCGTTGGCATTGGATGTCTAAAACGAGGAAGTCTGGAACAAGGGCTTCCCCCAATAAAAGAATTCAATAAAATCCGGCGACGTCCTACTCTCCCAAGGCGTTTCCACCTCAGTACCATCGGCGCTGGTGGGCTTAACTTCCGTGTTCGGGATGGGAACGGGTGTGACCCCACCGCTATGGTCACCGAAAATCTCTGAACTCTCAACTCTCTGAGACACTATATCGCAGGGAGCCAACGCCCCTTGAGAATTCCATTGCGAGCACGAACCCAAGTCAACAGTTACTTCGTTTGGGAAAAAATCAAGCCCTCGGCCGATTAGTACCGGTCAGCTGAACACGTTGCCGTGCTTACACCTCCGGCCTATCAACGTGGTGTTCTGCCACGGGCCTTACCTGGTTGCCCCAGTGGGAGATCTCATCTTGAAACAGGCTTCCCGCTTAGATGCTTTCAGCGGTTATCCCTTCCGTAGGTCGCTAACCAGCCGTGCCTTTGGCAAGACAACTGGCACACGAGAGCTACGTCCATCCCGGTCCTCTCGTACTAGGGACAGCTTTTCTCAAATCTCCTTCGGCTGCAGAGGATAGGGACCGAACTGTCTCACGACGTTCTAAACCCAGCTCGCGTACCGCTTTAATGGGCGAACAGCCCAACCCTTGGGACGTGCTTCAGCCCCAGGATGCGATGAGCCGACATCGAGGTGCCAAACCTTCCCGTCGATATGGACTCTTGGGGAAGATGAGCCTGTTATCCCCGGGGTACCTTTTATCCGATGAGCGACGGCGCTTCCACACGCTACCGCCGGATCACTATGCCCAGCTTTCGCTCCTGTTCGACATGTCTGTCTCACAGTCAAGCTCCCTTGTGCCATTACACTCAACGCCTGATTGCCAACCAGGCTGAGGGAACCTTTGGGCGCCTCCGTTACCTTTTAGGAGGCGACCGCCCCAGCCAAACTACCCACCTGACACTGTCCCCGACCCGGATCACGGGCCTGGGTTAGATGCCCAGCATATGAAGGGTGGTATTTCAAGGATGACTCCACGCAGGCTAGCGCCCACGCTTCCAAGTCTCCCACCTATCCTACACAGCATAGACCAAACACCAATAGCAGGTTGTAGTAAAGGTCCACGGGGTCTTTCCGTCCTTCTGCAGCTAACGAGCATCTTTACTCGTACTTCGATTTCGCAGGGTCTGTGGTTGAGACAGCGGGAAAGTCGTTACGCCATTCGTGCAGGTCGGAACTTACCCGACAAGGAATTTCGCTACCTTAGGACCGTTATAGTTACGGCCGCCGTTCACCGGGGCTTAGGTTCAGAGCTTCGCACAAGGCGAACCTTGCGCTAACCCCTCCCCGTAACCTTCCGGCACTGGGCAGGCGTCACAGCGTATACATCGTCTTACGACTTGGCACGCTGCTGTGTTTTTAGTAAACAGTCGCTTTCCCCTGGTCTGTGCCACCCCTTCAAGCTCCAGGCGCGAAGCCTTTCACCTAAGGGGGTCATCCTTCTCCCGAAGTTACGGATGCAATTTGCCTAGTTCCTTAACCACAGTTCTCCCAATCGCCTTGGTATGCTCTACCTACCCACCTGAGTTGGTTTGGGGTACGGGCGCCTAAAAACCTCGCTAGTGGTTTTTCTCGGCAGCATGGGCTCAATGACTTCGCCTTATTTGGCTCGGCATCGTGTCTCAGACTTTGTGGGGAGCGGACTTGCCTACGCCCCGTCCTACACACTTACCCCGGGAACTACCATCGCCCGGGATCACCTACCCTTCTGCGTTTCCACATCACTGACGATTCCGCTGTGGGTCGGTTCCCCGCGGCCTTCCTTGCCCGTAGGCTCAGAAAACCACGCATCCCCTTAGCAACAACGGTCTCATCTTGGCGGTTTTTCGGCGGTACCGGAATATGAACCGGTTGTCCATCGACTACGCCTCTCGGCCTCGCCTTAGGTCCCGACTTACCCTGGGGGGATTAGCCTTCCCCAGGAAACCTTGGGTTTACGGCGGAGGGGTTTCTTACCCCTCTCTCGCTACTCACGCCAACATTCGCACTCGACCACAGTCCACACCCGTTTACACGGCTGCTTCACTCCGAGATCGACGCTCCGCTACCACTCCACAACTTGCATGAAGCTGTGAAATCCGCGGCTTCGGCTCCGAACTTGAGCCCCGTTACATTATCCGCGCAGGATCACTCGACCAGTGAGCTGTTACGCACTCTTTCAAGGGTGGCTGCTTCTAAGCCAACCTCTTGGCTGTCTTTGCAATCCCACTTCGTTTACCACTTAGTTCGGAATTAGGGGCCTTAGCCGGCGGTCTGGGCTGTTTCCCTTTCGTCCTCGAAGCTCATCCCCCGAGGACTCACTGCCGTGCTCTGGAATCATGGCATTCGGAGTTTGGCTGGGGTTGGTAAGCTTGTTGGCCCCCTAGCCCATCCAGTGCTCTACCTCCATGATTGAACGCACGACGCTGCACCAAAATGCATTTCGCGGAGAACCAGCTATCACCGGGTTTGATTGGCCTTTCACCCCTATCCACAGGTCATCCGCCCAGTTTTCAACCTAGGTCGGTTCGCGCCTCCACGGAGTCTTACCTCCGCTTCACACTGCCCATGGATAGATCACCCGGCTTCGGGTCTACAGCAAGCGACTAGACGCCCTATTCAGACTCGCTTTCGCTTCGGCTTCCCCTCACGGGTTAACCTTGCCACTCACCATAACTCGTTGGCTCATTCTTCAAAAGGCACGCCATCGCGGCTTAGCAGACGTATCCGCTAAACGACGCTTTGACTGCTTGTAGACCAACGGTTTCAGGTACTATTTCACTCCCCTCCCGGGGTACTTTTCACCTTTCCCTCACGGTACTAGTTCACTATCGGTCATCTACTTATACTTAGCCTTACGAGGTGGTCCTCGCAGATTCACACCAAATTACACGGCAATGGTGCTACTCGGGTGTCTGACCAGAGACCGCATGGTTTTCGCATACAGGGCTGTTACCTCCTATGGCGTGCCTTTCCAGTACACTTCTGCTAACCAGCGGTTTTGTAACTCTGTGCTGAAGCCGGCACTTCAGCCGCCAGATCCCACAACCCCACCTATGCAACGCCGCCGGGCTTGGCACATAGATGGTTTAGGCTGTTCCCCGTTCGCTCGCCGCTACTTAGGGAGTCGCTGTTGCTTTCCTTTCCTACGGGTTACTGAGATGTTTCACTTCACCCGGTTCCCTCTGCCGACCCTATATATTCAGGCCGGAGTGACACCCCGTTACGGGTGCCGGGTTTCCCCATTCGGACATCCACGGATCAACGCTCACTCGACAGCTTCCCGTGGCTTATCGCAGCCAGTCACGTCCTTCATCGGTAGTAGATGCCAAGGCATCCACCGTTGGCCCTTCGTAGCTTGACATATTGTTCCGCAAACGAAGAACTTGTTTATTGTCTATTTCTTATTATTTAATGCTCGTACTCGCAATGCAATTCTCAAGGAGCTGATACGAAGAGGCGGGCCTAGCAGCCGTTGCTCTTCGGGAAGCAAGTGCTCCCTCAAAACAGAAGAAACGGACGCCCACAAGAACCGATAGATATAGGATGTAATGATCTCGTGCAGACATCACGGGCCGACACACTGGCCAGCCTGCTGGTGCTGGCTAGCCTTCGATCTGCCCAAAGTGTCTTTGGGTGTCCATCTCTTCTGTTTTCAAGGAGCGACTCAGCCGGCCATGACAGCCGGGCGGAGGGGCTGGAAGGATGTTCCCAGCAAGGGTGTTCCCTGCCTAGACAGAGTTCCGAGCCTCTGAACCGCTACCCCAAAATTTCCAGCTGAATTCAACTGGCATGTTTTTGGGGCGTTTAACCACTATAGCATGCCATTTTCGAATTCACAACCTCAGCGATACTTGAATTTTGATCTTCAAGAATTGGCTCTAAGCTTGCGGGTGGCTATTTCCTCTTCGCCTCTTTCGCAGGGGTAGCACGAAGCGGGGGTGGCAAATGTAGCATGGCGTACGCTTGGACAGGCAAATCCATTATGTCAGCGTAATGAAATAAATGCCCGCGACACCTATCCTGATGTCCCACTCTGCTCGGGAGAAAATTTTTTTCTGGGTATGCCTGACTGTTGGATAATAGAGTTCAGTGTTCCTGGCTTCAAGCCTTTTCTGGGATGGGGAACGACCACCACTCTGCCGGACTCGTGAACAAAATTATGATGGCTTCCTGTGACGTTGTTTAACTGGAAACCAGCCTTCCTCAATACCTTTATGACCTGTCTGCTGGAAATGCTCACAAAGCGTCATCAGTGGCGAAGGGATCCTTCATATACGCAAACCATGTCATATTCTTTGCACCATCTAGCTATATCCTTGCGTTCCTCATCGGCATTCCACGCTGGACTGCCGTTGCCTTCAAAGAAACAAGCTACCGCTTCAGCTAGCATCTGCGATGCTTCTTGTTCCGTTTCGCCTTGGCTCGCAACAGGCAGCTCAGGGCAAAAGGAAGAAAACCCGCCTGTTTGTTCACGATGGACAATTTCAGTCAATCGCCCACGGATTTCAGGAGGCGTGCTTATAACAGACACTGAGTTCGCATTCCTATTTTACATAGCGTGCGAGATTTTTGCTGAGCCCGCATCACAAAAATAACTGGCACGAGGACTGATGCGCTGGTCAACTTCCACAATATAGGGGGACTGTTCCAAGTTTATGGCCGTTGATTTATCAGCAGGAGCATCTGAAACCCGCAAACAACTTCTGTCGGTTACCGAAACCGGCAACCCGCAGAGACTCTAGGACACCAGAGTTGTCATACCCATTTAAGAGCGGAATGGCTACGATGCCGCAATGATGGCGTCTATGGTTTCAGCATCAAAAAATTGCCAATCAGCAATTCTGTCCATCATTTCCTTCGGCAAGGGGCGCAAGCCCGTTGGGTCCAGCCAGAATGGCGAGTAATAATCGCCTTTTTCATCAATCAGCGTGGTCCCATCCTTGTGGACAGTGTATTCCTTGCCGTCCTGAGCCACCCACTTCTCCCCCGGCTCAACTTTAGGAATCAAATCCTCAACACTGGGCTTTGCCGTAGGCTTCTCCATTTTTGCTCCTCCAATCTATAGCTCTGGCTGCTGTCTGTCTAGGCAGTACGTCTATAGTCCAGGTGCTAGCCGCCCAAAATTTTTTCTTGGGCAAAAAAGATGATCCGTCCGTCCAACTCAGGCATTTCCAAGAAATCTGCGTCAGCTGTAGCCAAATAAATTCCGTCTTCCAATGCTCTGGCAGCTATCCATTGATCATTCCCAGCTTCTCTGGCAGTTGACCGCCAATTCAGACCAGCATAGAATTCAGCCGTTCTATCGGTGATCGGCAAACTCTCCATCTCGTCGAGCATTAGCCTCACAAGTTTCCTTCTTCTGCCTCCAAGCTCATCGAGCCACGGAAGCAATTCCCCCAACACGATCGGACAAATTACCCGCATGTCGCCTTGCAACTCACGAACAACCGCTTCACGTAGCTGACGGTGCCTGTCTCTCACAGTTGATAGGATGGACACCACGCTGGTATCCACCATGACAGTGCGCCTCATGACTACGATGCTGCAATGATCGCATCAACTGTTTCGGCATCAAAAAAATTCCAGTCAGCAAATGTATCTATCTCTGCCTTCGGCAATGGCAGCAAGTCAATTGGCGAGTAGTAGTCGCCTTTTTCGTCTATCAGAGTTGCGCCGTCTTTGTGGACGGTGTATTCCTTGCCGTCCTGGGCCACCCACTTCTCCCCCGGCTCAACAGTAGGAATCAAATCCTCAACACTAGGCTTCGCCGTAGGCTTTTCCATCTCTCGATCCTCCTTCAAGTAGCTATAACTGCTGTCTGTTCAGGCAATGCCAATTCTAGCACGCAATAAAGCCCCCTCCTAGCCCCCGCAAAAAAACCTGTACAACATTTCTACTTCCACAAAATCTCTCCAAAAATCAGAACGCTCCCTCAAAACGGAAGAGACGAAAGCCAGTGGTCAACATAACCCTTGAAGCGCCTTAGCCGAGGCATCCGTGCCGCAGCCGCAAAGCCACAGCACTTCAGCCAAAGCTAACATTTAGCCACTCCAAGAGTGTCTCCCTAGAAAGGAGGTGATCCAGCCGCACCTTCCGGTACGGCTACCTTGTTACGACTTCACCCCAATCGCTAACCCCACCTTCGGCAGCTCCCTCCCTTGCGGGTTGGGCCACTGACTTCGGGTGTTGCCAACTTTCGTGGTGTGACGGGCGGTGTGTACAAGGCCCGGGAACAGTATTCACCCCGGCGTTGCTGATCCGGGATTACTAGCGACTCCGACTTCATGGAGTCGAGTTGCAGACTCCAATCCGAACTGAGACCGGCTTTAAGGGATTGGCTTCATCTCGCGATGTCGCAGCCCGTTGTACCGGCCATTGTAGCATGTTTGCAGCCCTGGGCATAAGGGGCATGATGACTTGACGTCATCCCCGCCTTCCTCCGAGTTGACCCCGGCAGTCTCCTACGAGTCCCCGGCATTACCCGCTGGCAACATAGGACGAGGGTTGCGCTCGTTGCGGGACTTAACCCAACATCTCACGACACGAGCTGACGACAGCCATGCACCACCTGTGCAAGGCCCAAATAATTGGACACCATGTCTCCATGGCTTTTCCAAGCATGTCAAGCCCAGGTAAGGTTCTTCGCGTTGCCTCGAATTGAGCAACATGCTCCGCCGCTTGTGCGGGCCCCCGTCAATTCCTTTGAGTTTTAGCCTTGCGGCCGTACTCCCCAGGCGGGGCACTTAACGCGTTAGCTACGTGTACGGAACCCGTTGACAGGGTCCCACACCTAGTGCCCACCGTTTACGGCGTGGACTACCAGGGTATCTAATCCTGTTCGCTCCCCACGCTTTCGCTCCTCAGCGTCAGTTGTGGCCCAGAGTGCCGCCTTCGCTGACTGGTATTCCTCCCGATATCTGCGCATTTCACCGCTACACCGGGAATTCTGCACTCCTCTACCAAACTCTAGTCATGGCAGTTTCAGATGACGTCTCCGAGTTGAGCCCGGAGTTTTCACATCTGACTTGCCAAACCGCCTACGAGCCCTTTACGCCCAGTAATTCCGGACAACGCTCGCCCCCTACGTGTTACCGCGGCTGCTGGCACGTAGTTGGCCGGGGCTTCTTCTGCAGGTACCGTCATTTTCGTCCCTGCTGAAAGTGGTTTACAACCCGAAGGCCGTCGTCCCACACGTGGCGTGGCTGCGTCAGGCTTTCGCCCATTGCGCAAGATTCCCTACTGCTGCCTCCCGTAGGAGTCTGGGCCGTGTCTCAGTCCCAGTGTGGCTGATCATCCTCTCAGACCAGCTACCCGTCTTTGCCTTGGTGAGCCGTTACCTCACCAACTAACTGATAGGCCATGAGACCCTCCTGAAGCACCGGGGTGTTTTCTTGCGAGATCATGCGACCTCGCAGGGATATCAGGTTTTAGCTCCGGTTTCCCGGAGTTATTCCTGTCTCCAGGGCAGGTTTCTCATGTGTTACTCACCCGTTCGCCACTCACCAGTCCGGTGCAAGCACCGGGTGGTTCGTTCGACTTGCATGTATGAGGCCCGCCACCAGCGTTCGTCCTGAGCCAGGATCAAACTCTCCGTTAAAATCTCTGATTTCGCTGGCCTGACAGCTTGCCGAAGCAGGCGGTCGGGCATTTGGCAAAACCAAGAATCATGTTGCAGATACTTGCTGTCGGGAAGTGCCTATGTAGGAGTTGCCCTCCGAGCGGAGTTAGCCCCGTAATGGAGTACCCGCTATGGAGTTAGCCCCTAAGCACAACCTTCATGGCAGTATCTTGCGAAGAGTGCTTGAGCAAGACAGACACTTGTCTGAAGACAGACATTTGACTGAAAACATCGCTCAAGCAGGAATTGAAGGTAAATGCGCTGACAAGCCGAAGCTCATCTTGGCATCTACCCGCACTGGCTTTGTTTCGTCTCTTCCGTTTTCAAGGAGCAGCTCTGCCGACTTTCAGAAGCCGGGCGGAGGGGTCGGAAGCAAAATCCATCGCTGGACTGACTTTCAGCACCCCAGAACCGCTTCCCCCAAACCTTCATGAGAATAATTTCCAACTGAAAGTTTCAAGGGATTAATAATCCTAGCAGGTTAATTTTTATTTCACAACCTCACACACAGAATTTCTTTGGGAATTAATATCTGAGGCATTTTGCTTGTCAAGCGGGTGGACGACTAAGGATGCCCGCTAAGCCGTCACCGCTACCAGACGATGCTCCTTCTTGCCCCTTTGCAACAACATGTATCGGCCCAGCATGTGCGATTTGATCTCCTCCGCTGAAACAGGGCCTGCTACGCGTACCTTATTAATTTGCACCGCCGACTGCTTCAGTTGTCGTCTGGCATCGCTCAAGGAACTGCACAACCCGCTGCTCACCAAGAGGCTCTCCAGCGCATTTTCACCTGCCGACTCCGCCTCTGCCAAATCTGCTTGGCTGACTACCACTTCAGGCACAATTCCAAGGGTTGACTCCAGCAGTTGGGCTGTCAGCTTGCCACTGCCGAAAAATACCGCCGCTGCGTCATTGGCCTTGCGCACTTCAGCTTCGCCGTGCACAAAAGCCGTGACCTCATCAGCCAGCTTGTGCTGGGCCCTACGTAAATCGGGCGAGTTTTCGTGCTCGGCCATCACCGCTGCTATCTCAGACATTGGCAGACTGGTAAGCTGCGCCAGCATTTGAGCCACATCGCGATCGTCGCAGCGCAAAAAATACTGATGGAACTCAAATGGTATGGTGCGCTGCGCAGACAGCCAAATCGTGCCTTGGGCTGTCTTGCCGAATTTCTGTCCGTCAGCGCGGGTCAGCAGCGGCCAAGTCAAGCCGTGTGCCTGGGCGCCCTCGCGTCGGCGTATCAAGTCAATGCCAGCCGTTATATTGCCCCACTGGTCAGAACCCCCCAGCTGCAGCCGGCAGCCGCGCTGCTTGTAAAGCCACCAGAAGTCATACGCCTGCAGCAGCATGTAGCTGAACTCGGTGTAGGAGATGCCCGCTTCGCTGTCCATCCGGGAGCGCACAGAATCCTTGGCTACCATCTGATTGACGGTGGCGTGTTTGCCCACATCGCGCAGAAACTGCAGCACCCCGACTTGGCTCATCCAATCCCAATTGTTGACCACCTCCACCGAATCTCCCAGCAAACTCTCAACTTGCGCCTGGATGCCCTCCAGATTATGCCTCAAGGTGTCTTCGTCCAGCAGGTTGCGCTCGTCCGATCGGCCGCTGGGGTCGCCCACCATGCCCGTAGCCCCGCCAACCAACACAAGCGGCAGGTGCCCAACATCCAAAAAACGCTTCAAAGTAACTAGACCCAGCAAGCTTCCCACATGCAAACTTTCGGCCGTCGGGTCAAAGCCCACATAAAACCTCTGTGGGTGGTCTCCCAGCAACGTGCCCAAAGCTTTGAGGTCGGTGCTGTTTTGACACAGACCGCGCTGTGAAAGGTCGTCTAAAAAGGCTGAAGAGGTGCTCGCAGCTTCCATAATCTCGGAACTTCCATAATATTTATTCAACTTGTGTCTGGGGCTAACTGTGCAGTTAATTCTGGTGGATTGCGGGGTTCAGTTGACTCTAAGCGTTCTGCTGGCTGTGGCAGTCCTAGTGCCTCAGGGCATTTGAGTGGCTCTGAGTGAAGAAATCGCGATTGATTTCCACTCCGGCGGGAGTAAGGGTTGCAATGCCGAGCTTGGACAAGGTGTTGATATCTCTGGTGACTGTCTTGTGGGTCAGCTTTTCGTAATATTTAGCTAACTGTGGCGACAGACTGGGCACAGCATAAAGTTCCACCGGCTGGCCACTGAGCGCCAGAGCCGTAGCCAACTCTCGCTGACGCATTTCCAAGAGTTTCGTCTTCCCTAAAAACTCTTGTTGAACGTGACCGGCCACCAGCAATCGTATATTCTCATTTCTCAGCTCGTCCAGTTGTGCATCCAGTTGGTCCGACAACCCTTCCAGAGCATATCTGATGAATTTCTCTGCGGGAAAACTCCGTTCGTGGGAGACTTCATCCAAAAGCTGATAATAGCGGGTGCGGGTCTCGTTGTAGTGGTTGGACAGCAGATACACAGACATCTCTGGAATCTTGTGGCTCAACAGAATTTTCATTTCAACAGCACGTGAAAGACGCCCGTTGCCATCCTGGAATGGATGTATCAGCAACAAATACACATGCACCAACACGGCCGCTAGTACAGCCTTGCCAAAGAATTCAGCGTTGACCTGATGCAGGTTGGAGGATGCGTGCCTGCCGTCATCTGCGCCGTCTGTATTACTGCCATCCGTATTACTGCCATCCGGGCTGTCGGCCATCAGGAAATCTTCAAGCCACGCGCAAAGTCTGTCTAGCAACTTTCGGCAGTGCTTGGCATCGGGTGCCCTGTATCTGGCGACACCGACACTGCTAGACCTTATCTGCCCTGGCATCTGCCCTGGCATTTGCCCTGGCGCATCTTTTTTCGGCTCTGACACGCCGTCATAAATCAGAGCATGCAGCTCACAAATCCGCTCAACTGTAAGCGGCCGGTTGGAACCAGAGGAGTCTTCGTATTTGATTGAGTCGAACGCTGCATAGATATTTTCTATGTCCTTTTGAATGCATTGCTGAGAGGGCTGGGCTTCAAGCTGCTGATGCCTTATCTGCAGCACTTCGTCTGCGGTAAAAGTGCTGCCTTCAATGGCAGCCGTGGAGCTAACCCCTCTTGCCAGATACAACTCGCTCAGCTTCTCAGCCACAGCAGGCGAAACAGGCAGGTGCTGAATTTGCTCGCATTTGGCTTGTATCCGACCGAGCAGATACCATTCCAAGTTTTGAATTCTTTTGGTGATCTGCTTATTATTTTCTGAAAAATCTGTCCAAAAATATTTCTCAAAATCTAAGCCGTCAAAATCTGCATAATTTGCCTTCATAGTCTTATTTTATAGGGTTTAAGAGTTCATAAATTTTTTTCAGAAGCGGTTTTTCAAGAAAAAATCTTGGATAAAATCTATTGAAAATCTGCTGAAAATTTTTGGGAGTTGGAATGACCCAACTACAGCTGTCCACTCCCCCGCATCCGCACCCCGCACCTGCCCTGACAGCAACTCCAGCCACAATCCTTGTAGCCTTAAAACCAATGCCGCGAAATGTTTCACGGCGCAAGCAGCGCAAGCGGATGCTGGCTTTGGCTGTCCCAGTGCTCGTCTTGTCGCTGGCCGTTGCAGGATGCTCCTGGGAGACCAAAGTTTTATCTGTCCAACCGCCTGCCGTTGCGCTGTCTTCCTTCATCTACGACAAAGACGGCAACAAGATAACCTTCTTCAGGGGCGAACAGCATCGCGTCAACGTGGAGAGTTTGGACGAAGTCCCCAGACATCTCCAAAATGCCGTGATAGCCATTGAAGACGAGCGTTTCTGGCAGCACAGCGGCATTGACCTGAGAGCCATTTTGCGCGCGGCGCGCTCCAACTTGAATGAAGGCGGGGTGTCCGAAGGCGGCTCTACCATCACCCAGCAATATGTGGGCCTGGTGTTTCTTGACCGCACCGACCAGTCGGCCAGCCGCAAGCTGGAAGAGCTGAATCTGGCCAGGGAGTTTGAGCGGCAATACACCAAGGAGTTCATCCTCACTGAATACCTCAACCTGGTTTACTTCGGCGAAGGCGCATATGGCGTGCGCGCCGCGGCTGACGAATACTTCAACAAAGAACTCAACCAGCTCACCATCAGCGAAGCCGCTATCCTGGCGGGGTTGATCCAGGCCCCCTCAACCTACAACCCCTACAACAACTTGGATGCTGCCCTCCAGCGCCGGCGCCAAGTGCTAGACAGAATGCTGGCCAACGGCTTCATAACCCAAAAGCAATACGACCAAGCACGCACCGAGCCTGTCAGTCTGGCGCCTAGGGTTCAGGTGTTGAGCGCCACCTATGAGGCCCCGTATTTCGTGGAGGATGTGCGCCAGTGGATTCTGACCGACCCTAGGTTTGGCGCAACCAGCGAAGACCGGGAGACACTGCTGTTTGAAGGCGGTCTGCGGATTTACACCACGGTTGACATGGAACTTCAAAGAGGCGCTGAAGCTGCTATAGCGGAAGTGCTGACCGACCCGGCTGGCCCTACGGCTGCCGTGGTGGTGATTGAAAACGACACTGGCTACATCAGGGCGCTAGTGGGCGGCAAGGATTTTTTCAGCGGCAGTGACGACGATGCGGCAAAATTCAACCTGGCCACCCACCCCGAGGCCAAGCGCCAGGCGGGTTCGGCTTTCAAGCCGTTCATTTTGGCGGCTGCGTTGGAGCAAGGCATGCAGCTGGCCACTGAATATCCTGCGCCTGAGGAAATCACCATTCCCATTGTGGAGCTTGACCAAGATTGGGAAGTTGAAGGCGGGCCAGGCGGCGGAGTTGTAACACTAGCTGAAGCCACAATTCGTTCCCACAATACTGTCTTCGCCCAGCTCATGGAAGACATCGGCCCCGAAGCCGGGGTGGAGATGGCAGCCCGCCTGGGCGTGGAGTCGCCCCTGGAGCCTGTGCTGTCGGCTGTGCTGGGCACCAATGGCGTAACGGTGCTGGACATGGCTACGGCTTTTTCCACTTTTGCGCGGCGCGGCGTCAAAGTCGTCCCGGCTTATGTGAGCCATATCGTGGGGCCCACAGGTGAGGTGCTCTATGAGCACACGCTGGAATCGGAGCGAGTGCTTGCATCTGATATTGCCGACCAAGTCACAGACGTCCTGCGCCAAGCTGTGGACACAGGGACGGGACGGAGGGCGCAGTTGCCGGGTATTGAAGCGGCAGGCAAGACCGGCACAGCCGAAAACTTCAGAGATGCTACTTTCTCTGGCTACACCAGCGACTACACCACGTCTGTCTGGGTGGGTTTCCCGCAAGCTCAGATTGCTATGGAACCTCCGACCACGCCCATTGAAGTTTTCGGGGGCACCTACCCCGCCCAGATTTGGCAGGGTGTGATGACGGCTGCTCATCGCGATGTCTCAAACGAAAACCCCGTGCGCGAATTCCCAACGCCGCCTGTTACCACCACTACCACACCTGAGATGCAAGAAACCGCAGTGCCCGATGTGGTTGGCCTGACAGCCGTCCAAGCCGAAACACGAGTGAGAGACAGCCGGCTCAGGCCATATATTTTCTATATCTTTGACCCGTCGGTTGCCAACCCGCAAGGCATCGTTACTGCGCAGGCACCTGAGGGCGACTCCATCGTGGGGGTGGACGAATTTGTGTCTATTCAGGTTGCCACCAGTTCCTTTATCTTGGCGGAGAACTCACTGCCGCCACCCACAGGCGGGCCTCTGAATCTCACGCCTGAACAAGCCGCGCGGCTGGGCGGGCTGGATGCTCCACCCGCTGGCATTGCCGATAGCATTGCCGAAAATGTGCCGGTGCCACCCAACCCTGAAGGGGCGGGAGCAGGCGCACCGACTCCCTTGCCAGCGCCGTAGTTGCGCCAGAGCCTTAACTTGAGCCAACGCCAATACCACACGTGAAAACTTTTCTCAGAAGCGCGGCTGTGCTGGGTTTTTTGGGCCTGGCAGGCTTTTGGATTTGGGCTTTTTCTCCCCTGCCCGAAAGAGGGCATCCCGACAATTTGGATATCCCGGAGTTTTCTGAGCCTGCCGAGCAATTGTGCCTGGATGCTAGGGCGGGCTTGGATGATGTCTGGAAGAATGTCAAAACACCTGACGAAGTAGGCCCACCCGAGCAGCTCGCCATTCAAATTGGCGCGGCAACTGAAATTTTGGTGTTGATGGTAACTGAGTTGCGCAATTTGTCACCCTTGGTTTTAGACCAAGAAGACAGGCGAATCGTCAATCTTTGGCTGAACGACTGGGAAGTCTATCTAGCCGACCGGCGGAGGTTGGAAGCCAAGCTGCTCCAAGGTGAAGAAGCAGGCTTCACCTACACCGCCAGAGACGGAGTGCGCATAGCCGACATAGTAGACCGCTTTGCCGAAGTCAACAGCATGGCCAACTGCGCAACTCCCACAGATATATAGTGCCCATATAGCACAGCCCCCCCCCGAACATGGCTTAGTTGGGGTCGGTGATTTGTATTAGGGCGGTGGCTGTGTCGCAGCGGTCGAAGCTGTCGCAGATCTGGTATGTGAGTGTGTCTTGTCCGTTGTTGTTGGGGCTATGTATTGAATAAGAAAGACCCAATTGTCTGTGGGTATTGCTAGCGGGTAAGCGTAGGCTATGCCTAAAGTTGGGTCTTTTATTATGTGCAGGGTTCCAGGTCTTATATTGATATCGTTAGCGAGGACGTCTAAAGACACTACGAGCACGTGGCGGTTGCGTGCTGATGTCTCATTGTCTCGAAGCGAGATTGAAAATGTGTTATCAGCCGCTTAAGGCGGCGGTGCGTCTGTTGTGATTTTGGTGATGTTGACCGTGTCGGAGGCTGTCCTGCCTGTGCTGTCTGTGACGGTTGCAGAGATGGTGTGGGTTCCGGGAGTCAGCTCAGATGCGTCCACTGTGATTGACAAGCCGTCTCCTAGGTGTCCGTCTAGGTTGCTGTGCCAGCTGTAGGCTGAGCTAGGCAGGTGGCCGTCTTCTTTGTCGCGAGCTTCTGCGGCTAGTTCAAAGTTAGCGTGCCTGACGACCTTTCCGGGCTCGGGTTTTCGGATGCTGACTGTCGGAGCGCGCTGCTCCACCCTAAAAGGCGGGGTTTGCGCGAACGCTGAACGGGTGCCGTCCGACACCGAGATGCCGATTCTGGCTTGGTCAGACCCAGGAATCCTGCTGGTGCGGATATTTATTCTGTAGGGACTTATTCTGAGAGCAGAAGTTTCAGACGAACCCGAAGGCAAGTGATACAACTGATAGGTCTCACCGTTGTCAGTTGAATAAAACACCCTGTATCTCAACACGTCTCCATCGTCGTCAAGGCCGTGCAACAAAAGACCGAACGTGTCATTGATTCCAAACGATTCATTCTCGCAAACACCGGAAACAGCCACCGTCGGAGCATGAGCGGACCGCTCCGCCGGCTCTGTCGGAAGCACCATGTCCTGCCACCGAACAGTGAAACTGTCATAATCAGGCGGGTCTGCCACCTGAAAAAGAAACGCCTGAGAATCTCCAGGCGGGGGAACATATCCCTCAACATAATCAGTTGTAACGGAGGATCTGAGCGGGTCTTGCACAGTGCGCACAACACCACCAGAACTGTCACGCAACTCCAGCATCACACTGCTAGAAGAACGCATATAACCCAGACTTGTAAGATCAACGCCAGCTGGCACCAAATACACCCAATCCACCTTCGCTGACGAACCCGACGGAGTAATCCTGGCATACCCAACAATAGCTTCCATCAACCCAGGGCCACCATCTTGTGACCGGCCCACGCAATCCAAAAACTCCACATCGGAAGCAACGGACTCTCCCTTTGATGCAACAGGCTCTTCCTCGGATGCACAAGAAACCGCCACCAACGCGATAACTGCGGCAACCACCGCAGTGCGCGAAAACATTGTAATCATCGATTTAGGGGTTTCAAGGCTGATAAATCAAGGGGTCTGTTGGTGTGTGCTTTTGAGAGTCGGCTGTTTGGCTGACAGCACAGTGAACCTAGTTGACTTTTTGGCTGTTTGTGAGTTTGAGTGCGTTGAAGATTTATGGATCGTCTTTTTGTGTGGCTTGAGGTTTGTGGTTAGTTGTTTGCCCGGTATTTGATGTAGCTCCAGTTGGTGGTTTGGAAGGTGGGGGTTATGGTGAAGGTTGAGCGGGTTCCGTCTGACGTGGCGACTGCTATTTTGGCTTGGTCGGTTGCTTGGAATACGAAGCTGTCCCAGCCTGTGATGTCGGTGTCGTGGTTGCTTTCTCTTTGCCAGGTTTGTCCTGCGTCGTGTGATGTGAAGACTCTGAAGGTCAGCGGGTCGCCGTCTTGGTCTTGGCCGACCCATGAGATTTCTAGTTCATCGTCTTGTGTGAAGAACTGGTTTTCGGAGATGCCTTGGACAGATACTGTCGGGGCGTTGGGGGATCTTTCCAAGGTGGCTAGTTCAATGTCGCCCAAGTTGATAGCGAAGCTGGCATAATCAGGAGGATCAGGCATCGCGACGCTGAAATTCTCACGGGTTGGAGTGTACACTCCTGAAACGAACTTGATGTCAGCTCTAGCTAATAGGTAGTCTATGTTGAACGGTATTTTCCGGATGCTCGCACCGGAGTTGTCTCGCAATTCCAGTTCGAACTCCCAGTATTTCGGACTGACGGGGGCTTCCAGCCCAGCTGTTATCGGAAGGGAATACACCGCCAACTCCTCCAAACCGAAAGCTGAGATATCGTCTGAGTCGTGATGCACCGATATGGCACCCACGAACCAGTCCACCAACACCGGTTCTTTGTCTTGCCGTTCGGCTCGGATCTCCAGGTTGATCGAATCAGAAGCTTGTCGGCCGGTCTTATCGGTTACCACGACAGTGATGGTGTGATCGCCTGGGGTGAGCTTGTCTGCACTCAGCTCGATGTCTGCTCCGATTCCTAGATGCCCGTCTAGGTTGCTGCTCCATACATGCGCATCATCGTCCAGGTGGCCTACAAAATTAATGCCTTC
The DNA here is from genome assembly GCA_028283145.1 of Candidatus Hopanoidivorans cymbastelae. Classification (GTDB taxonomy): domain Bacteria; phylum Actinomycetota; class Acidimicrobiia; order Acidimicrobiales; family Hopanoidiivorantaceae; genus Hopanoidiivorans; species Hopanoidiivorans cymbastelae. The sequence continues at coordinate 24,097 of JAPYNY010000076.1, forward strand.
ATCTATGTCGCTGCTTGTAGCCAAAAGCCTGAATTCCTGTTTCCCGTAAAATGATGCCCCTGACACAGGATGAAGGATTTTCACCTGCGGATCATGCTCAGCCACCCTGAATGTAGGGGTCACAGCAAAAGTCGAGCGTGTGCCGTCCGACACAGACACCGCCACCATAACCTCCTCATCGGCTGCGAACTTCAGGAAATCCCATCGGCTGCCTCCGAAATCGGAAATAGTTCTCTCACCCCAACTCCCCCCAGCGTTATACGACCTGAAAACCTTGTAAGTCAACCTGTCCCCATCCATGTCCCGACCCTCCCACGCAACCCGAACCTGCTCATCCTGTCCGAAGACCCTGCCTTCGCAGACACCCGAAACACTCACCGACGGAACGCCAGGCGAACGCTCGACCACCGCCAACTCCCGGCCGCCCACCTTGACCGCGAAAGAGTCATACACAGGCGGATCAACCACCCTGACATCAAACACCTCCACAGACGAAGACCGCCCCCTAGCCACATCCAGTCTGTCATTACCTATCAAAAACGGCTGGCT
>JAPYNY010000077.1 GCA_028283145.1 Candidatus Hopanoidivorans cymbastelae
TCCTCCCCAAGTGGGCGCCAGGCGCCATGCCGACTTGCTGGGTGAAGGCAACCAGCTGAGCCACTTTGCCATAAGCTTTGGCCCCGCTAGTGCCAATCCACGACACCACCGGTACAGGAGAACCCAAGATTTCATCAGCCAGCTCCTGCAACTCCGAGTTGGAAATGACCGCCCCACGGCTGTCTATCTGCAACACAAACAAGGTTGCTCCTGAGTTCTGGGCATCTTTCAGGGAGTTGCTCAAGAAGTCTGCCAGCACAGGGTCTAGCAGACCAGAGATTTTAGCGACCACCGCTTCTCCGAGCTCGTTGGCATCAAGGTTACTGTCCCCAGGATCGCCGCCAGACGGGTCGGTTGCCTGAGCAGCCAACTGACTAGTTGAGCTGACAATAGTAGTGCCCAGCAGCACTCCCACACCCAGCAAGGCGCAAGCAGCTGCAACCGCCAACCTGAAAATGCGTTTTCGCATCGTTGCGTGTTAGCTGACGTCAGCTACTGAAAAGAGCTGGAGTTACGCATCTGGCGCAACCGCGGGCGCAACAGCCCAAAAATTTCTGCCAAAAATCTCAACTTGCCTCATTTGCTTGCCCAAGCCGTTTGCTCGCCTCGCCAGCCCAGTCCTGGCCGCATAAGCCTCCCGCCAAATCCGTTCTCCACCCACCAGTGCCCAAGCGCCCCACCCCACTCATCCACTCGCCTCATCCAAAGCCGCAATCGCATCCTCCAAGTTTTTCCGCACTGGCACAATTCGGTCAAAGCCAGTTGTGTGGAGCAGCCTCAGCAACGCCACCCGACTGCACGCCACGGCAATGGCAGCCTCGTTGTCGCGCGCCCGGCGTATCCCGCCGATGAGCGCCCCCAAGCCAGCGGAGTCCATGAACGGCACTTCAGCCAAATCCACCACAAGCCTCGGTTCCTCAGCGATTTGAAGCAGGGCTTCGCGAAATGTCGTCACCGTATAGGCGTCCAACTCCCCTTTGGGCCGGCAGATGGTGTGAGTTTCAGTTTTTTCAATGTCAACTTCCACGATTTTCTCCTCTTGTCCATTCAGGTATATCTCAGGTATATCGCTTCTTGAGAATTTTACGCTAGTAGAATGATGGTTTGTGACCAGCGTGCTTATGGCAACTGATGCCGACTGGGTAGCCGAAGAGGTCTTTGCAGCTCTTCTAGATACTGAAACTAAGGTTAGCAGAGTAAAGAGCGGACGCGAAATCTCAGCAGCCTTGGGAGCGGTTGCGCCCGACTTGATAGTGCTTGACATGCAGATCGGCAGCAAGGGCGGCATGGCCACTTGCTTGGACTTGCGCCACGACATGGAAGCGGGCAGGGTGCCCCAGACGGTGATAATGCTGTTGCTGGACCGACAGGCAGACGAGTTTTTGGCCAGGGAGTCGGGGGCGGATGCCTGGCTGGTCAAACCGCTGAATCCTATTGTGCTGCGCCGCCAGGCTGAGGAGTTGCTGGCAGGCAGAGTGGCTGCGGCTGGCTAGGATGAGCAGTTACGGGCAGTGGCGCAGCTTGGTAGCGCGCTTCGTTCGGGACGAAGAGGTCGTGGGTTCAAATCCCGCCTGCCCGACTCGGTGGGGTAGAATGTGCAGAGGGCGTCAAAATGGTATAAATTGGAAATTGGTAATAAATATATATAGCAAAGCGTGAAAATATATAATTACCATTAAGCTATAGCTAGTATGTGAAGTAGTTTCACCAGATCCAAATTCCCAGTAGAAAGGAAAATTCAAAATGGCTCAAATAATCAAATACGTGCGCAATCAAATGCCAAGGCCCGCCAAGGACGAGCAGGGCATCACGCTTCAGACGCTTATTGTTACGGCTGTGTTGGTGTTGATGGCGGTGGCGGCAGGTGTGATCATCGCGGCCATCACCAACAGCTCCTCAGACGATCTGGAAGAGCAGTCCCAAGACCTAGATGCCCTGTGCGCCCCGTGGGAGTTGCATGACCCTGTTCTAGAAGCTAATGCTGCAGGGGGAGGTGGCCCATATATTAATGGGAGGGTTCCCTCTGATAGACCAACGGGTGTTGCAACTAATCCTGGACGGGGGGGGGTAACTTCCAGTAAAATAGGCTGCTTACCCGTCTGCTACCTAACACTGAACGATCATTTGGACAAGACAATTGACAAATTTCTCTTGCCAACTGATACTCCTGCCCTTACTACTTCTACCATGCGTGAAGACGATCATTTTAATTTTGATACTTCCAATCGCCTCCCTAAGCTGAAAGAAATTCGCATTGGAGTTGTTTACAAAAGAAGAATTGCTGCCGGAACTACTAGAACAGAAATAGGACTAAATGATAAGTTATGGAATTACGGAGAGGTTTCCGGTAGTGGCCAAATTGGCAATCCAGAACAGGTTGGCACTGCACCTCCATTTACAGACCCAGGCTCTAAACTAATTGTCAGGGTGTCGGATGACAAAGAGGCTTGTGTTATTGAAGACACTTCCACACCTGAGGGCGAAATTATTTTGAGGTCAAACTGACTGCCAGCATTTGCTTTCTCTGAGGTGGGGGTAAACCCTGCGTACCATTTTTGATTCAGTTAAGTTATCAGCAGGCTTTGCTTGTTCCAAGCAGGTTGGCACAAGCCAAGGAGTTACTGGCAGGTCTAGTCGTGACAGCAAGGGGGAGGTTGGCCATTCGGACTGTGGCGTAGCTTGGCAAAGTGCCTCGGTCTGGGTGAAGTGGTTGTGGGTTCAAATCCACCAGCCCACTCTGATGGAGCAGATTGCGAGGAAGCTACCCGAAATTGTGTATGTTGGAGCTTGGCAATAGATGTGTATATTTATTATGAGTGAAAATATATAATTACCAGTAAGCTATAGCTCATGTGTGAAATTTTCACCAGACCCAAATTTTCAACAACCAGAAAGGAAAATTCCAAATGACCCAAATTACCATGCATGTGCGCAACCAAATGCCCAAGCCTTACGGAGACGAGCGGGGCATCACCCTTCAGACGCTTATAGTCACGGCTGTGTTGGTGCTGATGGCGGTGGCAGCCGGTGTGATCATCGCTGCTATCACCAACAGTTCCTCAGACGACTTGGAAGAGCAGTCCCAGGACCTGGATGCCCTATGCGCTCCATGGGAGTTGCACGACCCTGTGCTAGAAGCCAATGCTGCGGGGGGGGGGTAGCGAATTTTCGCTGCAACTTTCCCCTCCTGGTGGCCCGTCCAACGCTGGTAAGGGTGGGGTAACTTCCAGTAAAATAGGATGCCTGCCCGTCTGCTACATTAGATTGAACGATCCAGGAGACAGAACGCTTGATGCCTTTCGGATGGGAGCAGCAACTGATGGGTCGGACCTATGGCTTGACAGGAGCAACGATCCGCCCGAAGTGAAGATAATTCGTATTGGAGTAACCTATCAAAGAAACGACCAATATTTGCCACAAAATTACTTGACAGAACTTAACGCAAACAAAACGTGGAATTACGGTCAATTGCAGAATCGCGGAGCAGCTACAGGTCGAGGGAAGCAACAGCTTGGCACTCACCTTCCGCCTACAAGTTCCGATCTGATTGTGAGAGTGTCGAATGACCAAGAATCCTGTGTTATTGAAGACACTTCCACGTCTGAGATTGTCTACCAAGGCCGAAGGAACTAGTTTTGATGCCCTTTTCCCGGCAGCCTGCTAGGAAAATTCTTGAGTAACTCAGCTTGTTAGCAAAACTTGCTTGTTGCCAACTGGTTTGAGCAAGCGGAGTAAGAGACGTCGGGCTAAACTCCTTTTGTGGGACAATTTGGCTGGTGCGGAAGCTGGCAGGTTATCTAGCTTGTCAAGCCGGGGAGTTGCTAGCAGGCAGAGTTGCGCCGGCTGGGAGGGGTAGCAACTGCGGGCTGAGCCGGTAGCTTGGCAGAGTGCTCGGCTGAGGGAGGTGGTCCCGTGAACTCTAATCACGCCTGCCTGCCTCGGTGGACTTGATTGCGGTGGAGCCGACAAATCGTGTGTATTGGAAATAAATGTGTATATTATTATAACTGGAAATATACAATCAAAAGTCAGCCACACATCAAAAGCGATGGTTTCACTGAAACCCAAATTTTGGCCCGAAAGGACAATTCACAAAATGGTCCAACTCATCAGACAGGTGCGCAATCAACTGCTAAAGCCCACCGGCACCGAGCGAGGCATCGCTCTTCAGACACTCATAGTGACGGCTGTGTTGGTGCTGCTGGCGGTGGCAGCTGGTGTGATCATCGCTGCCATCATCAACAGCTCCTCAGACGACTTGGAAGATCAGTCCCAAGATTTGGACGCCAGGTGCGCCCCGTGGGAGCTGCATGACCCTGTGCTAGAAGCCAGCGGAGTCGGCGGAGGTGGCGAGTATACAAATCTTCTTTGGGACTCCGACGGCAACCACCCTTTAACCGGTGAAGCTAAGCCTGGACGGGGGGGGGTCACTTCTAGCAAGATAGGCTGTCTGCCAGTCTGCTATCTCAAGGTGCAACACCCTGACGACCGGACAGTTGACGCTCTCTTGGTAGCCACAAATGGTAATAGAGAAGCGGTAGACTCCGACCTGAAGTTTGATACCTCTAACAGGCTGCCAAAGCCAAGTGAGTTGCGTGTGGGCGTAACTCATACAAGAGAAAACGGTAGAACTCCATTTCCCAGAATAGCTGATACTGAAATACATACAGGCGGCGTGTGGCATCATGGCAAATTTAATCATGCTCATGAAGCCTACCAAGGTATTCCTTGGGGTTTTGGTGCGGTTATGTCACAACTTGGAACTCACCCATTGCCGCTGGAACCAGATTCCAATCTAGTCATAAGAGTATCATCCGACCGAGAGGGCTGCATCATTCAAGACACATCCACAAAGGACATCTTTCTGGATTCCCGCGAAGGATAACCTTGCTGTTTGCTTGGCTTGGAGCAGCCGGGTCAGCCGAGTTGCCCTGGCAGGTTCTTTGGCTGAAAGCGTTTTCGGGGCTGCAGTTTCTACTATTGAGTTTCCACCATTGTCGGCCTTGGGCGGCTCATTTCCCAGAGCACAAAGATGCCCCCGAAGTCAACATCGTGCTGGCTGTGGGTGATAGCAGAATCCCTGCTGAAGCGAAATACACACAGCGGGTCGGTCCTGATGTATCAGGAGTTGCTGTCGTTTAGCGAACAGCCCGCTAACCGGGCCTTGTTTGGGTTGCTACCCCTCCAACCTGAGCGTAGAGCAGCAGTGGCTTTTCTTCAGCGGAAATAGTCGTTCATAAAGGCAGTCGATGCTAGATTGGCATAATGGCTGAACACCCAGTTATTCTGGATTCAAACCTAATGATAGCGTTCCACAATAACAAGGGATTCGACCGCTATATCAAGGATAAAAAAGTATATTATATTGACGTAATTAAAGATGAATTGCAAAGAAACTATATCAAAAAAATGTCCGGTAATCCAAAGTTTGCTCAGTCGTGGGCAACAGAAATATTGGAAAAATTCGAAGCCACATTTTTATATCCTAAGAGCACCCAGAGCAGTAAAAGTCTAGAAAATGAGGTTGCTTCAGAGATTATGGAAATACTACGAAAAGCCGATGTGCCTGAGCAACAGCTAGCCAAACTGAGCTCCGAGTACGATGTTCTGATAGCTGCTCACGGCATCACAAATGAGTTTGAAGTCATGTCCAACGACAAGCTATTCCTCCCGATCAAAGAACTGTTCAACCATTACACAACCTTCACCGTCCACGGCATCCCGCCAATGCTCCAAAAGACTAAGGACCAGCTTAGAATAGGTCTACAAAATAAAGGTGTGCGCATACCTGTGGTTCTCACTTCTTTGTTATAGTGGATTTAATGAAAGCCACAAATATTGATCTGAGCCTGTGGTGCTACCAGCCGGCTCCGCGTGACTATCATGGAGAAGCGGTGGAGGAGAAGTTGGGGCACTTGGATCTGGGAATCGACGAGTCGATGGAACGGGCGATTAACCCTATGAAATTCGTGCGCCAGGAGCTCAGCGAGTTGATGTGCGCAGACCATAATGAGACCAGCCGGGCTGCACCAGATGCGGGAATGTGCGTCTGCGACCTGCTGGAGCGCATGGACGACATAGCTGGTCAAGATTGGATTTCCAAAAGGCTGTTCGTAGAATGCCTAGCTATTCACGGGTACAGTGAGCAGCGGTCATTGGAGAAATACCGAATTTACACCCGTGAGAAGCTTGAGGAGGAAGACAGCGAAACTCTCCTAGCGTTGTGGGAAGCGGAACAGAATGCGATCAATTGGACTTACGAGCATCGGCGTGGGAACCCTGAACGTTCCAGCGAAGCGCGTCAAGCCAAAGCTGAAGCCCGTGAAGCGATTGATGGCTGGTTTAAGCAGATAGAGGAAGAAACCGACAGGATAATGGCTCAAAGCTACTAGTTTTAGCTTTGGCCGACTTGCTAACTTTAGCCTTGAGAGGTCGGTGGTATGCTGGGTGCTTCAGGGGCACGTCGCTTGTTTCGGTGCCCCGTTTCGCTTCCTTTGTAAAATGGATTTGATGGAAGGTACAAACATTGATCTGAGCCTGTGGTGCTACCAGCCGGCTCCGCGGGACTATCATGGGGAGGCGGTGGAGGAGAAGTTGGGGCACTTGGACCTGGGCATCGATGAGTCGATGGAAAGGGCTTCGGGGAAGAAGCCAAAGAAACGTTATTGGCGTTGTGGGAAGCGGAACAAAATGCGATCAACTGGTCTTACGAGCATTGGTTGGAAAACCCTGAGCTTTACAACGAAGCCCGTCGAGCCAAGGGTAAAGCCCGCGAAGCGATCGACGGCTGGTTTAAACAAATGGAAGCAGAAACCGACAGGATAATGGCTCAAAGCTACTAGTCTGGCTTTGGCCGACTTGCTAACTTTAGCCTTGACCGGTTGACGGTCTGCTGGGCACTTCGACTGCGTTTCACTTGTCTCAATGCCCCGTTTTTGTTTCCTTTGTAAATTGGGTTTGATGAAAGCCACAAATATTGATCTGAGCCTGTGGTGCTACCAGCCGGCCCCGCGGGATTTCGTGAAGGAGGGGGTGCTGCAGAAGTTGGGGCACTTGGAAGTGGAAATTGACGAGTCCATGGAAAGGGCGATTAACCCTATGAAGTTCGTGCGCCAGGAGCTAAGCGAGTTGAGGTGCGACGGCCATAGTGACCCCAGCCGGGCCGAAGCAGCTGTGGGAATGTGCGTCTGCGACCTGTTGGAGCGCATGGATGACTTAGCTGACCAGGATTGGATTCCCAAGAGGGCGTTCGTGGAGTGCCTAGCTGCTTCTGGGTACAGCGATGAGTTGTCTTTGGAGAAGTATGAAATTTATGTTCATGAGAAGCTAAGCGAACAAAACAGCGAACTGCATAGTGCTTTGTGGGAAGCTGGTCGGAATGCGCGTAACTGGTCTCACCAGTATCGGAGGGACAACCCTGAACGTTCAAGCGAAGCTCGAACGGCTTACGGGGAAGTTCGCCAGGCGCGGGATGATTTGCGCAAGTATATTAATGAAGAAACCGACAGGATGATTGCTGAAAGCTGCTAGTCTGGCTTTGGCCGGTCGTTGATCTGTTGGGTGCTTTATGCGGCGTTTCGCTTGTCTCGGTGCCCCGTTTCGTTTCCTTTGTAAAATGGATTTGATGCAAGACGCAAGCATAGATCTGAGTCTGTGGTGCTATCAGACACCTCCGCGGGACTTTTTCGAGGAGGCTGTGGAAGAGAAGTTGGGGCACCTGAAGGTGGAAATCGACGAGTCGATGGAACGGGCGATTAACCCTATGAAATTCCTCAGGCAGGAGCTCAGCGAGCTGAAATGCGGCGACCATAGCGAAACCAGCCGGCCCGCAGCAGCTGCGGGAATGTGCGTCTGCGACCTGCTTGAGCGCATGGAAAACCTAGCTGACCAGGATTGGATCCCCAAGAGGCTGTTCGTGGAGTGCCTGGCTGTTTATGGGTATAGCGAGGAGCTGGCCTTGGAGAAGTACGAAATTTACGTTCGCGATAAACTCAGAGAACAAACCAGTGAAACGCATAACGCTTTATGGCAAGCGGAGGAGAATGCGATCAACTGGTCTCACGAGTATCGGAGGAAGAACCCTGAGCTTTCCAGAGAAGCCGGCCGTGCAAAGAGCGAAGCTTATCAGGCTCGGGATGATTTGCGCAAGTATGTAGATGCGGAAACCGGCAGGATGATGGCTGAAAGCTGCTAGTCTGGCTTTCGCTGGCCGGTTTCACGGCTTTCGCTTGATTCATCTCCTGTTTTCTTATATATTGTGGTGTTTATGAAAAGCGCGACGATAGATCTGAGCCTGTGGTGCTATCAGACACCTCCGCGGGACATCCTTAAAGCAATCGTCGAGGAGAAGCTGGGGCATCTGAAGGTGGAAATAGACGAGTCGATGGAAAGGGCGATTAACCCTATGAAATTCCTACGACAGGAGCTCAGCGAGTTGACGTGCGGCGACCATAGTGACCCCAGCCGGGCCGAAGCAGATGCTGGAATGTGCGTCTGCGCCCTGTTGGAGCGTATGGAAAACCTAGCTGAACAGGATTGGATACCAAAGAGGCTGTTCGTGGAGTGCTTGGCCATTTATGGGTATAGCGAGGAGTTGTCTTTGGAGAAGTACGAAATTTACGTTCGCGATAAGCTCAGAGAAGAAACCAGTGAATTGCATAGTATTTTGTGGCAAGCGGAGGAGAATGCGATCAACTGGTCTCACGAGCATCGGAGGAAGAACCCTGAGCTTTCCAGGGAAGCCGGTCGTGCAAAGAGCGAAGCTTATCAGGCTCGGGATGATTTGCGCAAGTATATTGACGAAGAAACCGGCAGGATAATAGCTGAAAGCTGCTAGTGCTAGCTTTGGCTGGCCGGTGCTCTGCTGGGTGCTTCCGTGGCAGCTTGCACTCAAAATGCCTTAGCCGGTCTAAGTGATTTCAGGGAGCCAGGCGGGATGGCAATTGGTCACTCAGGGAGCGGATGTCTCGTGGCTTGACCTCAGAAGAGCTTGATTGGCATGTCTATCCCGTTTGATGCAAGGTTCGCTTCTAGTTGTGTTTTCTTGGGCAGACATCTTGGCTTGGCTCCCTTGACGTAAGCGAATTGCAGTAGCTTTTCAAGAACTGAACATGCTAAGCAGGTCTGGCTTTGCCAGAAAGGCTTGAATCCGTGACGGGCCAGTCTGTCGTTGCTATGAAGTTGTTCTTGGTTCTGTGAAAAAGCAGCAATTAAAATGATATGCTATAGAATGCATGTAGATATTAAATGAAATCACATATATTTCAGAAAGGAAAAAATAATGCTTATTTACAAGGGAAAATTGGAGAGGTTTGCTGCCAAGCGCAGTCAAATCCAAGGGCAAGGAGGAGATGAGCAGGGCATTACGCTGCAGACGCTAATTGTTACGGCTGTGTTGGTGTTGATGGCGGTGGCAGCTGGTGTGATTATTGTTGCCATCACTAACAGTTCCTCAGACGACTTGGAGGAGCAGTCTCAAGACTTGGATGCCAAGTGCGCCCCATGGGAATTGCACGACCTTGAGCTGGAAGCAAATGGGGCGGGGGGGGGTAGCCAGTATATAAGTAACAGGTTTCGTTCCACTGACGTGTCTAAAGCTGGCAGAGGTGGGGTAACTTCCACCAAAGTAGGCTGCTTGCCCGTTTGTTATCTGAGATTGAACCATCCTGGAGATAGAACGCTTGACAACTTCTTGGAAGAAGGCAGTAGTGTAGCACCTGCCACTGATGGGTCGGATCTATGGTTAGACAACGGCAACGACCCGCCCAGTAGGGGAGCAATTCGCATAGGAGTAACCTACGCTAGAAGAAAATATACCACAGCTTATGCTACAGAGATGCTAGCGGATGATGATTCAGTTTGGTTGTATTCTAACATTACCCCAGCAGATAACTCACAAGGCAGATTCCAAGTTGGCACACACCCGATACCCAGGGATGCAGGCTCCAAGTTGATGGTCAGGGTCTCTGACAATAAAGAATCTTGTGTTATAGAAGACACTTCCACGTCTGAGATTGTCTATCCTGAGCCGTAAAGCAGGTAGTTCCACTGCCTGTAATCAGGTCATCATTGAGCAGAATTTTTTCTTTATCCAAGATATCGTTGCTGTCTATAGC
>JAPYNY010000078.1 GCA_028283145.1 Candidatus Hopanoidivorans cymbastelae
TGATTTGCTTCATCAGGTATCGGGGGTCTTCCCTGATTATCTGAAAGGTTTTGCCGCGGGGCAGGTTGATTATCATGTGAGCCGCCTTTCTGTGCGTTGGATGCTTATGCTCTGAACATAAACCACAGGTGTTGCACAGCGACCAGGCGACAGCCCCTGGGCTGTCAGCGCCTAGCTATTCAGGAGGCGCGCTTTGCCACCACACAAACTGAGAGCAGTTAGCAAAGCTATAGCAACAGGCTCAGCAGCCTAGGACGTCTTTTGCGTGCTCAAAGCAAGAACAAATTAGCAAACCTACGCAACCACTATCTTTGCTTCCCTACACCTTCTAACTCGACCATGGTAAAACTGCTTTTTAAAGAAATGCGCTTCAGAAACCGTCAAAACAACTTATATTCAAAGTAAGAAAAGCCATATAGGTGAAAACAACGGGGATATGCCATCCTTTAGTCACTGTGCTAGTCTAATTCTCCAAAATAAATTTTGGTTTTACTCTCCGAAGCATATCAAATAGGTTCATGCATTTAACCCTTAAATCAGCACAAACATCAGGGATCTTAATTTTTTCATTATCACTCCCAGGCACCTCGTGAGTAACAACAATATATCCACTAGCCAACGCATGAGCAATGAGCCAAGAATCTGCTGCGTCATCTAAAAATTCATGAATTGCAGCACGCGTATAATTACTTGCATTAGCCCAAGAGCTTACATGGCTATATTTTTTAACTACTACAGATCCTGATGCAACAAAAAAATTGTCATCTCGCTGTCGTGCCCATTCTGCAAGATTATCTTCTTTTTCACATAATTCTTCAAAAATTTTATCAATACTTACGATATTTCCCCTCTGGTTTTGCAAAATCAGCCAATCCCAAAAAGCTGGGAAAACATTCATGTCATAAAAAATGTTATTCGCATCGATAAATACGTTTGCATCAAACACATAGATGGTCATAACGTAACACCTAACTCACGACCAAGTTCTTTTAGAGTCTCTGTCTTAGAGATACCAAGCATGCGATATGCATCTCGATAGTGTGTCTTACCAACAAGGGTGCTAGCAATCAAAGCCTTAGCAAATCTGCGACTCACACGAGATAAAGTCATTTTATGAAAATCACCGCCTCTACTGTCGCTCTGCTGTTTATGCTGCTCCCAAAGTTTAATTTCCCTGTCCCATGTTCCCCTAAACAGTTCTCGACTAATCAGATCCATATCAAGCAAGCGCCTTAAGATGACCAATTTACTTATCCTAAACGTAGTAATCAATCGGGAAAGAATTTTTTGGAGCATTTCTGGTTCGTTCAGCCTCATTAACAATGCATCCATATTTATGGATAATTCTTTAGCTATACCAAGTAACTCTCTATCCAAATCGACACGTGATGCAAGAAAATCCGCGGCTACAGCATTACACCATACCTCTTCACGCCTAAAGCCTGTGATCTGAACTGCGTCAGAATTGAAAAAAATCATATTAGATAAAACTGAATCTCCTAGCCAGAGATGCGCTAGTTCATGAGCTAAAGTAAAAATTTGGGCAGCTTTAGTATCTGCAGCATTAATGAAAATCAAAGGTGCTAAAGTATCTGAAAGCGCGAAACCTCGGAACTCATCTGGATTTAGAGGGCGATGAGGATTACCTTTAGCGACCCCGCTTACCATGACCAAGACACCTGCAGCTTCAGCTTGTCTGATTAGAAACCGAGAAGCCTCTTCCCAATTTTTGCATTTTCTACGAGCCTCCATATCAAAACCAAGTTTTGCGCGCATCTCTGTCGCAACCTTTTCAACAGGAGTATTTATAGTTGCGCTACCCACAAAATCCAGTTCAGTCTCATCGGAAGAAATGGCATGATGCCGATACCAACTTTGCCGCCTCTGGCAGACATAAATTGTATCCAAAAGTTCCGGGCTCGGACTCTTAACAGGCTTCCCCATAGGAGTGCGAAAATCCTTAATGGGAATGGCCTCTTTCGGAGGTTTTTGAAGGAACAAATATCCAAGAGGTACACGAACCTTTTTCGCAAATGCTTCGAGACTGCTTAAAGTAGGCATTAAGTTGCCCTCTTCCCAATCGGGAAATTTCTTGAATCTCACATCTGCAACTATGTCTTCCCGTGAGAAACCAGCTCGCTCGCGCGCCCAAATCAGCAAATCAGGCTCGACGGGCACACGCGGGGACTGCTTTTTCACCCGCGGCGGCTGAGTGCCCTCAAGTGAAAGTTGGTCTCCGGCTGAAGCTTGGGTCATATTAAAGCCTTTGCCGGTTTCTCGGTGTTTCGCAACTGGTATTCATCAAACTTAATTTTATAATCTTAGGTGTGATGCCGATAGCATCAATTCGCTAAATCAACGGGCTTGCACGATCGCTATCGTTCGGGGCGGTACATTGTTGGCGGCTTCTACAACTCTCATCGGCCGAGAGGCCACGATATTGGAGTCGCCATCCACGCTCACAAAGCCTGAAACCAACTCCGCATTCTCCAGTGCCTGAATGGCACGGCGCAACTCCACGTTGTCAAGCTTGCCTGTTGCCTGGAAATCAGGGCTGCTGGCCGCAACTTGTCGCGCCGCCACAACAAACGCCATCAACGCGTCAGCGGCTGCAATAGCTGTGCCGTTGAGTCGCAAGTCTGGCTCGTTCTGGCGAATCCGCTGAATCAGTCGGTTGACTGCCTCCGCCGGGTCGTCACCCCAAACAGAACCGTAACTCAGCACCCCAATCGCACCTTGCCGCCTGTCTGCTTCCATCCAGTCCCCTTCCAACTGGGAGTTGGCTACCACCGGCGTCAAGATGCCCTGTGAGCGAATGGCGTTGTAGAGGTTGCGGCCCGTGGGCAGAACCGAGCAGATCACGACCACATCCACCTGAGCCAAACTGCTTTGCTGCACCACCGTGCGAAATTGCGATGGACTGCTTGCAAAGCTGATAGGCACCACTTGGCGCACCATCCCACCTGAGCCTTGAAACGTCTGGACAAACTGCTGGCAAACGTCCTCGGAAAAACCGCTGTCCCGATCGGAAAAAACCACCGCTGAGCGAGCCTGAGTGTTTTGAACTTGGGCCGCCAGTGCCCTGCCCTCAGTGGCCGGCGACACACCAAAGGTAAAGACATTATCGCGCTGCCACCATTGACTGACAGGACAGGGAATGACTGTAACGATGCTGTTGAGCGTCTCTTGCACGGCGGGCAGAGCGAACTCCTGGTCGCACGACACAAACACCGCCGCGGCCTGGTCTCCAGCCATCCGCTTGCCCCCTTGAAACGACTCATTCAAATCGCTAGCTATGTCAATCACTTCCAGACGCAGCGGCAGGCCGTTGATACCGCCTGCCTCATTGACAATCTCAACTTGGGCTTGGATAGCTGCCAGTGCTGCCGCATCCACAACCTGCAGCCAGCCGGTCTTGGACATGACAGCCCCGACCAGCACCGAAGGTGGCGGAGGCTCACCTGGGGTGGTCGTAGCGAGGGTCACCGACAAGACAGGTGGCAAAACTGGGCTGACGTCAGCAGAAACTGGTGGAATAGTGGCTGGGGTAGCAGACTGGGGGTTTTCAGACGAACAACCGACAGCCAGCAAACCCAGAATGGCCAACAAACCTAGAAATGCAACCAGCAGCCCCCGAAAAGGCAGATTATTGCTTTGAAGAGGCAGATTATTGCTTCGCAAACTTAATTTTCAAGCTAGCCTTCAAACGACAGAAAATGCCAGCAGAGCGGCACCCCCGGCCAAGTCCGCCTCAACGCTTCAGAGCCCGCAGCGACTCCTTGAGCGACCCCAGCGTGGCAAAAACCGCACTTGGTTCATAGCCACAATGCGCCATGCAGTTTGCGCACCTTTCATCCTTGCCTCGCCCGTAGGCTTCCCAGTCGGTGGTGGCAATCAACTCTTCATACGTCTCGGCATAACCATCCGACATCAGATAGCACGGACGCTGCCAGCCGAAAACTGAATAGCTCGGAATGCCCCACGGGGTGCACTCAAAATCCCGATTGCCCTCCAGGAAATCCAAAAACAGAGGCGAGTGGTTTAGACGCCACTTGCGACGGCGCCCGCCCTTGAATGATTCCTGAAACAACTTCTGGGTCTGGTCCACCGGCAAGAAGCCCTCCTGGTCGGGCGCCTTCTCATAGGCATACCCAGGGGAAATCATCATGGAGTCAACTTCCAGTTCGTCATTTAGAAAGTCCAAGACGCTGCGCACGGTCTCAGGGGTGTCGGTGTTGAAAAAAGTTGAGTTGGTGGTAACTCTGAAGCCCCTGCTCTTGGCTTCCCTGATAGCTTCTATAGCCTTGTCGAAAACGCCTTCCCTGGCAACTGCCAAGTCGTGGCGCTCTCTGAGTCCGTCAATATGCACCGCCCACGAGAAATACTTGGACGGCTTGAACTTGTCCAGCTTGCGTGACATCAGCACCCCGTTGGTGCAGAGATAGACATATTTCTTGCGCTTGACCAACTGCTCCACAATTTCAGCAATCTGGGGGTGCAGCAGGGGTTCGCCGCCAGCGATGGACACCATCGGAGCGCCGCACTCCTCGATGGCCCCAACCGCCTCTTCCACCGACAGGCGCTTGCGTAAAATCTCCGTTGGATACTGAATCTTGCCGCAGCCTGGGCACTCCAGATTGCAGGCAAACAGCGGCTCCAACTCAACAATCAGCGGATATTTCTTGCGCCGGCGAAGTTTGTTGGAGAGCATGTACATCCCCACTCTGGTTCTCTGTTTGAGCGAAATGCTCATGGTTGTACCTCCGATGAAGTCACTGTCTCCAGTGCTGCTACCGCACTGGAGAGAACTTTGGAAACTGTTATGATCCCAGGCACAGCCCCCAACAAGGACCGCTGCGGTGTGTCAAAGAGAACTCTGATGACCGCCTGGGGAGTTGGCAATGGTGTCGGAGCCAGACCGAGCGTTGCCAACGTTTCGGCTGCGGCTGGCTGGGCTTTGCGATCTGTGTCGGCTGTTTGGGCTTGGGCAGCTTTTTCGTTGGCTTCCTCAACTGCCTGAAGCAGCCACCACGACTCCATTTCAACCACATCGGCGCCCGTATCTGAAAGCTCTTGGCGCTGCTTGCCTAAGACCACATGGTCGGCTGAGTGAATCACGCCCGTGCGGGCCGCAAGATCATGGCTTGACAACATCTGAGCCAACAGGTCAGCTTCAGGAAACTCAAAAGCCTCCCCAAGGCCTAGGACTTTGCTGGCGACTATCACATCGCCCGGCTTGTCGTCTGCCTTCAAGCCGCCGCCAAAGCCTACGATCACCACACTGCGCTCAAATGCCGTTTTATATTCTTGGCTGGTCAGCAACTGCTCAACGAATGCGGTGGATTTCTTGGGTCCCATGCCGCTGTGTCTGACCAACGAAGCTTTGGCTCCGCGCTTGGCAGCTCTGGCTTCTACCCTTAGCGGACACCAGAGCCAGAGACCCTCAGACGAGGAACCCTCAGACGGGGATTGCTTGGTCTTCGGCTTTCTTGACAGCTTGAAGCGAGAATCAGGTGGGAGGATGGGCATGGCTATGTCAGCTATGTCGTGGTTTTGAGGCTGGTCGAGGCAAAACTTGGGGCATTTAGGCTCGTATTCGCCAGTGCGGTAATAATGCGGCCCAAAGCGGTCACGGGAAACACGTCGCGGTAGAGGTGGTAGTTGATGAGAAAGTCGCCTGGGAAGCCGGTGCCTGTAAACCAAGGCTCATCCCAGGTGCCGTCTTCAAGCTGTGTCTCGGCCAACCAGGCTGCTCCCCTCAAGGCAGGCTCGCCCAACTCTTGGGCGGCGACCAGCGCCAGCAATGCCCACGCTGTCTGTGAAGCGGTGGATTCTCCTTTGGCCTTGTAACTCAAATCGGTGTATGAGCGCATGTCTTCACCCCAGCCGCCGTCAGGGTTTTGAGTGCTGTGAAGGAATTCAACGGCTTTGGCAATAACGGGATGCCTTGGGCTGATGCCGGCTGCAATCAGGGCCGGCACTGCAGCTCCCGTGCCGTATATATAGTTGGACCCCCAACGCCCAAACCAGGAACCGTCGCTTTCTTGTGCTCGCAACAGCCACCTGAAGGCGCGTTCCAAAGCTAGTTCATCTACCACAGCGTGGGCACTACCGCCGTTGGCTCCGTTGACGCCGTCATCCACTACAG
>JAPYNY010000079.1 GCA_028283145.1 Candidatus Hopanoidivorans cymbastelae
TGAAAATACCACCGCAACGCCACACCCTGCTTCTCTTGAAATCGTGGGCTATGAAAACCACCTAGGCCGTACATTTTTGGGACAAAGCGCCAAGCCCTTCGGAAAGGTCAAAAACGGGCACGGCAACAACAACGAGGACAAAACCGAAGGCGCCATGAAAGGCCACGTAATCGGCACATACTTGCATGGGCCTCTCTTTCCCAGAAATCCGCTGCTCGCAGACCTAGTTTTGCTGTGGGCTCTTTCATGTAGATATGACAATATTCAACTCCCGCCTTTGGAAGACGGCTGGGAGCAAGCAGCCCATGCATCTGCTATGACTCGGTCGAAAACAGGCAAGCACCGACGTGGTAAAGCACTGCCTGGCAACTTGTCTAACGGTAGCCCTAGTCCCTCATGGCGAACCCCAAAAGTATCCAAAAGTATAAGGAAGCAATAATTTTTTCAAAAGCTTGTGTAAAATAAGAAGGTTTATATTTTCCCAAATAATTCGCTAGTTTATAAAACCATCATTATTATAGTTTGATAGAATTTTCCGTTTCAATCATAGTAAAGTGACGTAATTTGCCAGCCAACAAAAAAAAAGCGGTTCACTTGGAAAAGCCAAGTTTTGAGCCACGCAGGCTTAACCGGCGGAACCCAACCACCAAGCCTGGCACGCGGGCAAGGCTGCCAGTTGCATTGCTGGTTGCTATGCTTTTCGTTGCCCTAGTTTCCATCAGCTTGACTTCACCCGCCTCGGCCCAATTTCAAAGCCTCTTTCAGCCAGTTGACGAAGAATTGAATCCGCTGTCATGTCGGCTTGGGGTATTCGTGGCGGATTCTTCAGAAACCCCCGACCTTGTAGCAGACTGCGAGGCTCTGGTGGAAATCCGAAACCATTGGACCAACCAGCCACAAAATTCAAATTTGCACCCCAGCCATCCACTGCTCACTTGGGGCAAGGGAGGAACAAAGAATATTGAAACCTGGGAAGGGGTAGTCATCCAAGGCGGGCGCGTAACGCAAATACTGCTTCCGTTTGATTACGGAGTTCAAGGATATTCCCCTCTCCAACTCTCAGGAACTATTCCAGCACAGTTGAGCCAGCTTACAGAACTCACTCATCTCAATTTCAACCACAACCGGCTGACTGGAAACATTCCCACTGAACTAGCAAATCTTGCCAATCTGAGGGAATTGCGCCTAGACAATAATCTTCTGGATGGAAACATCCCCCCAGAGCTTGGCCAGCTCAGCAGCCTGCGAGTGCTTACACTATCCGACAACAGGCTTTCAGGCGGCATTCCGGCCGAGCTCGGTCGGCTGCGTCAACTCGGTAAACTTGGATTGAAGGGCAACCAACTCAGCGGGGAAATTCCAAGTGAGTTGGCAGGGGCGCCGTTGGAGTTGTTTTTCTTTTGTGGCAATGCGCTGTCGGGGCAACTTCCCAGTGCCTTTGTAGACAGAATGCTCAGGAATCAACTCATCACTGACGCTACCATAGGCCTCGCTGCCCTCTCAGAAATACCAACTTTGGAAAGAATATGCCAATCGTCATTATTAGGAGAATTTACTGAGGGCGGACCAGTCGACCTCGGACAAGATCCAACTCAGACAACTTTCGGAAATCGGCCCTCTGGGCAAGCACCTGCTCAACCAGAACAGGAGCAGCCGCCTTCCACAACAACTACGACTACAACTGTACCGCCAAGTCAATCAGAACCGACAGAGCCTGAAGAGGACGATGGCGGTGGCAACGGAGGTGATAATGGCAGTGAGGACGACAACGACGATAACGGGAACAATGGCAGCCAAAACAACGGCGGGGGCAACAACGGGAACGGCAATGGCAATGGCGGCAGCAACGGCGGCAGCCCAAATTTGCCGACCATCAACGGGCCGGAAAATGGCAGTGGTGCTTCGGGACGGTCTGAATGGCGCATCACCACAGTCAGGATATCAGATGCAACCTCAACTGAAATCTTGCGAGAGTTGGGGCTGTTTGAGGACGGGGTGCTCTGGCAATGGGACACGACCGAACAGCGGTGGCTGTCCTATATAAAATTCTCCCCGTCGCGGCCGATAGAAGAAGGCACAGGCTTGGCTTACCAAACTAACCCCGCCCGTAATAATGGACCTTATAGAAGCGTTGGCCCGGCAGATGAGGAAGTTGCTCTGGAGCTGCAGAACGGCTGGAATATTCTGGCGGCACCAGAAAATTTGGCTAAATCAAATGGCCGGCCAGGAGTCTTCTTCATAGACGACAGCTTGGTCGGCTGCAATGAGTCTCAGTTAGGCGTGCTGGCCGTTCTGCGGTTTAACTCTGTGGAGAGAACCTACGACTTAGAACTGCCTTGCAATTCAACTTTGGAGAGCAGAATAACTTTGGAATCATCCGATTACAACCCCCTTGTGAGGATAAGCCAAGGAGATGGCATCTTCATTTATTTCAGAACGATTCTGCCAATTGAAGTATCTTGGAATCAGCTGACCAAAAAATACCAGCCTGTCACCTGACAAAACCAAGCTAGTGGCCGGCTATCGGCAACCGACCTCCGACCACGGGCCCCGAGCATCGGAAACCCACCAGCCAGACCAATAGCTGACGGCCCCTCACAAAGGTCAGCCAGACAGCAAAACTTCTAAAACTATCTCAGCTTGCTGCTGTGGAGTGCCATGGTTGGGTTTGAGATGAACTTCGGGTGATGACGGGATTTCGTACGGGTCGTCAATGCCGGTGAAGCCTTTGATCTCACCCGCCCTGGCTTTGGCATACATCCCCTTGGGGTCACGCCGCTCGCAGACTTCCAGCGGCGTATCCACAAATACTTCAACAAAGCGTAGATCGGCTGCCTCGTGAATGTGTCGGGCCTGCTGACGGGCCTGTCTGTAGGGGCTGATCACCGGCACCAACGCCACCAAACCCGCATCGGCAATCAACCTGGCTACTTCCGACACTCGGCGTATGTTCTCATCTCTGTCTTCAGCTGAAAATCCCAAGTCGGAATTCAGTCCGTGCCGAAGATTGTCGCCGTCCAGCAGATAGGCAGCTTGCCCCGATTCAATCAGCAGGCGCTCCAACTCCACTGCCACAGATGATTTTCCCGAGCCAGACAAGCCGGTAAACCAGACAGTTGCTCCAAATCCCCCAGCAACTTCCCAGCGTCTGTCCCTGGGCAGCAAAGAGGCGTGCCAGACTACCTCCCTTGCGGAAGTTTGGGGGACAGAGGAAGCATCAGGCGTGGAGGAAGCTTCGGAGTTCAGTCAGACTCTCCCAAGATCATCCCGCCTGCCACGGTAGCGTTGGTGACTTCATCCACCAGAATGAAGCTGCCCGTGGCGCGGTTGCGACGATAGGTGTCAAAAAATAGCGGTGCCGTAGTGCGCAACCTTACACGACCAATCTCATTGAGTGCCAAAGAGTTGGCTTCCTCCACGCGATGCAAGGTATTGATGTCCAGGCGGTACTTCACTTCCTTCACCATGGCTCTGGCCCAACGAGTGGTGTGCTTGATGGCATAGGTAGCGCGCTCAAACAACTCAGCTTGCTCAGACATCCAGCAAATCATGACATCAATATCCTGGCTGACCTTCGGATGATTGCCCTCACGGCAAATCATGTCGCCACGGGAGATGTCGATGTCATCCTCCAGCAGCACGGTTACAGCATCTCCAGCTTGGGCTTCCGCAACACTGCCGTCAGCGGTGTCTATCCCGGCAATCCTGGTGGTGAAGCCAGACGGCAAGATCATCACCTCATCACCAGGGCGCAAGGCTCCGCTCACCACAGTGCCAGCGTAGCCCCGATAGTCATGAAATTCATCTGAATGAGGACGCAATACGTATTGGACTGCGAAGCGGGGGTCTATCAAGTTGCGGTCGGAAGCAATGTGAATCTCATTCAGATGGTGAAGCAGCGAAGTGCCCTCATACCAAGGCATATTCTCCGAACGCTCCACCACGTTGTCACCCTTGAGAGCTGAAATGGGGATGATGCACAAATCTGGAATTTCTAACTTCTCGGCAAACTGGACAAACTCTTCTCGCACCTCCTCAAAGGCGGCGAAGTCATAGTCCACCAAGTCCATCTTGTTGACGCAGAGCACTAGGTGCGGGATACGCAACAACGACGCCAAAAAAGCGTGCCGGCGAGACTGCTCCACTACCCCATTGCGCACATCCACTAGCACCAAGGCCAAGTTGGCTGTGGAGGCGCCAGTTACCATATTGCGGGTGTACTGGATGTGTCCGGGGGTATCGGCGATGATGAACTTGCGCCGGGGCGTGGAAAAATAGCGGTGCGCCACGTCGATGGTGATGCCCTGTTCTCGCTCGGCGCGCAGCCCGTCTGTCAGCAGCGCCAGATTCACATAGTCGATCCCCATATTCTGGGAGGCTTGCTCCACCGCTTCCATCTGGTCGATGAAGATGGATTTGCTGTCGTACAACAACCGACCGATGAGCGTTGACTTGCCATCATCAACTGAGCCGGCGGTGGCGATGCGAAGCAATCCGGAAGTCATGTCGTCAAAGCTTGGGATACCTTGGGGCTAGAAGTATCCCTGCCTAGAAATATCCCTGACGTTTGCGGTCTTCCATGGCAGCTTCTGAGAAGCGGTCGTCCGCCCTGGTAGCGCCTCGCTCGGTGAGACGGCTGGCGGCTACTTCGTCAATTATCTTCTCCACGGTGTCGGCGTTTGACTCAACTGCGCCGGTGCAAGTAGCGTCCCCCACCGTACGATAGCGAACCATAGTTTCAAACGGCTTTTCGTCGGCTGCCAGGGTAACGAAGGGCGACACTGCCAGCAACATGCTGTCTCGCTCAAAAACTTCTCGGCGGTGCGCGTAGTAGATGGAGGGCAGGGCTATGCCCTCTTGTGCCACATACTGCCAGACGTCCAGTTCAGTCCAGTTGGAAATGGGAAAAACCCGGATGTGTTCGCCCTTCTTGTGGCGGCCGTTGTAGAGATTCCAAAGCTCAGGTCGCTGGTTTTTGGGATCCCACTGCCCGAATTCGTCCCGGAAGGAAAACACCCTCTCCTTGGCACGGGCCTTCTCTTCGTCTCTGCGTCCGCCCCCGAAGACCGAGTCAAATCCATGCTCTTCAATGGCATCCAGCAAGGTAACCGTCTGCAGGCGATTCCTGGAAGCTCTGGGGCCTGTGTCATCAACCACTCGCCCTTGGCGGATGGACTCCTCCACCGAAGCCACCACTAAACGGGCGCCCAGGGAGGCAATGAGATCGTCTCTGAACCCGATGACCTCCGGGAAGTTGTGCCCAGTGTCCACATGCATAATAGGGAAAGGCAGCTTGCAGGGCCAAAATGCCTTGGAGGCGATGTGCACCATGACAACTGAATCTTTGCCCCCTGAACAAAGCAGAACCGGCCGCTCAAACTCCGCTGCAACCTCCCTGAAGATGTGGATGGCTTCCGCTTCCAGAGCTTTGAGATGGGCTAGCTCCTTGTGGCCGATGTGGGCTTGGCTAGAGTTACTCACTCAATAATTATGCTATATAAGCTTGAGATTTATGATCTACGTTGCGCCTCAACCCCATAGAACCCAGTTGTGACTATCTCTCCCCCACCGGCCCGAACTGCCAGTGCTGAAGACCACCTTTTGGCCCACGAATTGGCTGAAGAGGCGGGCAAGCTGTTGATGCGCCTGCGTGCCAGCGCACCTGTGGGGTTGACAGCAGAACAAAGCGTTGAGTTGAAGCGCCAAGGCGACCAAGCATCGCATGAGTTTCTGACCAAAGCTTTGCAGGCAGCTAGACCTGATGATGCAGTTTTGTCAGAGGAGGGTAAGAACGACCCCGCTAGATTGACAGCGCCAAGAGTCTGGATTGTCGACCCGCTGGACGGCACCCGTGAATTCGGGGAACCTCCTAGAGATGACTGGGCTGTGCACGTAGCACTTGTGGCGCAAGAACAGCCAATAGCAGGCGCTGTTGCCCTGCCCGCCAGGGGCTTGACGCTTTCAACCGCCAGCGTGGACAGTATTGCCCCGCCCCAGGTGGCATCGCCCGAGGCCAACGCAAACTGCAAGCCCAGGATTATCGCCAGTCGGAGCCGGCCTGGCCCTATTCCACAAGCCTTGGTGGAAGAACTAGGCGGAGAGCTGATACTTTTAGGTTCTGCTGGGGCTAAAGCTATGGAAGTGGTGCTGGGCAGAGCCGATATCTATGCCCACACGGGCGGGCAATATGAGTGGGACTCTGCCGCGCCTGCAGCCGTGGCGCAAGCAGCGGGATTGCACACCTCACGTATAGACGGCAGCCCATTGCGCTACAATCAGCCCAATCCCTATCTCCCGGACCTATTAATCTGCCAGCCAGAATGGGCCGCCAAAGTCATTGCCATCGCTGCGGCAATCTTGGGGTAGACAGCAGCCGGGTTTGACAGCAAGCTCCAAGTGGGAAAAGCAGCAAAATGAGGCTGATCATTGCCCGATGCGTGGTTCATTACACCGGCAGGCTGTCGGCTCATCTGCCTGAAGGCTTGCGTTTGATAATGGTCAAAGCCGACGGATGTGTGTCGGTTCATTCAGACGTGGGGGCTTATAAACCGCTCAACTGGATGAACGCGCCCAACAATATCACTGTCTCAGATGACGTCTGGGAAATTTCAAATCCCAAAGGGGAGTTGCTGCGCATTGAACTCAAGGAAATTGTCTCTGATGCCGATTTTGAGTTTGACCGACATCCCGGGCTTCAGAAAGACGGAGTGGAAGCCCATTTGCAGGAGTTGCTGGCCGACTCGCCTCAAGCTTTGGGTGAGGGTTTTAAGCTCATCAGGCGGGAACATCCCACTCAAGTTGGCCCAGTGGATTTGCTCTGCACCGATGCGCAGGGCAACTCAGTGGCAGTTGAAGTCAAACGCCGCGGCGAAATCGACAGCGTGGAGCAGTTGAGCCGCTATTTGGAATTCATGAAGGACGACCCGCAGCTTAAGTCTGTGCGCGGGATGTTAGTGGCACAAGAAATCCGCCCCCAAGCCAAGGAGCTAGCCAAAAAACGCGGCATTGACTGGCTAATTGTGGACTATGACGAACTGCGTGGCATGGAGCCTTCAAAACCCCGCCTGTTCTAAACCAAATCTGCCTTAGAACATACTTGCCTAGCTGAGTTGCCTACACCTGCTTGCGCCAAATTCATGGTGCTTAATTTGTACGCTTAGTTGTAGTGGATATGTCTCAGTCCGATTCCGAAGGGGCTCAGCACGATTCTGTAAATTTATCTGACGAGGAATCAGCAGAGTCCGGCGAACCAACCCCCTTTTCCGAGCAACTGCCAGATTCCGATGAGCAGCCACCAGATCAACCCCCTGACCCAATCGCTGAGGAATCCGCTGAGCAGCCCGCGAAGCGCAGTCGAACCAAGCGAATTTTCTTCTGGCTGGCTGTGTGTGTCGGCTCGCTGTTGATATTGGCTGTTGGAGGAAATTTGGCGGCCTATGGAATTGACACTCGGGTACATAATGGCCAGGTACTCAGAAACGTCACGCTTTCCTTTGAGGACGGCACCACTCCCGACATCGCCATCGGAGGTCTGTCAGAAGACGATCTCCGTCAGCTCCTCGAAGACTTGGCCGCACAACACGGCCAGCGCACTGTGGAATGGAGCCTTCCGACCGACCCCAGCCGAACTGTTACAACCACCATGTCGGAGTTGAACTTGGGCATTGATGTGGATGCAACTGTGGCAAATGCGATGGCAGCTGGCAGGTCGGGCAATCTTGGATCGCGGGTTGAGCAGTGGTTGGATGCCTTTTCAGACCCCCATAGGGTATCTGTGTCTTACTTTGCCGAAACCAATCCCAACTCCCCTGCCTTGGCCGATGTAGAAGACATAATTGTAAGCGAACCCACCGACCCGAAGATTGAATTTGCCGACACCAGCGGTGCAATTATCTTCACACCAGGACAAGATGGCAGCATCATCTGCGCTTCTGACATAGTCAGCCAGGTCATCGCAGTGGCCGACCCTAAGGCACAAAAAATCAACGTCGGTGAAATCCCAACCACCACAGTCCCAACCCGTTTCAGCAACCAAGCCCTGACCGCCAGCATCTCCGAGCTGAACCGCAAAACAGCTCGGGGCCTGACTGTGACTTCCAAGACTCCCCCCAGTGTGTCGCAGCCTAGCGTGTCGCGTCAGTTCACTTCGGCTGAGATTCGCAGGTGGCTCGAAATTGACCTTGAGTTGCGCCCCACGCGGCTGCCTGAGCTTTCCTGTGCAAACCTGTCTGAATACAACTCCAACCAAAGCGCGGAAATAAAAATAGCGCTGGCCGACCCCCAAGCCGTGCATACGGCCTTTGAAGAACGCTACTCAGATGACATCGTACCGGGCAACTTTGGAGTCATCACTGTGCTCAACGACACTCCGGTAGCTCCTTTCCCTGAACCTGGTTATCGTTGCTGCGATGAATTTGACACCGATGGCGTGCTGCACACCATCTTCTCCGACCAAGACGACGCTTCCTTGGAAGTGCCCTTCAGGCAAGACCCAGAGCTGTTGCCGGACTTCGCTCAAGACGGAGAAATCAAGGTCAAAGTGGGTGAGTTCACCACCATGCACCAGCCGAATGAGCCCAGGGTCACGAACATCCAGCGCTTTGCCGACTTGGTGCGTGGCGCCATCATTGAGCCTAGCGAACTCTTCTCGCTCAACGACCACGTGGGCGAGCGCACCGAGGAGAAGGGTTTCGTGGAAGCGGGCGTGATTTACAGGGGCATCTTCCAGACCGATGTAGGTGGCGGCGTTTCTCAATTCGCCACGACCTTCTTCAATGCGGCGTTTTTTGCAGGGCTTGACTTCAGGGAGTATATGAGCCACAGCCTGTATATCTCCCGCTACCCCTATGGGCGCGAAGCTACCATTTCATGGCCTTATGTGGACCTGGTGGTGGAAAATACGACACCTTATCCCATTTTGATTTGGACATCATATACCGACACTTCCATCACCGTCACCATGTATAGCACTAAGTCACTTGAAGCTGAACAGACCGATCAAATTGAGGTGGAGGAGGGCGTCTGTGTCCGCGTCTATACCGAGCGAACCAGAACCTACTTGGATGGCCGCCAAGCCCCACCAGACCGCGTTACAGCACTGTATCGCCCCGAGGAGGGGATTACCTGCACTGGCGAACCCTTTGTGCCAGCTCCAGACTGCGATGACAACGAAATAGGCGTTGACACAGATGACGACGGCTGGCCCGACAGCTGCTCGGTGTGTCCCACAGGACAGATTGCCGACCGAAGCGAACCCCGCAATGACGTGTGCGTGCCCGCTCCGGCACAGGGGCGGACAGAAGAAGCTCCGGCACAAACTCAGTAACAAGCCGTGGGCGCGCCTAGATGCCGCCGACTCGGCCAAAAAACTGTGGGCACAGTTAAAACCCCCACTAAAGTAAAGGAAAATGGAGCCAGAGCCAAAGCCAGAATCACCCAGCGATTGGCGACCGCTGGACGACCTGGACAATATAGTTGACCGCTCTTGGGAGAAACTGCGCGGCAATCCGTTTTGGGATCGTATCTTTTACACTGCTTCCAGCTTGGGTGACTGGAGTTTGCTGTGGCAACTGCTGGGGGCTTTGCTCAGTGTCAGAAGTGCTAGGCACAAGCAGAATTTTCGGCGCTTGTCCATAGCTTTGGGGTTGGAATCGGTGTTGGTCAACTTGGTGGTGAAATCCTTTTTTCGTCGGCACCGCCCGCCTCCGCCTGGTGACCGACCTCTGAATCTGCGTATCCCTGTTACGTCAAGTTTTCCTAGCGGCCACGCTTGCAGCGCTTTTCTAGCGGCAACACTGCTGGCAGAAGCCAGCAAGAGGCGTTGGCCGTTCTGGCTTTTGGCAGCGGTGGTAGCTTGCAGCCGTATTCACGTGAGAATTCATTACGCCTCAGACGTAGCTGGGGGCGCAGCCTTGGGACTTCTGCTGGGGAAACTGGTCAAGATGGTTGCTCCCCTAAGCCAAGCAACTTCCACAAACCCCACCCCTAGGAGCAGTTCTCATGTCTGAAAGCCAACCATTCCAACGCCCACCCGATATCCGTCTGCACGATCTGGCCAACCCAGACTTCACAGACGATCAGCTGGAGATCATCAAGGCAAGCGCTGCCATGGCAGAAGGTATTTCGTTTTCACTGGATGGTCTCATGGCAGCTGCCAAACAACAAGCCGGCCTTGACGACTTCGGTGAAGATGAATTCGCTGAACCGCTTGAAGTGCTATGTCAATCCATTGAAACCGAGGGACGGCTCAGCCCAATGGGGAAATTGAGTTTGTGGTCACAGACGACCGCCTTTTTGGTCAACCGCCTGCGCTTGGAAGACCTTTTTACCCGCCATCCTGAAGCTGCCGACCAGGAAGTTATCGCGCCCATCATCATCGCCGGTATGCCCCGTTCGGGCACGACCCACTTGCACAATCTCATCGCCGCCGACAAATCCCTGCGGTCTTTACCTTGGTGGGAAGCTCTGGAGCCTGTAGCGCCTCCCGATGAGACCACCATAGACGGCCGGGTGGAGCGGGCTCAGCAGGGCATTGACCAGCGCAACTATTTTCTCCCCCATTTTGACCGCATGCATGAAATGACATGGGATCACGTGCATGAAGAAATCCACCTGCTGGGCATGTCGGGTTCAACCATGCTGTTTGACACTCTGGGAGTGCTGCCTAGTTGGCGTGAATACTACAAGAAATCAGACCAAACCCCCCACTATCGCTATCTGAAGCGCGTTTTACAGGGCTTGCAGTTTTTGCGCGGCGGAGAGCGCTGGATTTTGAAGTCGCCACAGCATCTGGAACAATTCAAGCCTCTGACTGCTGTCTTCCCAGATGCAACTTTCGCTCTAACCCATCGCGACCCGGTCTCCATCACAGCTTCTTTTTGCACCATGATTTGCTACAGTTCCCGGCTGAGCGCCGAGTTGCCCGTAGACACGCATCGCATAGGGCAATGGTGGGCGCAGCTGATTGAAGACATGCTGACAGCCTGCACCCGCGACCGCCACTTGCTACCCCAGGAACGCTCCCTGGATATTGTCTTTCATGAATTCATGACTGACGACATCGCCACGGTTGCCCAAATTTACAAGATCGCCAACCAGCCCTTCACAGCCGAAGTGGAACAAGCCATGAAAGACTATATGGACACCCACCCACGCGGGCGCCACGGTCGGGTGGCTTACGACATCACAGATTTTGGCATTGACCCGGCCGAGCGGCGGGCGGCTCTAGCTGAGTATGTAGAGCGTTTTGGAATTCAGTTGGAAAGCTAGGCTAGTTTGGCGAAGCTACCTCAATAGGATCGCCTGTTTCGCGAGCACCCGAGATGAGCAAACGCAAATCCAACAGCATGTCAGACATCTCATTGGCCGAGACGATGTTGCGGGCTGGCAGTTGCGTCAGCTTTCCATCAATCAGCGCTATGGCATCATCTAGCAACTTGCCGTAATTAACAGACTCCAGTTGAGTTTGATTTAGCTTCAGGGTGTCGTTCATATATTGTCTTTCAGTCTATTGACATTCTCATGATTAAAGCTGCTTTTGTTGAGAGTTCTTTAAGGAGTTAGTAAAGATTCAGGCATATAGCCTGGTCATACCCCTTGCGGGCTGAGCAGTTCAATGGCTTGCGCATCCGTCATCTGCGGGGGGCACATCGGAGCCAAAGCAGTCGTTGTGACTCCGTTGTCAACGTAGCGAGCTATTTTCTGTCGGCACTCCTCAGGCGAGCCGTGAATGATCAGATCGTCCACCACCTCATCGGGGATGGCCTTCAGCGCACCAACCCGATCGCCTGAATCCCAGAGTTCCCAATGCTTTGCCAGAGCTTCGCTGCGACCCAACCACTGGTGAAATGCCTTGTAGACCGGCACATTCACATAGGCTGCCAGGTTGCGACGGCCCATCTGGCGCGCCAAGTCAGTATCTTGCGTTGGGCAGACAAACAGTCTGGCCACGATTTCCGCCTCGGGGTTGATTTCGCGGGCTATTTGGGATACTTTGGCTGTGTCTTGGGCTGACAGCCAATTGAGAATGACCCCATCGCTCTCGCGGGCCGCCAAGCGTATCATTCCAGGGCGCAATGCTGCCACGAAAATGGGTACAGGCTCGGGCGGCAGAGCAGCCAACCTGAAACCTTTGACTGAGAAAGTTTCATAGTCCTCAGTGACTTTTTCACCTGCCAAAGCCAACCGCAAGAACCGCACAGTATCTCGCACCCGTTGGTAGGGCTGTTCAAACGCAACGGCATTCCAGCGCTCCACAATTACATTTGAAGAGGCGCCCACGCCCAGCACGAACCTGCCGGGAGCTGCTTGGGCCAAAGAGGCTGCGGTTTGCGCCAACAAAGCTGGCCCGCGAGTAAACACTGGCGCTATGGCAATACCTAGGCGAAGTTTCGGAGCCCAGACCGAGGTCAAAGCCAGTGGAGTAAAACCGTCAGCGGCAAAAGACTCAGACGACCAAGCATCTGTGTAGCCCAAGTCTGGCAGGGATGAAATCAGCTCTTTTTGCTGTGCCAGTCCCCCTGCCGCTGGGAATGGGACGGTTATGCCATATCGTGACAATTTCTTTCTCCTAGCCATTTTTTGGGGACAATGTCAGACCCCCCTTTCATAATAGTAATTAAGGAGCCAGCCCAAGAACCAAATCAGAAACATTTCAGAAACATTTCAAAATAAAAGCAAAAAAGAACAGACGAAAGCTAGCAGCGATGAAAACAATTACCAGCACCAAAAAGCCCAACCCAAACAAGAGGAAAAAGCAACCCCAGAAAAACCTGACTTCAGCTTGGGTCGAACAACAGCAGCTCATTGAGTTACCCACCGAGTGGGAGATAGATCCTCAGACTCGCAAAATCGGCTTGGAAGCCATTGCCCATATTCGCACTATTTTGAGTGCCTCACCCGACACCAGCAAACCTTCCCCGAATTAGCCGCCGTGGCTGGGGCATCTGTTCAAGTGCTCAAACTAACCGGGAAAGCTTCGGGGCGCGCCCAGGTGTTCTTATGGCTGATTGCCTCGGCCCTGGTTTTGGCGGCAGCAACAGCAGCCTCAGCTTGCAGTCAGCCATCTCACATCAACAACTCACAAACCCAGCAAGACAATACCCAACAAGGAGGCCCTATAGCAGCAGTTTCTACCATACATCCAGCAACCCAAGAGATTTTCACCCAAGCAGCCTTTGCGCCCGAAGACTCCTACAGCACCACAGTTTCCAAGGTGCTAGACGGCGATACCATCGTGGCGCCTATAGATGGCAAGGAGTGGAACATCCGACTCATCGGCATTGACACTCCTGAAGCCAGTACCCGTGAGCAAGAGTGCGGAGGAGCCGAGGCCACTGCCTTTTTGGAGGAGCTTATTCCTCCTAGAACTCAAATCCTGCTGACCCGAGGCGAAGAAGCCTATGACATATACGACAGGCTCTTAGCTTATGTTTTCAGAGCCAGCGACAACTTGTTTGTCAACCTCGCCATGGCAAAATACGGGATGGCCTCAGAACTCTCATTCGACCTCAACACGCAATTCCTGCCTCATTTCAAAAGAGCCGAATCCGAAGCCAGACAAAACCAGCTTGGAGTTTGGGGGCAGTGTGGCGGCACTGACACTCCGCTCTAGCTATCACGTAACTGGAGCAATTATCGCACTTTGAAAATTACGCTTAGAAAAATGGCAGATGCCAACCACGCTGCGGGCACACGCACGGCGGATGTGCTTACTACAGATGTGCTCATTGTCGGAGGCGGACCGGCCGGCGCCTCAGCTGCTATCAGCCTGCGGCAAAACAGCTCATTTGACGTAACTTTGGTTGACAAAGCTGAATTCCCGCGAGATAAAGCTTGTGGAGATGGCCTTTCACCTGGAATTGTGCACCTTGCGCGAGAGTTGGGGGTTGAAACTCTTTTTGAAAATTATCCGCTTTGCGACAGCTATACCATTGTCGGCCCTGACAGTACGACAGTTTCCGGCACTATCGGAGCGGTAGTTTCAGCAACCGGCACGACTGCCCCCGGTGGCTATGTCATACCTAGGGAAATTTTTGACGCAGCCTTGTTGGCCAGATCTGAGGAATGCGGAGCCAAAGTCCTGACTGGGCACTCCTTCAAGTCCTTGCTTCAAGATGATGAAGGCGTTACCACTACAGTTGCCGCATCACAAAAAGACGAGCTGCTGATCCGCTCTCGAGTAGTGCTTGGAACAGACGGAGCCAACAGCCGGGTACGTTCAGCCCTTGGTGTCCCAGCCACGCCGAAAAAGCGCACCGGCATAGCCATGCGAGCCTACGCAGAATTTGCGCCTCATTCCAAACACGATATGAACCGGCTTTGGATTGTGTTTCACAGGGATTTGCTGCCGGCCTACGCCTGGCTGTTCCCATTTGCCAATAGTCACACCGCCGGCAACAACGACAGCGAAGGCGTGGCTCAGATGGCCAATATCGGAGTGGGCTGCCTAGTCAAAGACCGCGAAACTTCCAGAGCTTGGTTTCTTCAGCAACTGGAAAATTTCGCCCGGCAGTTAGAGCAGCACGGCATTTATTTTTCTTCAATCTCAAGTGAAAAAACCTACTTGCTTCCCCACGGCGGCAAACTGCCCAAGCTAGCTCACAACCGAACTGCTTTAATTGGTGATGCGGCATCCATGATCAACCCACTCTCAGGTGAAGGCATCTACTACGGCATGTCGGCAGGTCACATGCTCGCACAAATCTTTTTTGCAGAAAACACCTACTCCTCCCACAATGAGCAGGCTGCTTTGAAAAAGTGGGAAGACTCCGTGCGACAGAGGTTTGCCAAGCACCTGCGGCATAACTACATCGGGCACCGGCTCATGCGCCATCCCAAATGGGCCAACACGCTGACTCAAACCATCGCAGCCGACCCGAAAGTCGCCGACAAGGCCATTGATCTAATGCTGAAAGAGGGAACTCTGAATTTTGCCAGCTTCGCCAGAGTCTTGCGTAAACTCTTCAGGACTTCAAACAAGTAGGGCTTTAGGCTTAAAGAAAGTCAAAATTTCTGTTGCCACTTCGCTTTTCAGCCTTAGCACGATATCTACCATAGCCCCCACCCCCTGTCATCTACCTGCCATCCCACCCCTGCCATGTCGATAGCTGAACAACTAGGATACCCAGCCGACTCAAAACTTCTGCTCATTACATGTGGCAACCTAGGTTGCTCCCACGCAGCCAACGTATCGGTCTATGAAGCTCTGCATTCAGGCATAGCTGCTTGCGCCTCCTTGATGATTCCATGCCCTTGGTCCCGAGAGGCGGCAGCCAACTATCGGGGGGAAGTAATCGGAGTTGAGCTCACCCTCAACGCCCCATACGACACTTATCGCTGGGGTCCGCTGACCTACGCCCCTTCCCTTTTGGATGGTGACGGCGGCTTCCCCAGAACTCCTAGCGACCTTTGGGACCATGCCGATACCGACGAGGTCTCACGAGAATGCAGAGTCCAAATTGAGCGGGCTATCCTGTGGGGTTTTGACGTGAGCTATTTGGGCGTTGCTCTGAACGTTCTATCTCCCAGACCTGAATTTTTTGATGTATATCTTGAACTAGCTGAAGAGTTCAACCTGCCTATTCGACTTCAGGGAAGTGAGAAGGACTATGGCTTCCCCTTTAAACAACTAGCTTGGGAGCGCGGAATTTTCTTTCCAGACCAGGTTGTCCAACTGCGTCAAGGTGACTTAGGCAAGGCATTTACTGAAGTCTTGGAAAATTTGCCTGCCGGAATTACCGAAATTCTCCTGCATCCTGCCTTGGACACCGACGAACAACGTGCTTTAGACCCCAACTGGTCTCACGCTCAGAAAGAACATCAACTCGCCTCACACAATGCCACCACCAGAGAGCTGCTGGCAACTTCAGACGCTGTGCTCATCAACTACGATTTATTGAGACAAGCTCAGCGCCGATAGAACTCTCAGCCGCCCCTCAGCAGAACTCCCCCACAGACACTCCAGCCCCGCGCCTGCTCACCCAAAAATCTCCCCCTCGCAAATATGGCAGAACTTTCTATTCCCCGCTTGTCAGGCTGGCTCAAGCATAATCTGGTTATTTCACACCTGCATTCCAGCCAGCCGATAACAGAAGTCAAAGTGGGCGAGATTGCCACACCCAAAAGCGGCTACTCAGCTGAAACAATTATTTTCCCAGCTGAAGTAACCCAAGGCGACACTTCCCACCAGATGACTTTTGTACTAAGACGAGAAACTCCAGATGATGCCGTCTATCCAGCTCAATCTCCCGACATTGAGGTTGAAATTTCCATCCAATACAGAGCCATGCAAGCAGTTGCCAAAACCTCTTGTGCTCCAATTGCCCCGCTCCACCACTACGAACCCGACCCACAAGTGCTAGGGGCGCCATTCTTTGTGATGGGTTTTGTGCCAGGCGAAGTGCCCGTAGAAGACCCAAACTACACCACCTCAGGATTTTTCTTTGAAGCTGCACCAGAACAACGAAGGCGAATGATTCTAGGCGGAATCAAGACCATGGCCGACATCCACAGCATCAACTGGCAGGATGCTGGCCTGGATTGGCTGGTGCCTGAGGGTGCTATTCCTGGCACTGCCAAACAGTTGATGCTCTGGGAAAATGCTGCAGTTAAAGCTCTAAACGGCAGAGAGCATCCCAGCTTGAAACGCGGATTTGAATGGCTACAGGAAAACCTTCCCCAAGACTCGCCCGTGGGAGTTGGTTGGGGCGATGCTCGCTTGGGCAACATTATTTGGCAGGACTTCAAACCCGCCTGTGTAACAGACTTTGAAGCTGTTGCCATCACTCCGCCTGAATTTGATCTGGGTTGGTGGCTGATGTTTGACCGCTGGTCACATGACCATATCGGCGGGCCCCGACTAGAGGGCGAACCAACTTTAGAAGAACAGCGAGAACACTATCTGAGTTGTGCCGAAGCCAGCGGCATCCAGATCAACCCTGACAACATCTTCTTTCATGAGGTATTTGCAGCCACCCGATACACCGCCATAGTAGTCAGGGTGATGAATCGCTCAGTATTGCGCGGAGAATTGCCGGCTGATAATATTTTCTGGCTGAAAAATCCTGTGGTTGACTGCCTGGATGCTTTGCTGCCCGACTGACCAGCCTGGCAAACTGACCAACCCCGACTAAATTTATCCCCGGCTGACCAGACTTAGCCGTCCGTCTCTGCCAGACGAGCTGGGAAGCCTCCTGAAGCAATCGGGCTCCAGTTGTCAATTCTGACTTTAATGAGCGACTTGTCCTGGTGTTGCATGGCTTCTTTATATTCATCCCAGTCGGGGTGCTCACCGCTGATGCAACGGTAATAATCCACGAGCCCCTGCATAGCTTCGGGCATATCCAGCACCTCGGCTACGCCGTCAACTTGCACCCACTCTCCTCCGAAATTATCTGACAGCACGCATACCGAGACCTGAGGGGTGCGCTTGGCGTTCACAACCTTGGCCCGCTCAGGGTAGGTAGAAATCATGATGTGTCCTTCAAAAAGCCCCATTATCACAGGCGACATCTGGGGCCTGCCGTCAGCTCTGAAAGTTGTCAGGATGCCGTTGTGTCTAGGAGCTATGAACTCCTCAAGCTCTTGTTGGTTGACTTTTTTGTTTTTGGCAATGTACATGTCAATTATCCTTTGTAAGTTGATCGACTGCTTGTTTGAAATCCTTCCATTCGGGCTGTTCATACAAGGGGCGCAGCCCAAAAACTAAAACCCCGTAATCACCCTCAACCTTAAGCCAGCCTTGCATGTAGCCAACTTCTGCTTCCGCTTCACCTTTGACAATTGCCAAAGCCTGTGGCAGTTTGCAAGCGACTGAACAGCTGGCTTCGGGCAGCTTGCCTAGGCCCAACTCAACTAACCGACCAT
The DNA here is from genome assembly GCA_028283145.1 of Candidatus Hopanoidivorans cymbastelae. Taxonomy (GTDB): domain Bacteria; phylum Actinomycetota; class Acidimicrobiia; order Acidimicrobiales; family Hopanoidiivorantaceae; genus Hopanoidiivorans; species Hopanoidiivorans cymbastelae. Next base: position 17,866 of record JAPYNY010000079.1, read on the forward strand.
CCTTCAAGGCAGCGTGGAAACGCATGGGTGGCTTTTTGGAAGACTTGCCTGTGGCAAACTCAAAATTTACCACTGCCGACATTCCCGTCAAGCCGGGCAAAACCTTAGCTGCATCCAAAACCCGCTCAAGCCATGGCTCAGACAGAAAATCTTCCACTGATGGATTCAAAACTGCCTCGCTTTAACGGGGGAGATAACAACGACAACAACAGCGGCGGTCATAGCAATGCGTCTGCCAATGCCACCGCCACCAACCCTAATCACCACACACCAGCCCCAATCACACAGCCCTGTCTGACAACTGTCGTGGGCGATGCGCCTCGGAGTTGCAACCCGCTCCCAGTTGGCTGGCACCATGCTGGCAGTCATAAATCCCGGCAAACAAATCATCCTCTGGAAATTCAGTTGAAACATGCGACCTAGCCAAGATGTAATCTTCCCAAGGATATACATCCTTGGCAACATCTCTGGGCAGGCCAAACCAAAACGGGGAATCAGGAGACACTTGGGTGGCGTGCGCCAACAAGGCGTCACAACGACGGTCAAACCAATCTCGCACTTCTATTTTGGTGGTAATCCGATGATCTTGTGATGGGCGCTTAAACCACCGCTCGTCAAAGGGCGATTCCAACCCCAGTTCCTTGAACTTGTTGTGGGTAGCTTCCACACGAGCTCGGCTCCAAGGAGTGTAATACAGCTTGCTGGGCTGCCAGGCTGCCCCTGCCTCAGGATAGGCCTCAGGGTTCCCGGCAGCGTCAAAAGCTAAAACGGAAATGTCGTGCACTCTGACGTGGTCGGGATGGTCATATCCACTTTGATCGTCGGGGTAGGTGAGAATTACATGGGGCCGCTCAACTCTGATGATCTCAACCAGACGCCCCACTGCCTCATCCAGTGGAGCAGCCGCAAAACATTCAGGATGTGAGTTGGCCTCGCTGTCTTTCATGCCGGAATCTCTGTAGCCCAGCATGTAGGTTTTCTGATAACCAATAATCTCAACTGCCGCCGCTAACTCCTGGCGACGCACTTCAGCCATATTCTCACGAATTTCAGGCAGATTCAAGGCTTCGTTCAAGACATCGCCTTCTTCGCCACCAGTACAGCAAACCAGAGTGGCCTCAACGCCTGAGTCGACATAGCGAGCGACCGTGCCCGCGCCTTTGGAAGATTCATCATCGGGGTGGGCATGGACGCTCAGCAACCTTCCGTTTCCACCAACCAACCCTTGGTGCACCAAGCTGTTGTCGCTGCTGTTGGGTAAGCTCATGTTCTCGCCGGTGACTTTTGTAAAGCCTGTGCTTTTCATAGAGATTTAACGCTACCGCAGCTTGGCCCGATGGCAGTTAAATCACAGGGTTGTGATGGTTCCAGAAAACTACGCTGCCAAAAAGCTATGATTCCAAAGCATCAATTGGGATCAACTCGTGCTGTCCAGTGTCTTCATCCCGGTTGAAAACCCAACCGAAATATTCAGCTAATGCTTCGCGGCCCTCTTCTGGCCCATGCGCTATGACTTCATCGCCGACTTCCAATTTTTGGACGCCTGTCGGGCGGTAGATATATCGTTCGCCTCGCAGGATGGCAAACACCACAAAGCCAGGCTCGGTTGGCAGCGCCAACTCCCGCAAAGTTTTCCCAGCAGCAGGCGAGTTCTCGCGCACGACCAGCCGCACCACAACCTCATCTGACTCTCCGAGCGCCAGCCGCACGATGGGGTGCACATCATCTTCCCGCTCTACCAGCCAGACCATCTGCTTGGCTTGGTCTCCGATGTCTTCAGCTGCTGTAGCCACCATCAACAACCCCCGCAGCAGTGAAGGGTCGATGTTTTGGGAACTGGCACGCAATACCCAAAGCTGCAGTTGCGCGTTCATCTCATCTAGACGCCCTTCCAGGTGGTGAACCTCAGACGCCAGACCTTTGTCGTCAAACACCAGAGCTGAATAAGCCAAGCCGACCGCGATCTCAGACAAATTCTTCATCTCCACCAATGCATCTGCAGCCCTGTCTAGATCGGTAATCCAGATGTGACCTGTCTGTTTGGGAAGCTCCCACTCAGCGGCTGCGGCCAACTCTCGCAGGGTGTGGATTCCCTCTGGCGGCCCTCTCAAAATCAAGACATCGCCAGTATGAAGCACTAAGTCACCGCCGATATTTGTAACCCACTGGGTCTGGCGCCTGACTGCCATAATGCGCATGCCCGTTGCTACCGGCAACTCCAGCGCAGCCAATGACATGTTGGCCATTGCCGATTGCTCTTCCACCAAAACCCTGTGGGAGACTTCGCGTGCGTCCGACAGGTTGGCTACAATTTCCTCGGGAATGCCAAGTCGTTTGACGATAATAGCGGCGATGTCTTCAGCATCGTTGGCGATGCGCTCGATCGCACTCACCACTTGCAGCACCGCAGCCATAGCTTCGGCTTCGCGGGGATCGCGCACAGCCATGATGCAGACTTTGCGCATTTGCTGGACCAGGTCGCTCATCTCCTGTTCCAGCTTGCTGACCTCCTCACCCATCTGGGAGTCGCCGAAATATAAAGCGGCGTAAGCAATATCAACCATCAACTCGCTCAGGTCTTTGGCCTTGGCCAACATCTGGCGCAGATTACGGGGGTTATCTTCCATTTTTGCTTTCTCTTTAAGGTTAGACGGGACGGGATGGTTATTTAGCAGGCCGGGCGGGTTAGACGGACCGAGCAGGTTAGACAGGCTAGACAAACCGAGCGGGTCAGACAGATGGACTCACACCACGGACACTTAAACTATGCCCAAAAGGTCGATGGCCAAGATCAGCACAAAAGCTCCGACCAGGTCCAGCACAGCTGTGATTATCGGGATGCCATAAGTGTCGGGATTGACTCCCACCCGCACTGAAACCATCGTGCCGTAATAAGCCACCGCAGCAACCACAGCCACTACGACAACGCCCCCCAGCAGCACTACTCCCAGCAGATCCAAAATCCCAGGGCTGGCGACACTGAAAATCTCAGCAGAAGCCTCAACTACCAGGGCCAAGATTATGTAGCCCGGCAGCGCCAAGAGCGCAATACCCACTAAATCAGCGCGCGCCCGGCTGTCTGGGAGTTTGTTCGGTTGGGCAACTCCGAGATGGAACTTGGTTGACAGCCGACTGGACAGTATCGCCCCTAACGACCCTGCCACAGCCAGATATCCGGGCAGCAGGATCAGCAAGCTGGGGAAAAGCGCCAGTTTGTCCAAGCGGCTCTCAACCACGATGCCAGCGAACATGTCAAATATGATGGCTGCCAGCAGCACTGGAATCGACTCATTCAAAATTCTGCGCAGCGAGTTGCTGGCACCCTGCCATATCAACACCGCCAGCCCGGTGGCAATGCCGAAATAAATTGGAGTCAGCAAGTTGGCAAAGCGCTCTATGTCAAAAAACCAAATGGTTACAAACAGCGAGGGCAAGGTGATCACATCTCCTGCGCTAGTTACCAGCGGGACAGTTACATTGTCGGGATCCCAGCGGTAGCGCACCGACAACATAGCCAGCAATAACGCCACTGCCAATACCACGATGGACGCCAGCACCCCTCCAGTTACGCTGATGGCAATGAATTCGGCTGCGGAAATGGAACCTGACACGCCGAAAACCACCGCAAAAGCCTTGCCCAACAGCGCCAGCGCTACCGACATCAACAGATTCAACAGCAGCGAACTGACAATATTTTCACCCACCACGCTGGCAGGGCGAAAGCTCATGCGATAGGTGCCGGCGTGAATGGCAGTGCCGAGCCGCGCTCCTACAGCTCCAAAAATATTGCCCCGCAACGCTATGGCAGCCGGCACCATCAGCAACAGACCGGGAAGTTCCTCCAGCCGGTCGGTGTTCTTGCCCAGTAAAACTCCTGCCACAACGCTACTGACCGACAACAATGCCAGCGATACTAAAGTCTCACTGGCGCCCTCCTTGGTGTAGCCGACCAGTCTGGCTGCGGTATTTGCAAAAGCCCTGCCGGAGAGAAGTTGCCTGAAAGTTGGAAAGTGCCTGAGAAAGGTTGGGAAACGGCGGTTTTTGCGGTTTTGGGCTGTTGTGCGGCTCATGGTGAATGTTCGCCCCGTTGTGAGCGAGTCACGATTTGTGTCGGCTTCAGCCATCGCCAACTCTTTTGCCCAACTTTGTCAGAATTGATTGACACTGCTGCCAGGCGTCAGTCAAAATGTCGGCTACGCTCAGCACTTCGTCAATACGGCCAGCAACTTGGCCTGAAAACGCAAAGGCTGCCTCCATCTCACCCCCGAAGTAGAGCTTCATGAGATTGTCCAAGCCGGGCATGGCAACGTTTTCTGCATGTTCAATGGCGGTGGTTCGGTCAGTTCGCAGCACTCGATAGCTGGGGCGTCCTGCTCGATTCAGCAACACGGTGTCGGTTTCGGCTGCCCCTACGACAGCTTGTTTCCAGTTAGGGTGCACCGGCGATTCCTGGGCGCTGAGCATGCGTGTGCCCATCTGCACTCCTTCAGCCCCTAGCGCAAGCGCAGCTGCCATGCCAAGGCCATCGCAAATCCCTCCAGCTGCCACCACTGGAATATCTATAGCCCGACAAACAGCTGGTACCAGCACCATTGAAGAAGCACCCTTTTGGTTCTTGAAGCCACCGCCTTCAATGCCTTCCACCACTACTCCGTCAACTCCCGCCTGAGCTGCCCTGACAGCACCCGCCACGGTCGGCACCACATGAAACACGCAAATGCCAGCTCGCTTCAACGCCGAAGTCAATACCCTGGGGTCACCCGCTGAAGTCGTGGCAAACTTGACCTTGTTGGCCACTACGAAATCCACTATCTCGTCCATGTCCGACACCAGCATCTGAGCGATATTCACACCCCAAGGCCTGTCGGTCAGGTCGCGCATCTTGGCGATTTCCTCTTTGACTTCATCCAGTTTGCCTGAGCTGGTCTCCACAATTCCCATTCCGCCCGCATTGGAAACAGCGGAAGCCAGCTGCGCCCTGGCTATGTAGCCCATCGGCGCCTGAATGACGGGAATCTCAATGCCCAGCAGTTCGGTAATTGCGGTTTTCATGGTTATGCGGTTTTCATAGCCGCGAGCTAGCTATGGCTAGAGACCGCGTCCGCGCCGACCGGCGGTCATCCATCATTTTCATTTGATTTTTGCTGGCTTGTCTTGCGTCTGCGAAACGCTTTCCCCGTCAAGATGTGCCTGCCGATAAACCTAAACTCCACCCGTTTGGTGCGGCTCGTGCGAAACAGCCGGAAACCTTTGAAATCCTCAATTAAATCGGATGACCATTTGGCGTAGGGGGCATCTACCACCACGCACAATGTCCGCAGCGGCACATCATAGTTGACCCGCCAGCCCGCAAAATCTTTCCAAGCCTGCCCCTGGTCTTCCACCAAGGGAATGCCAGCTTCCTCCATTTCCTCCCAAAGCTGATCAAATTCTCGGCGGGTAATGCTTATCGGCGAATCGGGCTTGGGGTTATGGTCGTAGGCAATGTTGAAATAGTCTGTAATCCTGCGCAACGCCACATAACCCGACCTAAGGCACAGGCGCGCTCGCGGCGAGGGAGGCACATCAACAGCGGCTTCCACAAAGGCGGCTGTATCCAACACATTGCCGGCAGTGGTTATCCATGACTGATAAGGGGTCGGCGAACGGAAAAAGACCAAAGAGGGGTAACTCAGATGAGATTCCTCATTGATGACAAACCATCGTTCCCACTGTTCCCAAATTTCGTCCATTCTGCTCAAGAAGTCAACCTCGTGAAATCGGCGAATCACAGCACCGACCTCAGGCGGAGACCCAGCTCTGATATTCCACAGGGAGCAAAGCGTTTCGCGCTCACGAAACATGGTGTGCATGGTGGGCAAAAAACTAATCATCAAAGCTACTAGACCCAATCCGATGAGACCTTCAATGACTGCCAGAACCAAAGCTGGGAACTCCTCGGCATTGCGAAAGCCCAAAGTTGTAATTGACGACCCGCTTAGGGCAAAAGCATCTCCCAAGGGACGCACCCCAATGCCCCAGAACATGCATCCAAAGCCAGCGATTACACCAAATGCCCAGATGATCGGGAGCGACATCAAAGTTGTCGGGGCAAATCTGGCCAAGACCGCATCACGAGCTTCGTAGCTTGTGAAACGACTGCTTCCAAAAATGAAGAACCTCCTCATGAACAAGAAAAATAATCTGGTCAGGACTACCTTTTCGCCTCGCGGCACCACGACTGTACGGATAGCTGAGAGCATGGTGGCACACACAAGCAAGATTCCCGCGATAAAGAAGACGATATGGAGAACTCTCATAAGTGTTAATTGTGCCGTTAATTTTTGTTTGGGGTTGGTTTTGCTGCGAGCCTGCCTGTCGGCCCGTTCTGAAACCTGCCCGTTGCGGCGTCCTGAAAGCCTCCTGCCACGCAGCCCAAAACCCACCAGTTATTGAAATGAATGCCCGCTCTGCTCTATAGTTGCGTTTATGACTACAATCACAATTGGCCACGAACTGACAGACGAAGCGCCTGTCGGTGCCGCCATCGGCAAGGTTGGCGCCAAACGCACCCCAACCAAAGTCCCCGCCTACCGATATATTTCGCCTGAATTTGCGGCCCTGGAAATGCAGAAGATGTGGCCTAAAGTATGGCAGCTGGCTTGCTCAGTCAGCCACGTGCCCAATCCAGGCGACTACTATGTCTATTCCCTGGGGAATATCTCAGTCCTAATCGTGAGGGATTCACAAGGGCAACTCAGGGCATACCAAAACGTCTGCCGGCATAGAGGCAATATCTTGTGTTCGGGATCTGGTGAAGGTCTGGATGTCATTCGCTGTCAATATCACCGCTGGGCTTGGACATTGGAAGGCCAGCTGCGCGAGGTGCCCAGTCGTAAGGGCTTTGGTGCGCTGCGAAATGACGAGCTGCCCTTGTTTGAAGTGGCCATTGACACTTGGGGCCCGCTGGTTTTCATCAATCTCAACCCCGATTGCGAGCCGCTGTCTGATTGGCTGGAAGTCATCCCGCAGCTCAGCCAGTGGGCCAACTTTGACGACTACGTCTGCGCCTACGATCTTTCGGTGGCTTTGCCCTGCAACTGGAAGACGCTGATTGAGGCTTTCAGCGAAACCTATCATGTCCAAGGCATTCATCGGGAGATGCTGCCCAGTTGCGATGATGTGAACTCACAAAATCGCCTCTACGGGCGCCACGGCTCGCTGTATCAGCCCTACGGCATTCCCAGCCCCAGGCTTCGTGACGGAGCCACCAATCAGGAAATCTGGGAGTCATTGGTGGTAACCCAAGGCGCTCGCTATGGTGCTGACAGCAATGAGCCTGGCGAATGTCCCGGCCCGGAAGACGGCCAAAGCATGCGGGAAATGCTGGCTCAACTGGTGCGCGAGCGCGCCGAGCAACAAGGATGGGATGCCGTCAACTTCACCGAATCGCAGTTGTTGGATTTGTTTCAGTTCAACTTTTTCCCCAACTGCAGCGTCATTATCATGAGCGATTCAGCTACCGTGCTGAGAGCACGCCCTGGCAACCATCCCGATGCAGCAAGCCTGGATTTGCTGCATTTTGACAGGCGTAAGACTTCGCAGCCCGCCCCGGAGCGTCCGATGATAGCTACGCTTGACCCCGACAGCGCTGATTTGAATCTTGTTTTCAATCAGGATGTAGAGAACTTGAAGCGAGCTCAGCTGGGACTGCACCAGCCAGCTTTGGAACACGTGGTGTTGTCCAGGGAGGAAATGCGCATCATCAACTTGCATCACCAACTAGAAGAGTTTCTGGGCATCAATCCAAGCGAAATTTCAGAAGGCAGCTGGGAGGAAATCCTAGAGTTGCGTGCGCAAGGTCGCAACGAAATGGAGCCTACGGGCTTTAAAGCGCCTTGGTGATGTGTGGGGCGCTCGGGATGCGGGCCCAGAGTGCGCCCGATCCTCATTCTGCGCCCAAGCGATGAATGCGCTGTTGTAGGGCCCCATTCTCCACGTCTAAATTTAACAGGTGCACTCAAGTGCCCTGCCTTTCCTTTTTTGTGCTTTGCTAACTTCGTGCTAGACTCTGTTTGTCGTCTCTAGCGACACAAACGTACGATGTGCTATCCGGTCCAAAGATGGCAATCTGAGCGTCTCCGCCCGCGACACAAGCCAACTCGGCCGAACAAGGGTGCTGCTGGTATCAGTTCAATGATAGGTACCCCTACCCTCACGCCCGAAGGCGGCAGCTACCCGCATTTGAACAACCCTTGCCGGGACAGCATCAGCCGCGGAAAGCCGGAAGAAGCCGTGGAGATAAAATACGCAGACAAGAAGCTGGAACAAACTATCAGCAACCCCAGAAAACTTAAGAAAGACCACGGAGCGGATGTTCAAAAGCTAGTGCTGGAATGACTTGAAGACATGGAATCGGCTGAAACCCTAGCCGAATACATGTACTACCCAAGGAAATGCAAAGAACTGGCAGGCGACCGCAAAGGCCAATTCTCAGTTCGGCTAGACAGCAAAAAGAGGCTCGTATTCACACACAATGAGCAGGTAACGCCTCTAAAGCCAGACGGCGGACTGGACTTGCACAGGGTGACAAAAGTCAAAATTCTTGAGATAGTGAACTATCACCGCAAATGACATGCTAGGCTTAGCACCAAAGAGAAGAAATTGATGAGCGAGAAATACTGGATCAATCGAGATTTCGTGCTGTCTAACGGTATGACAGTCGGGGAAGCACTGGACCACCCCGGCTATCCCCACGAGCCAGACAAATACGACTGGTACACCATTCCCGGATCAACCCTTGAGGAGATGCTGGAAGAGCGAAACATGACCGTCTCCGATTGCGCCCAGCGTTGCCAACTTCCAGCCGCGGACATCCGCGGAGTGATAAAAGGCGACGTGGCAATAACCGAAACGATTGCTGCGGGCTTGGAAAAAGGCGGACTGGGGACTCGCCAGTTCTGGCTGAACCGTCAACGCAACTACGAAAGAAAAAAAGCCCGAGTGGAGAAGAAAAGACAAGCGCAAAACCAAAAACTCCGCCCCGCTGCAGCTCTATAGCCCAGCGCAGCAGCAAGCTGCTAGTGCGCGCTGCTGCCGTCTGAGCTTTCGGCAGCAAATTTCTGGTCTGACGCCGATGCTGGCAAACATAGCCAAATCCAGATCAGAAAAGTTATTTGGCTGACTAGAAATTCGGAAAACTCCGGATTCTGTCAGCAGCACTCTGTGGTGTCGACGGCATAGGCGGACTGCATCAGAAGCGCAGGGCACACCGGCAGAGCCAAATCGTTTCAGAGTCTTAGGGATCTGCTCAACACAAGGCTGCTATGGCACCCTACTGCCACATGAACTCCAACCAAGGTAAGTTGAATACATAAATCTCTGTAATTTCCATCTTTAGCAGCCAGCCGCCAAATGTCTGAGTTACCAACTTCCAGCCGCGGGCAAGTATTCGTGCTGGGCAGTCTCAATATGGATATCGTGGCTACCGCTAGTCATCACCCGCAGGTGGGTGAAACTGTCTTGGGAGAGACGCTCAATTATTACCCAGGCGGCAAGGGACTGAATCAGGCGGTAGCAGCGGCGCGCGATGACTTCCAATCCCCTTTCCCAACTGCAGCCATGCTAGGCGCAGTGGGAAACGACTCCTTCGGCCAGCAACTGCTGCAGTTGGCAGGCAATGAAAACATTGAAACATACCATCTTTTGACCCGGAGGGAAACTCCCTCCGGAGTGGCGTTAATTACTGTCGCTGAATCCGACAACACAATCGTTGTCATCCCAGGCGCCAACGGAACTCTTACGCCGCAGGACTTTAGGGAATTGGCGTTCTCGGTAAATGACGTTTTGCTGGCCCAGTTTGAAATTCCAAAGACAACGATAGTCGCACTTTTTGCCCAAGCCAATGCAGCTGGAACCACCACTATCCTGAATCCGGCTCCGGCGTCTGAAATCCCGCCTGATTTGCTTGGATGCATTGACTTTTTGGTGGTGAACGATACAGAATTGGAACTGCTGACAGCGTCCAACCCCTCTCCCGGCCCAGCCCAAGCAAGATCAGTGTTGGGCGAATCCATGAAAGCCGTCATTCACACTCGTGGCTCTCAAGGGCTTGTGGTTGCTACGCACGACAGCCAATTTGAACTGCCGGCACACGACGTCACAGTCGTTGACACCACCGCTGCCGGGGATTGCTTCTGCGGAGTGCTGGCGGCCAGCCTTTTGCGCCGAGAAAGCCTTGAAACAGCCGTGGCCAGAGCCAATGCCGCGGCCGCACTTTGTGTTCAATCTTCAGGCGCTACACCTTCCATCCCCACAGGCCACGAAACTTCCAATTTTCTAGCTAACTTTGGATAAGCTGCAAGCAAAAACTCTGGAGGATGCAGTTGCGAAAGGAGTGCTCGCATGAAAACATTTACGGATGAAGAAAGCAATTTTGACCTCATTAACAGAGGTGATAATCCTGAGTATTGGGAGGGGCCCAGTCTGGCTGTGTGGATCTATAACGATGAGGCTTCCGAACTTTTTGTTTCAGGCTATTACGAAAATTTAATGTTTTGGGAAAAACTGACAGGCTGGAAGCCGCTTTTGGACAAAAATCAGAAACTATTGAAAACCGTTGAAAGTAAACTGGCAAGCTGCAACCACATTCTTATTGAGATGGACGCCGACAGCGATAGTCATTGGCCTGAAGCAAGCAAGTTGGCAGAAGTCATTTTTTCGCATATTCCAAACCCTCCTGGCGACTTGAATGAACTACCTATCTATGATTCGGTTTCGCCAACCAGCAACCAACTTCCGGAACTTGACTTTTTTTCAAAAGGCAGCAAGCTATACGATCTCGCTACTACAAACCTGCCGAACCGACAATTTTACGATGTGCCTTTGTCTATGTGCCGAAGACATGGCAGAGTAGTAACCAGCGCCCACTGGACATTATGCATCTGGGAAACTCCCATCGAGCAGGATTTGGTTAACTGGGAACCCGACCAGCAACGCTGGCCACATGATGGAATTCCCAGATTTGCTTACCAGATTGAGCGGGACATACCGTTTGGAAATGCCAAAAGCAACCTGCGAAAACTGAATGAATTAGCTCTGTTAGCGATTATCGAGCGAATCGTTGTGAATGAAAACAATAGTCTTCAATATGAGTTCAAAACAGAAATTGAATTGCTGGAACAATCCATGCTCAAAATGCTGGAAAATCCAAAATCAAGCAAGTTTGAAGACATTCGCACAACGCTTTCAGAATTGAGCACATATCTTGAAATGGCACGGGAAAACCATACCAGATTGAAGCAAAGATTGGAGGTGGGCGATATCAGAAAGGCTTTGAATGAAACTAGTTCATACAGCGGTAATACTTTGCAAGAAGACATTGATGAGCTTGACAGAAGAATTTCTGAAGGGCACAAGAGTCTGCTGGCGCTTATTAAATTCATCCCAGTGCTTCAAAATGAAATAAGCGTTAAATTCCGCCAGTATGCTTCGAGTTTTGCCATTGTTTTTTCGCTGGCCACTCTTGCGGTTACAATTTATGGAGACAACGTAAGAGAAGCTACTTTGCCCAGCAACAACGATACATGGTTCATTTTAATTGTCATTTCAGTAATATTTTTAGCTCTAGGAATTATAGGTGTGCCAGCCAAAAATATCATCAAACTCATCGATGACAAAATAAGAAAATCAATCAAGGCAATTGGGAAAGCTTTCAGGCGATCGGGTCATTAGCGCGTTTTGCATCCTCAGAACCAAAAATGCTTCCAAATCCTGCCTGTGCAGCCTTGGCGGGCTAATCTCTGATTAAAACCAAGACCCCCCCCCGAGAAGAGCATCATGTCCAACTGGAAATTGTTCTATGGCGATTGCAGTGAAGAACTCAAGAACATCGCTGACAACTCAATTGACCTGATTGTCACCTCACCGCCCTATGCCAACCAGCGCTCAGCCACTTACGGGGGCGTAAAGCCTTCCGAATACGTGGAGTGGCTGCTTCCGATTTCCAGCCAGTTGCTGCGCACTCTAAAACCCAGCGGCACTTTTGTCCTGAACATCAAGGAACCGGCCGTCAACGGAGAGCGCCACATAATGGTCCTGGAATTGATTTTGGCGATGAGGGAGCAGGGTTGGCTGTGGACTGAGGAATTCATCTGACACAAAAAGAATTGCTATCCGGGCAAGTGGCCCAACCGCTTCCGCGACGCCTGGGAAAGACTGCTGCAGTTCAACAAGCAGAGCAAATTCAAGATGAATCAGGAAGCCGTTATGGTGCCTGTCGGAGACTGGTATGACGCCCGCGTGCGAAAGCTGTCTGAAACCGACCGCGTGCGCGATGAATCCAAGGCTGGAAGCGGTTTCGGCAAAAAAGTGGAAAACTGGGTTGGACGAGAAAAAGTGTATCCAACGAATGTGTTGCACAAAGCCACCGAATGCGCTAACCGCAACCACAGTGCTGTGTTTCCGCTGTGGCTGCCAAGCTGGTTCATTGACCTGTTCACCGACCCTGGCGACTGGGTGCTTGACACTTTCATCGGCTCAGGCACTACGGCTTTTGCAGCTTTGGAAAAAGGGCGCAACGTAATTGGCATTGAAAAGCACAAGCCTTACTTTCAAGAGCTTCAAGACAAACTTGAGCAAAGCTGCACCAAGCTTGTTAGTCAGCTAGCAGCGTGAAAAGCCTCGCTAGGAGTTGTCCAGATTGACTCCGAGCAACTGCGCTGCTTCAGACACTCCCTGACCTAAGCCAACTGCCTTGTCAATGGCTTCAATGGCCCAGTCGGAGTGCAGGTCGTCATCCAAAGCTGCCTGAACATCCTCTAAACCCCCAGACCCTGCCCCGGCAGCCTGCCAGCGTTGTAGTCTTTCCGTGGCTTCATCCATCAACTCATCATGCCACTCCCAGGAATGCCTGTAGTGATGCGCCACCACCGCCAAGCGAATGGCCTGAGGATCCCAGTCTTTCAGCAAATCACTCACAAACACCAAATTCCCCAAAGACTTAGACATCTTCTCTCCGCCCAGACAAACCATTGCCTGGTGCATCCAATGGCGCACAAACGTCTGTCCTGAAACCGCTTCCGACTGAGCCCTCTCGCACTCATGGTGAGGGAAAATCAAATCGCTGCCACCACCATGCAAATCAATCGTGGGTGCTAAATCTCGCATAGCCAAAGCAGAACATTCAATATGCCAGCCTGGGCGCCCCGGCCCCCACAGCGAACCCCAGACCGGCTCATCAGGCAAAGACGGCTGCCAGAGCACAAAATCCAGAGGGTCTCGCTTGTTGGGATCGTCGGGGTCGCCGCCCCGCTCGGCCGACAGCTTCAGCATTTCAGCCCTGCTCAGACCGCTCAGTTGCCCGAACTTGTCGTAGCTGGCAACTTCAAAATAGACCCCTCCCCCGGATTCATAGGCATGACCGCTATCCAGCACCATCCCGATGAAACCGCGAATGTCGGTAATGGCTGAAGTAGCGCGCGGCTCGCTCCAACACGGCAGCAACCCCAGCGACTTCATGTCGGAATCAAACCTGGCTGTCTCAGCGGCTGCCAAATCCAAGTAGTGCACTCCCAGCTGGCGCGCTTTGGCCAAAATGTCGTCATCCACATCGGTGATGTTGCGCACGCAACGGGTTTCATGCCCCAAATCTCGCAAGCGCCGTTGCAGCACGTCATAGGTGATATAGGTGGCAGCATGCCCGATATGGGTGGCATCATAGGGTGTAATGCCACAGGTATACATGGTTACGACATGCCCCGGCATAAAAGGCACCACCTCACCAGCAGCGGTGTCAAAGAGCTTCATCGCAACTTGGCAGATCGGAATCCAACTGTGCCGCGGCCAAACTTAGCCAACTGAGAAAGCCAACCTAGACAGACAACTTAGACGTTGCCAAGGCCGGTGAAACGCAATCCAACTCTGGTTTTGTTGCGGACATTCAGCTGCAACAACACAGCCGTGAAGGCTTCCACCGGCCCAGCACAAGACATCCCACCAACTTGCAGCCCTCGCAAACCCGGCACCTGCCCGATTAGCTCAGAAGTTGTATCAGCGGCTTCTTGGCTGTCCGAACAAATCAACACATCACATTCCACGGCCTCCCCCAACTCCCCCAACTCTTTAGCTGGCACATGATGCAGGGCTGCAGCCACCTTTGATTCGGGCAACACCGCCTGGATACTCTCGCCAATGGAACCTCTGGGGAGAATCAGCGGCTGGAATTCTCCATTGACCCGCATCAGAGCGTTGCACATAGAAATCACGACCTTCCCAGTTAGATTATGGCTCAACGACGCTGCTGTCTCCTCAGCCCCCTCCCAGGGAGTCGCCACCACCACCACATCGCAAGTTGAAGCCAAGGCGTTGTCTCCCCCGCTCAGACAAGCCAGTTGAATGCCATGGCTGCTCCAATGCTCTCGCAAGCCTTGGCTGATCTCCTGCCCTCTTTCAGCCAGCCTGGATCCGATGACGGTGTCATAGCCAGCCTTGGCCAACCTCACGGCGAAACCCTTGCCAGCCGGGCCAGTGCCGCCCAGAATACCTATAGATGTCTCCACAGATGTCATAACGTGTTATAGTCCTTTCTTTTGATTATGCGTCTTTATGCGCCCATCGCGTGGTAGCCGCCGTCAACATGGATGATTTCCCCTGTTGTAGCAGGAAACCAGTCTGAAAGCAAAGCTACACAGGCCTGGGCAACAGGCTGGCTGTTTTTGATGTCCCACCCAAGCGGGGCACGTTGAGTCCAAGCGTCTTCAAATTCCCCAAAGCCAGGGATTGACCGGGCAGCCATCGTCCGAACAGGCCCAGCCGCCACCAAATTCACCCGTATGTTCTGATCTCCGAGATAGCGCGCCAGATAGCGACAGGTTGATTCAAAAGCCGCCTTGGCCACGCCCATCCAGTCATACACAGGCCACGCCACCGAAGCATCAAAATCCAGACCTACTATGCTGCCGCCGTTTGACATGAGCGGAACCGCAACATCGGCCAGCGACTTCAAGGAATACGCCGAAATTTGAAGAGCTGTGGAAACATCCTCCCAAGGAGCGCTCAAAAAGTTGCCGCCCAGACAACTCTCGGGGGCAAAGCCGATGGCATGCAATGCGCCCTGCAAACCGCCGCCCTTGCCAAGCTCCTGCCTGACCGCTGCAACATGGCTCGGTTGGGTTACGTCCAATTCCAAAACCTGTGGTGTTTCAGGGAGTTTTCGGGCGGTGCGTTCGGTGATGCTCAAACCCCTGCCGGCTCCGGTCAGAATTATTTCCGCACCCTCCTGCTGAGCCAATTCAGCCACCCCATAGGCCAGTGAAGCCTGGGTCAGAACCCCTGTGACCAAAATGCGCTTGCCGCTCAGGATGCCCATCACATCTATGGTAATTCAGAGTCGGTCTGCGACCAGCCCATCAGCCAGCCAGCCAACACTCTAGAAGCAGTTAGACCTGACATACGGATAAGGGTCGACATAATTCCCCTTGCCACCCAAGTGGAATTCAAAATGCAGATGCGGTGGGGTGGTTATGGCGTTGCCGGTGTTGCCCAGATAGCCCACCACAGTGCCCGCTTCCAGCCAGTGCCCACCCGCTGGTCCCACATTTTCGTAGCTGTCCAAGTGAGTGTAATAATAGTAGTTGCCGCTATCGGCTGTGATGTGAACCGAGTTGCCCCCCACGCTGTTGAACTTGTGGATCACCCAGCCGCTTTCAGTTGAGACCAACGGCGTTCCTCTGGGAGCAAACAGGTCGTTGCCTTTGTGCCAGCCGCCGTAGGCTCTAGGAGCTCGCCAATCTTTATAGTGGGTAAACGGCCCAGCCACGGGGCAAACCCAGTTCGGCCCTGAACGAATGGTGATTTCGCCCGTGAAAGTCGCCCTGCTGCTAGAGGCGGCAGCTTGTTTCGCCCGCTCAGCTTCCAACAAAGCCCGAGCCTTGGCTGCGGCAATTTCTGCCTCCAAGCGAGTTTCCTCTTGCTCCAAGGTAGGCAGGCTGGCTTGAAGTCTGGCTAGCACACTCTCCAAGCCGGCAAGTTCTGCGTTCAAAGCGTTGAGGTCACTTCGGAGAGAGTTGCTGACTTCAGCCAAATCCGCAAAGGTGGCATTCAGGCTTTCAACCGCTTCTTGCGCCTCAGCGTCTCGCCGGGCTTGCAACTCCTGCAGTTCCTGCAGCCTTTGCCTGCGAATTTCCAAGTCGTCTAGGGCAAGACGATAGTCATCAATCAGGTCTTGGTTGCCTTGACTGATGAACTGCGCCAGCGCGTCCAGGAAAATCTGTCGGGCCACGTCTTCGCTGTCAAACAGGGAGGGAGCCTGCCCAGCATAGATATAGCGGGAAATAGCCAACTCCTCGATGTCGTCATGCAGCCCTAGTATCTCAGCTTCGGCTTCATCGATATCGGCTTCTAGTTCGTTGGCTTCGTCTTGTAGAAGATGGAGGTCGGCGTGGATTTGGCCATAAACCTGCGTTGCGGCATCGGCTCTTTGCTGAGCTTCGTCAACCAACTGCTGTGATTCGTTAACCCGCTGGCGGGCAGCCGCAACTCTGCTCTCGGCGGCATCCACCTGAGCGCTGGCATCTCTTATCTCCTGGCGCAGTTGTTCTTGTTCGCTGCGGACGCGGTCTAGCTCGTCTTGCTGTGCTACCGCTGAAGACACGCTGGCTAGACAGATCACCACCAGCACAGCTAAAGCGGCAAGGAGGGCGGAAGTGGGGCTAGCGCCTCTGCTGGAAGGGCCGGGATTAGCGCCTTTGTTGGAAGGGCCGGGGCTGGCACTTCTGCTTGAAGGGCACCAAGGCTGCCTGTCGCTGCGAAACTGGGTGTCGCGCCGACGCTGTCCGCCGCAAGACTTCTGCTGAGTAGAAGAGGGCTTCGAATGGGAGGGATTCAGATGCATGCCCTCTCGCTTGAACATTAATACCAATTCTAATTTTGCATCTTGTCAAAATTGGCACAATCTAGCTTTACCGAAATCCCAGAGCAGATCGAGCTTCAGTTGACGGAACTCTCTTCAACTGACGAGACTCTTTTGTTCGTCGCTTTCGTCTTCTATGTCTCCAATCAGCGATTCCAAAATATCTTCCATAGTGATCAGTCCAACGACCACTCCATTCACTGAGCGCACTAGGGCAATATGTTCGCTTTCCCGCCTCATTCTTACCAACACATCTTCCAAAAGCTCCCCCGCCGAAACCGAGGGCAACGGGCGCAACAGGGAACTGGGCAGCGGGGAGCTACGCTGAGCTTCTTGGATTCTTAGCAAATCCTTGGCGTGAACAAAACTTGTGGCATCATCTAGGCTCTGCGCATAGATAGGCAAGCGGGAGTGCCCACTGGACACCAACGTCTGCTCCAACTCGGCCACCGTAGAATCCCTGCGAGCCGATACCACCTGAGAGCGCTGCACCAGATGGCTGGCCACGGTCTGTTCCCCAAAATCCAAAGCCCCCGTGAGCAGGGCATGTTCTATATCGTCTATCGCACCTTGATGTCTGGAACGTTCCAGCATGCTGGCAAGCTCGGCAGGAGTTCTGGAATCGTCAACTTCGGTAGGCGGAGTGACGCCCAGCATCCGCACACCCCGGCTGCCAAGCCAATTGATGAAGACAATAATAGGTTTGAAAGCCGCCACGAACAACCTGTGGGGCGGCGCTACCCAGAGTATCATCTTGACCGGAGTGGCCACGGCCGCATTCTTGGGTATCATCTCCCCCAGCACCATCTGCAACACGACCATCGTGCCCAAAGCTATGGCTCCAGCCAGTCCATGAGCGATTGAGCCTCCCAGTCCTTCCACCGCATCTTGAAATATGTTGGCAAGAGCCGACTCGGCAATGTATCCCAAAGCCAAAGATGTAATGGTTATGCCCGTCTGCGCACCGGCAAGTTGGCGTCCTAAGTCGCTGGTTGAGACCAGAGCCAGCCGCGCCCGGCGATTGCCCTCTTCGGCTAAGCGCTCCAGCGGCGAGCGAGGAGCAGCTACCAGAGCGAATTCAACGGCTACAAAAAATCCGTTCGCAGCTATGAGCAAAGCTGCCAGTATCAACTGGAAGGCTGTCACGACAGGCTCCCTGGCCTTGGGGGAGACGGCTGGGCTTGATCGCCCTGGGAAGCGGGGCTTGAAGCAGCACTAGACCCATCCGCTGACTGAATTGAAGTCAATGGCGGCCGATACCTGAGCCAGGCAATGCGATAGCCGTCCATCTCAACAATCTCCCAGCGCCAGCCGGCAATGAAAACTATCTCGCCTTCTGAGGGAATTCGCTCCAGTTCATGCAGCACAAAGCCGGCGATGGTTTCGTAATCACCCGGTGGCATCTCAAAACCCGCTGCCTCCAGAACTTCATCAGCCCTGAGCAAGCCTGAAATGACATTTCCTGAACTACCAGCTTCGGAGGGCTTGACCTCCTCATCGTATTCATCGACGATCTCGCCCACCAGCTTCTCCACGATGTTCTCAAAGGTAACGATGCCAGCCATGCCGCCGTGCTCGTCCAACACCACAGCCATCTGAAAGCGCCGCTTTCTCATCTCCCCCAAAAGCGACTGCAGCGCCACGCTGGGTGGCACCGCAAAGGCCTCGGTGCAGAACTCTTCCACCCGTCTGCTTGAGCGCTCCCCCGGCGGCACTTCAAAAACCGACTTCACGTGCACCAACCCGACGATGGCATCCAGATTGAGCGAGCCTTCAGCTTCAGTCACCACAGGAAACCGTGAAAAGCCGGTTTCAAGGGACAGCTCAGCCAAGTCAGCTGCGGTGGCTGAATGGCCCACCGCTACCACCTCCACCCTAGGGATGAACACGTCAGCGGCTGTCTTGGTGCCAAACCTGAGCGAAGCCATCAGCAACTCCACGTCGGCTGGGTCGATCGTGCCCCCCTCGCCTGAGGACTTCACCGCATACTCCAAATCCTGCACCGACACAACCGAATCGTGAGGCGTTGAGGGCGACAGGCCAAAAACCTTCACGGCTTTTTCAGACAAATTGTTGAGCAGCGACGTCACAGGGCCCACCACGGTTGAAAAAACACGCATGGCGGGGCCTAGAAGCGAAGCGGTGCGCAACGGCTGCCCGATGGCATAAAGCTTGGGGATCTGCTCGCCAAACACCAAATGAGCTGTCGTAGCTATGGCCAATGACAAGATGATGGCCGCTCCGTGAGATAAATTTTCGCCGAACAGCGGCTCAATCACAGGCTCAAACAACTGCACCAAGATAGGTTCAACGACGAAGCCCAACAGCAGTGCCGACAGAGTTATGCCAAACTGCGCCGTGGAAAGATAGAAAGTGAGGCGGTCAAAAAGTCCGTTGATCAGCCGGACTCGGCGAGGGCGCTTCAAAGTTTCCAGCTGGGAGCGGTCCAAAGCCAGCAGCGAAAATTCGGATGCCACGAAGAAGGCGTTGGCCGCAATCAGCGCCAAGGCAATGAACATGCCAGCAACAGGATTCATACGTTAGATGCCAGAAACTTTAAATCCTAAGATGCCAAGTTAAACTCAAAATATTGCTTGTTTCAATCTTCATCAATAGGCAAAACCTAAACTAAATCTAGCCAAATTTGTCAAAAACATTGCGCATCAACCTTGTCAGACCTTAAAAATAGCGAACTCAGCGATGTCGGGTTGGCCAGCAGGAATTCGTCAGTTCCGCACACTGCCGAAACTCAAAACTCGCAGACGCCGGACGCCCAGGACTCAGCCTTCCAGGAGCCAGCCCCCAGCGCAAACGCTAACCGATACGAACCCGTAACAGCCGTCAGGCGGTTCCCTCCGCCGGTAGCTGATATCCATCCCGACCGCTCGCTGGGCTGGCTGAAACGCCTGTGGCCGCTGGTAGCTGCTCACAAGCCCTTAGTTGTCATAGGCGTTATTGGAGGCTTGGTTGGGCTCGGCACTCAAGTGGCTGTTCCTCTGGCAGCCCGCCAAGCCATTGACGTAGCCGAAGCGGCCGCATCTGGTTCTTTAGCTTTTTGGATTTGGATGCTGGGGGCGTTGGGAGTGGCCCGAATCATCTTCAGCATCGCCTACCGATACTCCCTGTTCAAACTGGCTTTCCGCATTGACACCGAACTTCGGATTTTGATTTACAACCATCTGGGCAGGCTGTCCTTTTCCTACTATGACCGCACGCAGTCGGGCGATGTCATCTCACGGGCCAACAGCGACATCCGCTCCATTCAAATCTTCTTTTCCTTTGCGCCGATTGCTGTGATTGCCATCTTGTCGTTTGTCTTTTCCTTCACCGCCATGCTGTTGATCCACGTGCCGCTGGCCTTGGTAGCCATGAGCACGCTGCCTTGGGTGCACTACTTCGGGATGCGTTTCCGCCGCGTGGTGTTTCCGCTGTCTTGGATTGCTCAGGCTCGCATGGCGGAAGTGGCTGCCATCGTGGACGAAAACGTCAACGGAACTCGCGTGGTGAAATCCTTTGCCGCCGAAAAACAGCAAATTCGCATCTTGTCCAAGTCGGCTCAGCGGCTGCAGTGGGCTGCTACCGCTACCGCTGAAGCCAGAGCCCGCTTCAACCCCCTGATTGAGGCTCTGCCACGCATTTCCATGGCGCTGATGCTGCTGTACGGCGGCTGGCTGGTGATCGAAGACCAGACCACTGTCGGTACTTTATTTGCCTTCATGGCTTATGTGCTTATGTTGCAGATGCCGTTCAGGTTGGTGGGATTTTTGCTGACGCAGGGCCAGCGGGCCGCCGCTTCCGCCAAGCGCATATATGAAGTGCTGGATGAACAGCCCGAGGTGGTGGAGGCGCCTGATGCGCAGACACTCGAGCAATGCGACGGAGAGCTACGTTTCGAGGATGTCTGGTTTGCCTATCCGCAATACCCTAAGGCAGATGAAGACTTGGAGGCAGATGAAGCCCCGGAAACCACCGAACCCAGCCAGAACGGCCAGGGTAGCCAGAACGGCCAGGCCGGCCAGGGCAGACAAGCCAGCCAGGATGTGCTGCGGGGCTTCAACCTGCACGTCAAGCCAGGAGAGACAGTTGCCCTAGTGGGCGCAACCGGCAGCGGCAAATCCACTATCGCCCGACTGCTGGCTCGCTTTTACGACATTGACCGCGGGGCCGTCTTGGTGGACAGCCAGGATGTGCGCGACCTGCAGGTTGCCAGTTTGCGCCATCACGTGGGCATGGTTTTTGACGAGCCATTCCTGTTTTCCGAATCGCTAGCCGACAATATTGCCTACGGGCGCCCTGACGCCAGCCAGCCAGACATTCAAGCAGCTGCCAAAGCAGCTCAGGCACACGACTTCATCCAAGCTTTGCCCAAGGGATATGACACTGTGGTAGGAGAAAGGGGCTATACCTTGTCTGGCGGGCAGCGCCAGCGGGTTGCCTTGGCTAGAACTCTGCTGGAGCGACCCCAAATCCTGATCTTGGATGATGCCACAAGTGCTGTGGACGTCCATGTTGAGGCGCAAATTCACTCCGCTCTCAAACAGCAGCTAAAGGGGCGCACCACTATCCTCATTTCGCACAGGCTCTCTACTATTGCCTTGGCCGACAGGGTTGTGCTGCTGCGCGACGGGAAAGTCTCAGCGGAGGGAACCCATGAGGAGTTGCTTGAGTCGGAGCCGTATTATGCTCAGGTGCTGACAGATACTTCGGCTGACTCCAACGCCGCCGGGGCTGCCATCACCGTTGCCGCCGCCGCCAACACCGCCGCCGCTGCTACCACCGCCACGCCCGCTCAGATGCCAGCAACCCCGCTTGAAGGGCCAGCCTAATGGGCAAAGGGGCAGTGTAATGGGTTTCGGAGGCGGACATTTCTGGGGTGGCGGGCCCTCCTCGGCGCAGTCCAATACTGCTGCGGGGCTGCCATTTTCAGGCATCCCGGTGGAAATGGCCGACAGGGCCAAAAAACTCCTGGAAGACGAGCCCGAGCATCCAGAGCCGGAGGTTGAATTCTCACATCGCCCACCCAAAGAGCATTCTCTAACGCTGCGAAGTTTCCTGTCACCTTTCAAAGCCCAGATCGGCCTGGTCACATTCCTGGTTGTGCTGGAGACACTGGCCATCCAGTCTGGGCCACTGCTTATCCAGTTGGGCATTGACCAGGGCGTAAAGACCGGTCAATTCAGCCGAGTGGTCTGGATTGCGGTGATTTTCCTGATTTTGGTTGTGGTGCAAGTGATAGCTGGGTTTGCCAGAATCGCCTTTGCTGGACGTTTGGGAGAACGGCTGATGTACAAGCTGCGGGTGCGCATCTTTTCACATCTTCAACGCCTGTCTTTAGACTTTTACACCAAGGAAAAAGCTGGCGTGCTGATGACGCGCATGACCAGCGACATCGAAACCCTCACAGTATTGTTCCAAGAGGGCCTGGTCAGCATCGCCGTTCAATCGCTGACTTTGATCGTGATCACAACGGTGCTGTTCATCTACAATCCCGTGCTGGCCGCGGTTACCGTCTTTGTGGTGATTCCCTTCACCTTCGCGCTGTCGGTGTGGTTCAGGCGGCGCTCAGACATCGGCTACACCCGTGTGCGCGACCGCATTGCTGCCGTGCTGAGCAACCTTCAGGAAAATCTTTCGGGCATCAGAGTCATCTCCGCTCATAACCGCCACAGGCACAACAGCATCGTGCACCGCAATGTCGTGGGCGACCACGAAGAAGCCAACCTGGATACCGCTCGCGTCAATACTGTCTATGGCTCGGTTACTGAGGGGGTGGGCATCATCGGGCAAGCTATCGTGCTTTGGGTGGGCGGTTGGATGGTGTCAAACGGCGACTTGACAGTTGGGGAGTTGACCGCCTTCGCCCTATATCTGACAGCTTTTTTCGCCCCTATCCAGACCATTGTCCAGCTTTACAACACCTATCAGCAAGGCCAGGCTTCGCTCAAGAAACTGCGTGGCTTCTTGGAAGTGGAACCAAGCGTGCTGGAAGCCGAAGATGCGGCTGAGCTTGCCGCCATAGAAGGACACATTTCGCTGCGACACGTAAACTTTGGCTACCAGGCCGATGAGCCTGTGCTGACTGATGTCAACTTGGAGATTCCCGCCGGTGAGAGCTTGTCAATTGTGGGCCCGACAGGGGCTGGCAAATCTACAGTCGCCAAACTTATCTGTCGCTTTTATGACCCCCAAGAAGGCGAAGTCAGTATTGACGGCGTTGATGTGCGTGAAGTTTCGCTGGAGTCTTTGCGCAAGCAACTTGGAGTTGTGCCCCAGGAGCCATTCTTGTTCAACGGCACAATCGGCGAAAATGTGGCTTTCTCCAACCCCGACGCTTCAGAAGAAGACATCTGGCAGGCTTGCCAAGCCGTGGGGCTGGACGCACTGATCCAACGTCTTCCCGAAGGCTTGGACACGCCATGCCACGAAAGAGGCGTGTCGCTGTCTTCAGGTGAACGGCAACTGCTGGCTTTAGCTAGAGCCTTTCTGGCGCAACCACGTGTGCTGGTGCTGGATGAAGCCACTTCGAATCTGGATTCACATTCTGAAAAGAAAGTGGAAGAGGCACTGGATGTCATCCTGGAAGGACGCACAGCCGTCATCATCGCTCACCGACTGACAACTGCCATGCGCGCCGACAGGATTGCGGTGGTAGATGACGGGCGCATAGTTGAAGTCGGCAGCCACCAGGAACTGCTGCAGCTGGGGGGACATTACGCTGCCATGCACCAGCGACACGCAATCAGTGCCAGCCTTAACGGAGCCGCCGCTGACAGGGCTGCCGATGCCGGCCAGAACGGTGCCAGTGCTGACGCGGGTGCAACCGCCGGGCAAAACGGCTCAGCAGCCGACCAACTTGTCACAGCACCTACTCAGACAAGTGGCAGTTAATCTGCAAGCTGTCACCGTAAGGCGGGGGGAGAAAATCCTCCTGAATGAGATCACCTGGGAAGTTTCAGTTGGGGAACGCTGGGCGATTCTGGGGGCCAACGGCGCCGGCAAGACAACTTTGCTGAAAGTGATCTACGGGGAGTTTTTCCCCACCACCGGCACTGCCAGCATTTTGGGACACCGACTGGGACATGTGGACTTGAGAAAGCTGCGCCAATCCATCGGTCTGACCGGTGCCTTTTTGGAGGCCAGTTTTCGCCCCGAGATTTCTGCTGCAGAAGCTGTCATGTCAGCCAAGCATGCAGCCAGGGAAACCTGGTGGCACAGATATTCCAAAGCTGACGAAAGCAAAGCACAGGAGTTGCTGGGCTTGGTGGGCTGCGGGCATCTTGCGGCTGCCAGCTTGGGAGACTGCTCTTCGGGAGAACGTCAACGGATCTTGCTTGCCAGAGCGCTTATGCCCCAGCCCCAGCTTTTGATTTTAGATGAACCCATGGCCAACTTGGATGTGGCCGGGCGCGAGCAGTTGTTAGGAGTCTTGGCCGCTGAAAGCAACTCAGGCAATGCTGGAGCGAGCATTTACAGCGCCAACCCGAATTTGACCTCCCTGCTGGTAACCCACCACACCGAAGAAATCCCCTCCAGCACAACCCACCTGCTTTTGCTGAAGGATGGTCGGACAATTGCCTCAGGCAAGATAGACCAGGTGTTTACGCAGGAAAATCTCAGCCTATGCTTTGGGTTGAAACTTAGCTTGGAGCACAGCCAAGGTCGCTGGCGCTGCTGGGCAACTGTCTGAGGCGCAAAACTGTCTGATACTGGGGCATTGCGGACACTAAGGACTGCGCAAGCACCAAGACTGCACAAACACCAGCGCCGCGCAAGCACCAAGGCTACACCAGACGGCCTTCGTGCTCATGAACCACCACCAAAGTGCCCGACTTCACTCTCACGCTAGCTTGGTAGCCCATCAGTTCATTGCTCACCCCACGGCTGGAACCTAGCTTTAGAGTGTCGGAGTTGAGTTCCCAGCGCAAGCCTCTGGTAATGACACCTTCCGCATCTCCTCCCCAAGGAATAAGCGAAACATACTGCCCCGCCAAGCCTTCCAGCATTATCCGCTGTTTCGCTACATGAACTATGGCTGTGCCCATCTGTGCCACGACCTGAACTTCTTTCGGCAAGGCAGCCAGCATATCCACATTGGACAAAAAGTGATCCAGGCGACCGCCGTGCCCGCCAATCATGGCAATGCTGGTGGCTCCGTGCTCCAGCGCTGCTTCAAAAGCCAACTCCAAATCTGTGGCATCCTTGTCGGCTTCAAATTTGCGGATCTCAGCACCCGTTCTTTCAGCGTGGCCGATGGCGCTGAGCGGAGTTGAGTCCAAGTCGCCGACCAGCAGGTTCACTTTGACTCCATGGGCTTGGGCCAGCAACAGCCCCGCGTCGGCGGCGATCACATAGTCGGGCGGCGTCGGCAACATCCGGGAGATGAGAGGCAAGCGATCCCCATTGGCAAAAACCCAAACTTTCACTTATGCCATATTAACACCAGCATCGCGGCGCCAGCCAAAACCCGCTAGTGAAACCCGCTAGCCAACCCCATGCTGCTAAGCTGATTTCCAACGTGGCTCAAAATTCTGGTCAAGATCTTCTAGTGGTGCTTTTTGGAGGAGAATCACCCGAACATGAAGTGTCGTGCAAGTCTGCTTTCAACATTGTCTCAAATACCGATCCAGAACGATTCAAGGTTGAGCTTTTGGCAATTACCCAAAGCGGAGATTGGGTGCGACCGTCCCGCGATTTTGCCCCAGATAGCTCCGGGCCGCCCACTAGCCGGCTTTATGCTCAAGGTGAGTCGGTCAATGTCTGGGATGAGTTGGGGCGCATCCAGGCGCAAAATGGCGTGGTTTTCCCAGCGCTCCACGGACCAGGCGGTGAAGACGGAACAGTCCAAGGCCTTTTGGAACTAGCTGATGTGGCCTATATTGGCGTTGGCATCAAGACATCAGCAGTCTGTATCGACAAAATTGCCACCAAGCAGGTTCTGCTAGGAGCTGGACTCCCAGTAGTTCCATATAGGGCCATGGCCGCAAACCAGTCCGATGCTCTGCCAGACATAGCTGAACAGCTTGGGTATCCGATTTTTGTCAAACCCTCAAACATGGGCTCTTCCATTGGAGTTGGCACAGCCAAAAACTCCCAGGAGCTTGAGGAGGCAGTGGCTCTAGCATCTGGCTACAGCAATTCGGTGGTTTTGGAACCAGCTGTCGTTGGGCGTGAAATTGAATGTGCGCTGCTGGGAAACCACCAAGATGAATTGAAGTCATCTCTGCCATGTGAGGTAATCCCTGGGTCTGAGTTCTACACCTACGAAGACAAATACCTAAATGACCGGGCGCAACTGCTGGCCCCAGCTCCGTTGAGTCAGCAAGACCAAGCTGCCTTCATGAAATTGGCCATTGAAGTTGGACGGGCAGTTGGGGTTGAAGGGCTGTCCAGAGTGGATTTCCTTTGGGACGAAAAACAGGGCCCGTTTATCAACGAAATCAACACCATGCCGGGTTTCACATCCTTATCCCTGTATCCGCAAGTCTGGGAAATCTATGGTGTAAGTTTCCCAAAGCTAGTGGAGAGACTATATGAGTTAGGCAGGCAAGCTCATGGCTCCCGTGCTGAACTCCGCAAGAGTTGGAGAACAGACACCGCCTAAGCCCGAGGTCTAGGTATGCGGCTAGACCCGCGCCCGTAGCGCCCGCAGCCACCTGAAAAACCGCCTGGCTGTGGCTGCTCCCCAGTTGTCGTGATCTTCGCCCCAACCCTGTCGGTCAAGGGTGTCTTGCGTTTCTCCCCACTGCCACCTAGTCAGGCAATTCCAAGTGAATAAATTGGGGTTCAGATGCACCCCCAGCTTGTTGACGCACTCCCCCACTGCCACTAGAGATCTGCCAAGCTCATCAGTGGCTTCAAGGCACACCTTGGTAGGGGCATCACCTGTGCCTCGTTCCAGAACTATCCGTTTGCCGCTGGCAGGCACGAGCTTGGAATACACCCCGTCGCGCAACAAGTGCCCATGAATGGGCAGACAATCCGCAAACGGATTATTGGCTGAATAGGCATCGGAGTCTGTGTGGCTAGAGTCGGTCTGGCTGGAATCTGCGTGGCTGGAGTCGGTCCGGCTGGAATCTGCCTGACCATTGGATTCGCCTCCGCCAAAAACCATGCCGATCATGTGAAAACCGTCTTGGGGAGAAGCCGTGGCATAGCTGTAGCCCCCTCGGGGCGAATCGCCTGGCAAGCCCTCGCCAAACTGAGACCGCAACCCCCAGGAGCGATCCCTGAACCCATAGCTGTCAACCGCAATCTCTTCTCCCTCCAAGACAATTGTGCCGGTGTATCGACCCGGCTGATCCAGATGGGATTCGCCTAGATAGTTGGGGGCACAAAGGCCTGTGAAGGTGAGATCCACCTGAAGGTCATCCCCGTCAGGATCCCGGTAGCCAATCTGATATTGCGCCAGCGGCTCTATACAGCGATAGCGGATGCCGTTGGGCAAACAGATGTCTGACAGGTCGGCGTCTTGGGGCAGTGGAAGATGCCAGAAATTCTTTCCATAGCGGATATTCCAAGGGTCACAGCCAGTGTCATCCCAGAAAAAAGCCCCGCCTGCCGTAATATTCTGGTTACGACGAAAAAACGGATAGAGCTGTCCTGAAAGTCTCCGCTCGGGCACGGAGAAGGTGAACCAGCAAGTCTCCGTCCAATATGGGTCGTCGCTGGCAGGGGGATGGAATTGGTCGTCAGGATGTGGTTTCATACTTATGGTTTAGCAGACTTGGCCAGCGGATTGCGAAATCGCGCGGAAGCGAAAACCAGTCAAACAGCCAAATTCAAGGAGCTGCCAAAAGCGCCTAGAATCCAGTGCCAGTTCAAAATCAGGCCTCAAATCAAATAGGCTTAATCTTTGATAGGCGAAATGAAACTATAGTGACTCAAAATATCCCAGCCGCTTTAGACGGCAAGCGTATCGGCATAACCGGCGCAACCGGCTTTTTGGGCACAGCCATTGCTGAGCGTTTGTTGCGGTGCGTGCCCGGCTGTGAGCTTATATTGTTTGTGCGCCCAGGACGCTTTGGGGCGCAGCGGAGAGCAGAGCGCGAAATCTTTCGCAATAGCGCGTTTGACAAGTTAAAGAGCCAGTTGGGCGTAGACGGTTTTACCGACTGTATTTCCAAGCGCGTGCAGGTGATAGCTTGCGATATTTCCCAAGACGACCTGGGCGTACCAGCAGCCAGCCCCGATAACCCAAGCACCCCCAAGGCCAACGGCAACGGCGCGCCCAACAGCGAGACCGCTTCCGCCAGCGAAGCCCAGGCTGGCTTGGCAAGTTGCGACATCCTGATTCACTCAGCAGCAGCCGTAGCTTTTGACAACCCGCTTGACCAAGCGGTCGAAACCAATCTGGCAGGGCCTCTTCGCCTGCTGGAAGCTCTGCATGCTACGGGGTCAAGTCCGCATTTTGTGGCCATCTCCACTGCCTATGTCTCAGGCAGTCGCAAAGGTGAAGCCTCAGAGCAGTTGATTGCCACCACGCCCTTTGCCGTAGCGGTGGACTGGGAAGCTGAAATGGAATCGGCTAGGCGACTTCGGGCGCGAGTGGAAGACGACAGCCGCGAACCCCATCGCCTGGAAGAGTTCTCCAAAGAGGCAGCCAAGCGCTTGGGTGCCGCCGGCACTGCTGCTCTAGCTACGCGGCGCGAGCAGTTGCGCAAACGCTGGGTGGAAAAAACCCTGATTGAAGCTGGTCGCACCAGGGCTGCTGCCTTGGGCTTCGCTGATGCCTATACCTTCACCAAAGCTCTGGCAGAACAGGTGCTGGCTGAGCGCCGAACTACCCCTGACAATCAGATCCCGCTCACTATCGTGCGACCTTCCATCATTGAGTCGGCGCTGGCTGAGCCCTATCCAGGCTGGATCAGGGGTTTTCGCATGGCTGAACCCATAATCATCAACTACGCCCAAGGTCTGTTGCAGGATTTTCCAGCCATACCTGAGAGCACTATTGACGTCATCCCGGTGGATCTGGTGGTAGCGGCTGTGTGTGCTGTGGCTGCATCTGAGCCACCGAAGGAGCCTGAGGTGCTCCACGTCTGCTCAGGCGCCACCAACCCGTTTTCTTTTCAAGACCTGCATGACTGGAGTTACGACTGGTTCGTGGAAAATCCCGTCTATGACGATCACGACCAGCCAATTTCTCCACCCAAGTGGTCTTTCCCAAGCCGCACGGGTGTGGCCGAAAAGCTGAAGCGGGCTCAGATGACGCTTCATGCTACCGAACATGTCCTGCGGATGCTTCCTGTGCGAGGCAAGGCAGCTGAGTTTTATGCCGAAATTGAAGAACGGGGAGAAAAGCTGGACCGAATCGCTGAATACGTGGAGTTATATGGCATGTATGTGGAGTGCTACGCCACTTTTCGCACCGACAAGCTATTGGAGTTGTGGGAGTCCCTGAGCGATTCCGACAAAGCGGAGTTTTGTTTTGACCCGCGGGTGGTGGATTGGCGCACATATCTGACTGAAATTCACCTGCCGTCCATCATCTCTACTGCCCGAATCAAGACCAAGCCCTCCAAAAAGCACAGCTTCAAAGAGATGGGTGGGGCACGGGCTTCGGT
>JAPYNY010000008.1 GCA_028283145.1 Candidatus Hopanoidivorans cymbastelae
CGGGCTGACTTACGACGATGTGCTGCTGGTGCCCCGTCGCTCTACCATTCGGTCGCGGCGTCTGGCTAGTGTCCGCACCCAGTTGAGCCGTAACATCTCCCTGGAAATCCCCATCATCGCGGCCAACATGGACACCGTCTGTGAATCCCACATGTCCATAGCTTTAGCCAAGCTGGGCGGCATCGGGATCATCCATCGGTTCTTGCCGACTAACGTCCACGCCAAGGAGATAGAAAAGGTAAAGAGCCACGATGCCAAATTGCTGGTGGGCGCAGCCGTGGGCGCCGAGGATGAAGACCGCGAGCTGCGTGCCAAGGAATGCGTGGCAGCCGGAACTGACGTGCTGGTCTTTGACATTGCTCACGGCCATTCCAACCACGCCATCGCAGCCGTCAGCGAACTAAAGAATTGCTACCCCCAAGTTGAAGTCATAGCCGGCAATGTGGCCACCGCTCAAGGTGCTGTCGACTTGGCCGGGGCCGGGGCTGATGCCATCAAGGTGGGCGTGGGGCCTGGCGGAGTTTGCACCACCCGCTTGGTGGCTGGAGTCGGCATACCGCAGTTGACGGCTGTGGTGGAAGTCGTCCAAGCTGATGTGGGGGTGCCCATTATTGCCGATGGCGGCATTCGGACATCGGGCGACATTGCCAAGGCTTTGGCGGCTGGGGCCAACTCCGTGATGATTGGCAGTTTGTTTGCGGGCACCAAAGAAAGCCCTGGCGAAGTTGAATCAACCCCCAGCGGACTTATGAAGAGCGTGCGTGGCATGGCTTCCTATGAAGCTTCAGTCAGACGGGCTGAGCGCCACGGCGTGGAACTAGACGATGAATACTTTGAGCACCGCCCGCCAGAAGGGGTTGAACGCAGCGTGCCTTATCGCGGCGAGGTCGCCAAGCTGGTGGGGCAGCTCATCGGTGGACTCAAGAGTTCCATGAGCTATCTGGATTCCCCCGACCTTGCAACCTTCAAAAAAAACGCTTCCTTCATCCAGATCACTCCTGCCGGGCTGCGAGAGGGACATCCCCATGCGACTGATTTGAGATAGCCCTCTAACGCCCGTTTCATATAGCATTCCCGACGCAGCCCAGAGCCGAACAGGCAAACACCCGCAACATGACAACATGACACAAAAACACATGACCCAAAAGCGCACCACCCAAAAGCTTGAAAATCTGGCAGGCCCCGACGTGCTCAGCGAAATCACTGCCGAATCAATTTTGCTGTGGCCCATCGGTGCCATTGAACAACACGGCCCCCACCTTCCGCTGAATGTAGATGCCGTCATCGCCGATGCTGCTGCTACCGCGGCTGCCGAAGCTTGCGCTGGCGACCTTGACATTTGGCTGTTGCCTCTGCTGTCGGTTACTAAATCCAACGAACACGCCTGGGCGCCCGGCACCTTGTGGCTGTCTGCCGAAACCATGCTGGCAGTGGTCAAAGATGTCGGGCGTTGCGCTGCTACCACTGCCGCCAAGCGGCTGGTGTTTCTCAACGCTCACGGAGGCAATTCAGCTCTGTTGAATGTGGCTTGTCGGGAACTGAGGCTGGCTTTTGACTTGATGACTTTTTTGGCTCATCCCTTTGTGCCAGCCGACCAAGGAGGAGCTTCAGCCGGCCATGAGTTGTCCATGGGCATTCACGGCGGGCACGATGAAACTTCGCTCATGCTCCACCTGCGCCCCGAGCTGGTCCACATGGACAGAGCTTCCAGGCGCATCCCCGCACACTTGGCCGACAACAAGCACGTCCGCTTCGGCGGCTCGGTTACTTTCGGCTGGCTGTCTGACGATTTCGGGGCCGATGGGCACATTGGCGATCCCACCACAGCCACTGCGGAAGAAGGCAAAAGATTGTTTGAGGTTGCAGTCAATCAGTTGGTTGAGCAACTGCATGAGGTTGCCGAATTCCGTTTTTGAGCCGTGGTTGACACTATTCTTACCAATGCTCTGCTTCCTTCTGGGCAACTGGTTGATGTCGCCATAACAGACGGGGTCATAGCCGCTGTAACTCACGCAACTCCAGCCAGCCGAGAGGTTGAAGCCGGGGCTGTGCCTACCGCTGCTACGCCCACTGTGTCCGCCACAGTTCCACCCGCCGAGTCCGCCACGACTCCGCCTGACGCTCCCGCCCCGACCATCCACGACCTCCAAGGCGACTTGTTGCTCTGCGCCCCTGCCGAGCCGCACGCCCACATAGACAAAGCTTTCACCGCCGACGTCATCGCCAACTCAACTGGCGACTTGGCGGGGGCCATATCAGGCTGGCAAGACCACTACTTCAGTGCAGCATACGACCAGCAGGAAGACTTCCACGACACCGTCCGAAGAGCTTCCAAAGCTGTTGAGCTGGCCATCTCCAACGGCATCACATCCATTCGCAGCCACGCCAACGTGGGCGAAGCTAACCGCTCTGTTACAGCCGTGAAAGCTCTAGCTGAAGTGCGCCACCGCTATCGCGACAAGCTCGACCTTCAGATAGTCGCCCTGATTGCTCCCAGCGTGGTCGGACGTCAAGGCGCTTACGGACGGCAACAACTGAAACTGGCTTTGGAAGCCGGGGCCGACATAGTGGGCGGCGCTCCCATGTTGGAGGAAGACCCCAACCAGGCGATAACAGTGCTTCTGGACGCTGCCACCGATGCCGGCACTGCAGTGGATCTTCATACCGATGAAACTCTAGACGCTGAGATGCTCACCCTTTTGGAGCTTTGTCGGCAAGTCAAAGAGCGTGCTTTCCCTCATCTTGTGGCAGCCAGCCACTGCGTCAGCCTTGGCGTGCAGTCCGCCAGTGAACAAGCTCGCATTTCTAGGGAGGTAGCTGAAGCTGGGATTACTGTCATTACTTTACCGCAGACTAATTTGTTCTTGCAGGCCCGTGGGCAAACCACACTTGCTCCCAGAGGTCTGACCGCGATTGACGCTCTGCTGGAAGCCGGCGTAACTGTGGCTGGCGGAGGTGACAATCTGCAAGACCCCTTCAACCTAGTGGGCCGGGGAGATGCCCTGGAAACTGCTTCACTGCTGGTAGCTGCGGGGCATCAAAGCCCTGAGGCAGCTTATGATCTGGTGTCCAAATGTGCCAGAGCAGCAATGGGGTTACCTGCTGCTGGAGTTGAAGTGGGTATGCAGACAGACTTGCTGGCTTTGGATGTCTCTTCTGTCAGAGGTGCCACAGCCGGAGCCGTCACACGGCGTCGAACCTTCAAAGACGGCCGCCTCATCGCCGAACTGCACACCGAAACTGCTTTGTATTAGTTTCTGTCTCATGCCAGTCCGTCTTGGTCTACTTGGAAGACGGGAGTTGCTGAAACCGTCGCGTTGACGCCGTCGGACACAGCTATAGCTACTCTGGTTTCATCGCTGCCCCGCCAACTGAAAAGACTAGCCAGACTTAATTCTGTTCGTTCAAAATTTCTGTAGCCGACATCCTCCCAAGTTTGTCCTCCGTCCAACGACTTCAAAATCCTGTAGTACAGCTGATCCCCGTCCAGGTCTTCCCCGATCCATGAGATGTCTATTTCATCGCCTTTTGCTACGAACTGGTTCTCGCACACACCCAAAACACTGACTGTAGGCATATTAGCCGACCGCTCAACCGTCGCCAACTCCCTGCCGTCCAGCTTGACAGAGAAACTGGCATACTCAGGCGGATCTGGCACCAAAACACTGAACCTCTCCCTATATTCCACAATCGGAGGCATAATGTTGGATACCGTACTGTAACCGCTAATGGGCAAAGGAACCTCCATGATGCCCGCCCCCGTGCTGTCCCTCAACTCCAGCACAACCCCAAAATCCGCAGGATAAATCGACACATGAAACAGCTCAGTGTTCCGTGGGAACGCAAACACCGGATGCAACTCCACCAGTTCCACATGCGAAGGCTCCTCCACAGGCAACGATACATCCCCGAAAAACCAATCCGCAAACCCCGAACCATCGCCAAGCTCCAACACCTGGCTAGCACACCTGTCAACAACCGACGACCCGCCCTGAGCAAAACAACCCGACGACAACACCAGCAAAACCACCAACCCGGCCGACCTGACAGTCGGCATTCCCAACACTGTGTTCATATGCTTTTAGACCCTGCCAGCGCGGCAAAAGTTCCTGCTTTATCTGGAAGTTTGCCGGCCTTGCTATGCTTTGATTTGCTCAACTTATTTCATGCCAGTCCGTCTTGGTCTACTTGGAAAACGGGAGTTACTGAGACTGTGGCATTGACTCCGTCGGACACAACCACAGCTACCCTGGCTTCATCGCTGCCCCGCCAACTGAAAAGACTAGCCAGACTTAATTCTGTTCGTTTAAAATTATCAAAAGTGCTGTCTTCCCAAGTTTTTCCTGCGTCCAATGATTTCAGCACCCTGTAGGCTAGCTGATCCCCGTCCAGGTCTTCCCCGATCCATGAGATGTCTATTTCATCGCCTTTCCCCACGAACTGATTCTCACACACACCGAAAACACTAACCACAGGAACATTAGCCGACCGCTCCACCGCAGCCAACTCCCTGCTACCCTGCCTGATAGTGAAGCTGGCATACTCAGGCGGATCCGGCACCAAAACACTGAACATCTCTTCATATTCCACAATCGGAGGCATGATATTAGATATTGTACTTCCAGTGCTGATGGGCAAGGGAACCTCCATGATGCCAGCCCCTGTGTTGTCCCTCAACTCCAACACAACCTCATAATCCAGAGGAAGAAAAGACACAGGATACGGCTCAGTATCTTGCGGGAACGAAAACACCGGATGCAACTCCGCCAGCTCCACACGCGAAAGATCTTCCACAGGCAACGACACATCCCCGAAAAACCAATCCGCAAACCCCGAACCGTCGTCAAGCTCCAACACCTGGCTAGCACACCTGTCAACAACCGACGACCCGCTCTGAGGCAAACAACCCAACGGCACCACCAACAAAACCACCAAAACTGCCGACCTGACGCCCAAACCCAAACCAGCCATCACACCCTCAGGGCTGATAAATCACGAGGTCTGGCAGAGCTGCTCCAATAATGGTATCAATTCCCTGCTCGCCGTAAATGACGTCTGCGCCATAGTTGCCTCGGATGGTATCGGCGCCAGGACCGCCTCGGATAATGTCATTCCCTAGGCCTCCGCCGATGGTGTCAGAACCGGGACCGCCGTGGATGGTATCATTGTCGGCTTCGCCTTGCAAGGTATCGGCTCCGTCTTGGCCCCACATAGTATCATTGCCTCCGCCTCCGTAGATCTCATCGTCGCCTGGACGTCCGTGGAGGGTATCATCGCCTGTGCCACCCAAGAGAATATCATCTCCGCCTCGGCCGTCAATGGTGTCGTCTCCGCCTAAACCGCAGATGACGTCATCTCCTTGGGTGCCTTGCAGGGTGTCGTCGCTCTCAGTGCCGAAAATAGTGCAATTAGCCAACCCGGAACTTATGCGAACCCTAGCGGTATCACAACGAGAGGCAGTCTCACAGATCTCATAAACCAAGCTGTCGTATCCACTGGTATCACCCGTGTATCTTATGCTGGCATACCCTTGTGGAGACAAAGCTATTTCAGCTTCTCCCAGCACAGGCTTTTCAACTATCCTGAATCTGTCGGAATCGATTTCCAGATGAATGCGAATATCGTTGAAATCATTGGCCAGAACGTCCAAATAGGCTGGCATTTCTAAAGCAACAGACGCTGTATCGTCGACCGCGTCCAGAATAAGCCTCAACCTTGGGCACTGGCGGCTGAAGCGTGCCAGTTGCGGGTTGTACGGTGCCCCATAATGCTGAAAAACCAAAAAATTGCAATGCCGAGCAGCGAAGACAGCAAAAGCGCAGCCAACATATTTTCATATTCAGCCGTTTCGCTAGATCGCTTGATCACGGTACCGATGCCCTTTTGTCCCTTGCCAATAAAAAGCTCGGCCACGATAGCCCCAATCACCGACAGGCCGGCAGCAATCCTGAACCCCACAAATGTAGCTGGCAGAGCCGCTGGAAATTCAAGCTTCCATAACCGCACCAATCGATTGGTCTCATGCAGGCTAAACAAGTCGTGGAGGTTTTTTTCTGCCGATTTCAGGCCAAAAAACGTATTGGTGATAATCGGGAACAGGGCGATCATCACACAGATAATCAGCCGTTTTTTGTAATTGGCATCAAATCCGAAAAGCCAAAAGTCAATGTTGTCGAACCAGACTTGAAATAACGGAATCAACGCCAAAATCGGCACAGTCTGCAGCACAACGGCCCAAGGGTAGATGCCCCGCTCGGCCGAATAAGACAGATTCATTATCACTGCCAGCAGGCACCCCACAACAATTGCGAATGCCAAGCCAGTGAGGGCCAGCCTGGTGGTATTCACCAAAGCTTCCCAAAGCTCGTCCCGCACCTCGCTGTCGGCAAACGATTCCTCCCAAATGCGATGCGGCAGGGGAAGGATTAGCTTATGCTTATCAGAAAGAAATACATGATAAGCCAGATACCACAGCCCAATCAACGCCCCCATGAAAAGCACAGGGGCGAAGATTGAGGCAGGAGAAATGCGTGCTTTAGCCAGAAGAAATCTTGGTAAAGCCGCTCAAGCCTATGGCTAGTAGCCCAAGCTGATGGAAGTGTCCAAGAATTGGTTGGTGAAAATGTCGGACGCAACCAAGTCGGTAGTTCCGCCTTCAAATCCTTCAACGCTTTGGTCGGCGAAGACAGGGGTCAGCTTTTCAATCAAGCCCCGAACACGATCTTCGTCCATGTCGCCGACATAGCCGTTGCCGCCATCGGTTGTCAAACCCAGTTCGCGCATAGCTACCGCAGCAGCTTCATGGCCTTCAATGGATGAAGTCCAAGTGCTGTCAAGCTCTTTGACTATTTCATCCAGACGGACGTTGAGCGGGCTTGGGTCGTTCATGTAGTCCACCAGGGCCTGCTGGAACATCGGCACAAGAAGGGCTAGGCAGTCGGCATCTTCCGTTACTGATTCAGCGCGCACAGACAGAGCCGACTGATAGACGTCGTGCCCGGAATCGTGAATCAGCAGGAAGTCAACCGGTTTCATCCAGCCTTCAATCTCATTTTCATACCGATATGGCTCGTTGGTGGCAAAACCTTGCTGCACCAGATCTCCCTCGGTGATGAAGCGAGCTGGAGCACCATTGTAGGTGCCGTCTATGTTGGACTCGTTCATAACGCCCTGGAACAGCAGGTAGTCCATGTAGGAAGCACCGCCGAAATACAACACGGTAGCATCTGAAGCTCCGATGTCTTCAAAGCTGTCAAAGTCGTATACATCTGGATCCCACATCAGAATCTGCGGGCCCTTTTCAAAGTTGGTGAAGACTGCCGTCACCGGAGTGTTGACGTGCGACTTGATTGCTTCAGAAGTATCAACGAAAGCCATGAACAGGCTGGTGTCGCTGTAGAACTGCGTGGTCTGAGCGTTGAAGTTGATGTAAGGGCCGCCAGCCTGGATAAGCAACTCAACGCTGCCGTCTCCAATCGGTCCTGAATATGTACCATTCGCGGCATCAACTTCTCCGTCCACCCCGATGAGCTGATACAAGTAGTTGTGCTCAGGCTCGGGGAACCAATCGGTCAGAACTTTGATAGTGGATGGGCACACATCGCTTAGCTGTGCTGCCGCTGGAGCTGCCGTGGTAGGTGTGGCAGTAGTAGGCGCAGGTTCGGCAGTGTCATCGTCGTCATCGCCACAGGCAGCGGCAAGCAGCGCAAACACCGACAAGACAGCCAAGCCAAGCAGGACTGGTCTTTTGAGAATTGATCTCTGGGACATATATTTCTTGTGCTGGGTTTTCATGTTTTCTCCTTGTTGTATGGGTAGGTGGTGTGTATAGGGGGAGTTTAGTTGGGGTTGGTCTAACAGCCATATTTTGAAAATTGGTTTCGGGCTGGAATCAAGTGCTACCACCCAAGCTTAGTCAGGCAAATTGTCGGCTGGTTGAGTTTGGCTGAATTCAGCCCCGCCAGTGGCGGGTTACCCTGCTGCCCACAGCCCCAAAAAACAAAAACAGCACCAACCCCAGCAAGCAGCAGAAAAAAATTGCCATATAGTATTGGGGACCTTGGCCGACTAGCGACCACTTAAAAAAAATGAGATGCCCTAAGCCTTTGACGTCCCAGAAGAAGAATTCTGCCACTATTGCCCCCACCACACACAAACCAGCGGAAATTTTTAATCCTGTGAACATGGCTGGTAAAGCAGCGGGAAACTGCAGCTTCCAAAGCCGTGTCAACCGACCAACTCGGTTCAGCGTGAATAAGTCATGAAGGTTGCGAGTGGCGCATTTAAGTCCGAACAAGGTATTAGAGATAATCGGAAAAATCGTAATGGCGACAACCACCACCAGACCGCTCCGGAAACTATATCCCAAGAGCAAGCCAATAACTGGCGATATCGCCAAAATCGGAACTGCCTGAAGCGTAACAGCATAGGGGAAAAGCGTTCGTTCCGCCCAACGAGCTTGGCTCATCAAGACTGCCGCCACAATGCCTATGACTACAGCAAACAGCAAACCAATCAGCGCTAATTGAGCGGTCACCCACAAGCTATTCAAAATAATTTCCAAATTTCGCCAAGTGAGCAAGCCTTTTTGGATCACCTCATGCAACGGCGGCAAGATGAAGTCAGCACTGTCAGGAATAATCACGTAGGAGGCGAGATACCAGAAAGCCACGAAAATACCCGCCGTCAAAGCTGGAGGCCAGATGAATGGGAGAATGCTCGTCAAGAAATTTTTTTTGCCGTTGGTTGCCCAGCCGCCGCTGGGGGGTGCTGTTTCGGCAGGGGCATCGGGCAGGGGCACTTCCCCTGCAGGCATTGGCACTGTACTTATAGCCACTCTTACTATATTAGAAATAAACTACCTAAATTTCCATGAGTTCAGCCACAAAACCAGAATCCAATTTGCAAGAACCTGATTTGTCTAGGCAAAATTCCAATATGGCTGGGCAGACTTCAGAGCCGCCAGCAGCGCAGGCATCCCACGAAGAGTCTCCCGCTACCAACCACGCAGCCAGGCCAGCCTTGGTTTTTTCTGGGGTTTCAAAAATCTTCCCTGATAGCACTCATGCACTGGAGGGTGTGTCATTCAGCGTCTCACAGGGAGAATTCTTTACCGTGGTCGGGCCATCTGGGTGCGGCAAATCCACGCTGCTGCGGATTGCCTCGGGCTTGGACACCGCCACCGCCGGCAAGGTGGAAGTCGACCGAGAGCATCTGGGCTACATCTTCCAGGATGCCACCCTGCTGCCTTGGCGCCCCGTGATTCGCAATGTGGAATTGCTGGGCGAGCTGCATCACTTCTCCACGCAGGAGCGAAGAAAACTGGCCCAACAAGCCATCAAGACCGTGGGACTGGAAGGCTTTGAAAATCACTACCCCGACACCCTGTCTGGCGGCATGAAAATGCGAGTTTCCATTGCCCGGACGCTGACCTTGAATCCATCTGTCTTCATGTTTGACGAGCCATTCGGAGCATTGGACGAGATCACCCGCGAACGCCTGAATGAAGAAACTCTGAGCCTGTTTATCCGCGAGCAATTTGCCGGGCTGTTCATCACCCATTCCATCTCCGAAGCGGTTTTTCTTTCAACACGGGTGGGCGTGATGTCGCCCCGGCCAGGTAAAATTATTGATATCTTTGACGTACCGTTCCCCTATCCACGAGACCCGGAACTGCGCTTTACACCTGAGTTTGCGGAGTTGGCCGGGGCAGTTTCAGCATCACTGCGAGCCACAGGAGGCAAAGCATGAATCCCTCAGGCCAGGGCATGAATCCATCTGGCATTGAAACAGGTGTTTTTCTATTCGGCGGGGTGGAAATGAACGATGTCGGGGCGGGCCCGCCCGCTCCCACCGACCGGCGCTACACCCAAAAGGAGATGTGGCACGCAGCCACCCGAATGCTGGACATGGGCGTTTTCGCTGAAGAGGCGGGGTTTGACATTTTTTGGCTCACCGAGCATCACTTTCAATACGAAGGCTACGAAGTCGTGCCCAACGGGGTTTTATTTGGGGCGGTTTTGGCTGAGCGTACGTCCAAAATTCGCATCGGGGCGCTGTTCAACATCATCCCCCAGTGGCATCCGCTGCGCTTTGCCGAGGATTTCGCAACTATGCATAATCTCTCTGGGGGCCGTGGGGTGCTGGGCGTGGGACGGGGAACTGTGCCTAGAGAAGCCCAACCCCTGGGCACGGTGATTGGCAGCTTTGACAACCCAGACAAAGCCGATGCCGACACCGTCAATCGGGAAGTCTTTGACGAGTCGCTGGATATTATCATGCGGGCCTATGAAAGCGACTATTTCAGCTTTCACGGCAAGCACTTCACTTTACCTCCTCCCGGCATTCCCGACCGGGGCGGCACCGTCCAGCAGCTGACTTTGGTGCCCCGCCCGCTCTATCCTTTTGAAACTTGGCAGGCCGTAACTTCCCCGCCAACCTTGGAATATGTGCCCAAGAGAGGCTGGGGCGGTGTTTTTTGGCTGAAAAACCATGTGTTCATGAAGATGTGGTGGGACAAATTCGCTGAACTTTATGAGCAGGAGCACCACAACGCCTTGGAGACGGGCGAAAAAAGGATGCTCACACTGAACGTGCGCATAGAAGACACCCACGAAAAGGCTTGGCAGAAAGCTCGTCCGGGGCATGACGAATTCTGGAAATTCTTGGGGCCGTACGGTTGGAGCAGGGGCTACATGGGCAAAGACGGCAAGCCCGCCGCCGCTGGGCTCATACCCACCCTAGAAGAGTCGGTGGAACAGAGAGTTTGGGTGATCGGATCACCTGCCGAAGTGGCCGAAGGTGTCAACCTTTACCGCGAGGAGTTGGGCGTTAGGCATCTCACCATCTTCCCCAACTTCCCCGGCGACACCTACGAGCAGACCGAAGAACAAATGCATCGCTACATGCAAGAGGTAGCACCCCTGCTATAGCGTTCTTCAGCATTCTTCCCCCTCCCAAAATTTTCCGCTAAGTTCGGCCAGTCAGCAAGACAGTGGCTCCGGCTGGCAGTTCTGAGCCGGCCAAGACAGAGTTGTCGTCTTTTGCTTGACCGGCACAGCTTTTTGCTTGACCGGCATCGCTGGTAGAAACTAGGCTCATCACCCCTGCCAACCCTGCAGCTCCTGTGGGACCTATTTCGCTTCCGCTGTGTTGGGTGGCCAGTGCTGAAGCTTGTGCCAATGTTTTTTCAGAGACCACTGGGGCGCCTCCCTGGGTTTCAAGCATCCCCCAGACGATAGGCAGCCAGTCATAGGTCTCATCATCCAAAATTCCTGTAGCCACACTTTTGGGTTCCTGCTCCCAGGGCCACATGTAGTCAACCGGGTGGTCTTGGGCGGCCGACAAAGCAGCTTCTGCGCTGTCTAGTTCCTTGGCTTTCTCCAACACTAGATTCAGAGCTCGTGCCAGCGGAGCACAACCAACGGTTTGAACCGCAAACACAGCTGGCAATGAACGCAACAAACCAAGATCGCAAGCTTCAGTTAGACCTTGAATAACGCTGCTTGCCAATGCGCCCCCACCCACTTGGATAAACAAACTTTCGCTGGCGAAGCCAGTGCCCTCCACTTTGTCTCCCGCAAAAGACTCCGCCAACTCCCAGCCCA
Source organism: Candidatus Hopanoidivorans cymbastelae (assembly GCA_028283145.1). GTDB lineage: Bacteria > Actinomycetota > Acidimicrobiia > Acidimicrobiales > Hopanoidiivorantaceae > Hopanoidiivorans > Hopanoidiivorans cymbastelae. Next base: position 11,607 of record JAPYNY010000008.1, read on the forward strand.
GACACCGACCGCCATCCAAAGCAAAAATGTTTTCGGTGCCTTGCACGCTGAAAGCCAAAGCTCCCGCGCTGATAGCCTCCTTGAAACGCAAAAAAGAAGGGTCTCCAGACTCATTAGGCAAGCGGTCGCACAGGTGCACATGAGCACCTAGCCTGTCTAGCTCTCCCAATATGGTTTCGTCGGCATGGACGGGGGCAAATACATCCAGCGGCCGCTGCAGTGCACGGGCTACTACAGCCGCTCCCAAAGCAGCGTTGCCGCAACTGGCAATGGCCAAAGGCTGAGAATAAGACACCTGCTGCACTTCCAGATGGAGCGCCAACCCGAAAAGGTGGCGAGCCTTGTGTGAGCTAGCTACATTTCGGCTTTCATCCTTGGCCGCCAGCCTGCCGATGCCAACTTCACGCGCTAAAGCTGACAGATTCTTGAACGGGGTTACCTCAAAACCTTTACTGTCCACTTCCGCGACTGCTGCGTCAAGTCGCTGCACCAGTTGGGTGAAATCGGCATCAGAGCAGCCCTTCTTGGCTGCCGCATGATATGACCACAAAAATCGCCTATAACGGATGAATGGATTGTTGGAACTCGCATCAATGTCTGAGGCGACAACGCCGGCAGGCGCGCCCAACCAGCCAGCTTGACGGCTTGGACGTTTCAGCATGGCTCCGAATGCGCCCTTGCCGACCCCAACCCAGCGCAAGTCAAATCAAAACCCAGCGCGGGCGTTGAATTCCACTATGGCTTCGTCCAAGGCTGGCGACATGGCGTGAAGTTCCTGCCAGAAATCCGGCTGCTTCCGTGCCACAAAGTCTTCCACAGACACGCCTTGCTGCTCCACCCAAGTGAAATAGCCCAAGTTGAAAATTCGCTCCCGACCTACCTCATCCAGAACTTGGGTGTGTTCGGTAGTGGCACCCAGAAGATGCTGGTCTATGGCTTGTTGAGTGTCTGCATCGCCGTATCTGCCGCCGTATCGGGCTTGAGTGAGACGGGGACGTTCACTCTCATAGAGCTCTGAGCCGTCTGTGGCAACTGTGATGAGCAAATCGTCTGCACCCAGCTTGAGCTGCTTGGCTGTCTTGATGGCTGCCAGCAGGTTGCACCAGCTTGAAAACCCGAAATGTCGCAGCGAACTGATGACCGCTTCGGGCACGCCCAGGCTGCGCAGCCGGGTTTTGCCTGCCTCGGTGCCGCAAGCCATGAACAAGCCGTCGGTTGCTGCATCGGAAATGCCCACCACGACATCGGTGTTCATGACATTGTGAATCAAGGGGATGTGCTTGTCGCCTATGCCCTGAATATTGTGCTCTCCAAAGCCGTTGTAAAGCATGGTCGGACATTCCAAGGCTTCCACCGCCACAATCTTGGAGCCATGGTGTTCCTTCAAATAGTCGCCCGCGCCCAAGGTGCCGGCCGAACCCGAAGCTGAAACAAAAGCAGCCAGCCGCAGGGCACCCACCGAGCCGCTCTCTTCAGTCACTCCCGCTGCTTCACCGGCAACGCAGCGATATACCCGTTCCAAAGACCGACCGGTCACCTCATAGTGCGCCAAGTGGTTGGGAAACTCCGAGAACTGGTTGAAGATCAGGTTTTCTTCGCTTTCGCTCAACTCGGCGCACTTGTCATAAATTTCTTTTACGTTGCTTTCTGAGCCAGGCGTGCGGATAATGTCTTCGGCTTGATTTTCCACCCAGTGCTCCAGCCAGGCAAACCGCTCCCGGCTCATGTTTTCAGGCAATACCGCTACCCCGCGACACCCCATGATGCGACTTATCGCCACACCCCCGCGAGCGTAGTTGCCTGTTGAGGGCCAGATGGCTCGCTGACGGGTTGGGTCAAAACGCCCCGTCACCAAGCGCGGCACCAAGCAAGCATAGGCTGCTAGAACTTTGTGAGCCCCAATCATAGGGAACCGATTGCCGAAGACAACTGCAATCGGAGATTCCACCCCAGACATAGCAGGCGGAATCACCACATGCTCTGGCACCGAGGCAAATGAATCGGCTTCGCTCAACTGATTGTGCCAGTGGACCCGCCATAGATTTCTGGCATCTGGCGTATTTTTGCTCAACTGGGCGAGAAAACTCAAATTTTGTGGCGGTATGGAAGCAGGATTGGCTAGTTGAGCGAAAGTGGGCAGCTGGATGTGGCGTTCGGTGAAACGCTTGACTGTTTTGCCAAGCGTGGCACCATCTACGACTTCAATATTTTCAACAAGCATGAGATAAGGCTAGTTTCCAATCAGCGATCCCAAGAACAGCTTTTGAACCGTGGCGTCATCCAGTAAGGCCTGGCTGGGACCTTCAAAAGCTTTGCGCCCCTGGTCTAGCACGTAGGCTCTGTCGCAAATAGCCAGACAGGCTCTGACATTTTGCTCCACAATTATGATGGACACTCCCGCTTGTCTTACCCGTTGAATGTTCTCAAAGACAGCTGCCTGGTTGCCTGGTGACAACCCAGCCGAAGGTTCATCCAGCAAAAGCACTTCCGGGTCGGCAATCAGCGCCCTGGACATGGCCACCATCTGCCGCTCCCCACCCGACATTTGCCAGACCCGCTGGTCCCAGCGCTCCTTCAGCTTGGGAAACAGCTCAAACACGGCTTCGCGACTGGCTGGCTTGATCTGTTTGTTGACCCAAGAACCCATTCGCAGATTTTCGTGCACTGTCAGCGGCAAAAAAGTATTGGAAATTTGAGGTACATACCCCAGCCCCCGCCTGACCAGCCGATGAGGGGCCAGCCCTGTTATGTCTTCGCCTTGAAATAGCACTGAGCCACGGCGCACCTCCACCAAACCGAAAATCGCTTTCAGCAAGGTTGATTTGCCCGCCCCGTTAGGGCCTATGATTCCCACAATCTCATTGGGCATAAGCTGGACATCGCAGCCGTTCAAGATATCCACTTCAGGCACATAGCCCGCCACCACATCGTTGGTCTTCAACATCTACGACTCCTGCTGCTTCTGATTGCCAGACGTTGCTTGGCTGGCTGCTGGCTCAGGTTCTTCCGCTGACGTCTGGGATTCCGACTCCGAATCAGAAACAGAAACCGTGCCTCTAGGAACAGAGCCTCCTAGATACGCTTCCAAGACCAAAGGATTCTGCCCGACTTCAGCGTGCGTCCCTTCAGCTATGACAATGCCTTCCGCCATGCATACCACCCAGTCGCTGATGGCTTGGACTGCCGGCATGTCATGTTCCACAAACAAAACCGTAGTGCCGCCAGCGCAGACATCCTTTATGTGCTCCAGAATTGCCTCACCCAAGACCGGGTTGACACCAGCCAGAGGTTCGTCCAGCATGATCAGCTCGGGTTCAGCCATCAAGGCGCGGGCCATCTCCAGCAGTTTCCGCTGCCCACCTGAGAGCGTGCCGGCATATTCGTCGGCCATGTGAGCCAAGGAGAACCGGTCTAGCAAATCCATGGCTTTGCCTGTGTTGGACGCGTCTTGGCCCCGCCACTTCCATCCACATGACCGCAGCAGCTTCTCCCCGTATTGCCTCGGAGCCGCTAAAAGCATATTTTCCAGCACGGTCAGCTTGGTCAACGCCCTGGTGTGTTGGAAAGTTCTGACAATCCCTTTGCGAGCGATTTGCCAGTTTCGCAAATTTGAGATTTCATGCTCGTTGAACAGACAGGAGCCTTGGTCGGCTGTTTCAAATCCTGTTATCAGGTTGAATAGTGTTGTTTTGCCGGCGCCGTTGGGGCCGATAAGAGCGGTGATGGCATGGCGTTGTATCTCCAAGTAGTCCACGTCGGCCGCTGTGAAGGCCCCGAATGACTTGCGGAATTGCTTGACGCACAAGATAGGGTCGGGCTTGCTGGCACCGGGGGCGCTGGCCACCGAGCTGAGGTCAGGTGCCGGGCTGGAGTCTGGGACTGCCACGGAGCTACGAGTCACTCAGCAGTACCTCTTCCTTCTTGCCGAAAATTCCCTGGGGTCTGAAAACAATCAATAGCACCAGTCCCAACCCCAGCAAAACAAAACGGATCGGCCCCGCGTCGCTTTCTTCCAAGGCCTCCCCATACCAGCCATCCTGGATGGAAGACAGCACAAAGCCGTCCAGCCACTCAAACATGAACCAGTAAAGAATCGCACCGACGATTGGCCCCAAAATCGTGCCAGCGCCGCCCAGCAGCATCACCGCATAAATCAAAAAGGTGAAAACCACCAAGTAAAAGTCTGGATTTACATTGCGGTCAAAAGCTAGCAACATGCCAGCTAGCGCTCCGAAAACGCCACCTATGGTGAAACTTTGCATTCTCAGGAAAAAGACGTTCTTGCCTAGACTTCTAGCGGCGTATTCATCTTCGCGCACTGCTTTGATGGCGCGCCCCCAAGGGCTTTTGATAAGCATCCAAACCACCAATGTGCCGATGATGACCAAGCTCCAGCACACGGTCATGACCCACAAGGAGCGCCCATCGTAGCTGAAGTCGCCGATGCCTATTCTGTCTGTCGGCCCGGTGGGATATGGGTTGAGGTCAAAGAAGGAATCGCTGAACTGCTGGATGCCGTAAACGCCTTGGGTTACAGGCTCAGCCCAACGACTGCGCAGGATAAGCCGTAAGATCTCCCCGCCGGCAATAGTGGCAATGGCCAAGTAATCCAGTCTGAGCCGCAGCGCCGGCAATCCCAAGAACAGGCTGACCACAATGGAAGCGGCCAGACCGCAGAGCAACGCCAACCAAAGCGGGGCTCCCTCCTCCAAGGGAATGGCCACCCCATAGGCACCGGCAGCCAAAGATGCAATGTGTCCGAAATTCATCAGCCCAGTAAAACCAAACTGGAGGTTCAACCCGATAGCTGCCAAGGCATACGCAGCCGCGGTGACTCCGAAACTGGTTCGCAGCGCGTCAACGGTGATCTCACCCCAGTTCATGCGGTCCGCTCCTTCAGCCCCAGCAAACCCTGAGGACGCACCATCAGCATCGCAACCAGCACAACCAAAGCCACCACCAGCTTGAATTCGCTGTCTATCCAGTAAGTGCTGACTTCCACGATTATGCCAATCAGAAAACCGCCCAGCATGGCGCCAAATGCTGTGCCTATGCCACCCAAAATCACCGCGGCGAACATCAGCAGCAACAGGCGAAAGCCCATCAACCAGTCCAACTGCTCTGAGATGCCGTAGAAAATTCCCCCCAGAGCCGACAAAGCTGCCCCGATGATCCAAACCGTGAGCAAGACATTGGAAACGTCGATCCCAGCTACCGAAGCCAGTTCCCGATTGGCTGAAACAGCTCTGATGCCGATGCCAGACCGAGTGTTCATCAAAAACAACCCCAAGCCTGCCAGCAATCCAATCGAGATGATGACGATGACGAGGTTTTTCGGCGTGGTGGTAATCCAACCTATCTCAACCGGGTCTTGAATGTTGTAATCGCGATAGGAGCGAAAATCAGTTCCGAAGACGACCGCGAAAGAATAGCGCAGCATAAAAGACAGCCCGATGGTCACCAAAGACAGTGACACCAGCGAAATTTTGCGGTCTCTCAGGGGGCGCCAAAAACCGATTTCCATGCCCCCGATCAGCACTCCGGTAATTAGCATGGCGGGGACGGCAGCTGCCAACAGGCTGATCTGCGGCCCGCCTTCGGAAGCATTCAGAAAAAAGGCCACTAAAGCCCCCAAGGTAACTATCTCCCCGTGGGCGAAGTTGACCAGACCTGAAACTCCGAACACCAGCGACAGCCCTACCGAACAAAGCGCCAAGATTGAACCAAACCGCAGCCCTGAAAAGAATAGATTGGCGAAACGTTCAACTCTGGACACGCTTGAACCCACTGCTTCTCCGAGGCGGAAGATGACCGCCTTGGATTGCCCTTCGCTGACTGAAACATCGGTCAGTGTCTGGCGGTCGGGGTCTGTCAGCCCCATGCCTTCAGGCAAAGAGTTGACATTGATGCTGACCGAATAAATTCCCTCCGCTGGCACTTCTATCTGCCATTGCCCATCAGAATCTGAGACAGCTGTGCCGATGATGTTGTTGCCCTGGGAGACTGTGATCTCAGCGCCTGGCACCGGCACCCTCTCTCCGTCTTCCGTTATGACTAGCCGACCTCTGATTGATTCGGCTTCGTCTGGCTGAGTTGTTTCGGCTTGCGCTAATTCCGCTGCGCCAGCTCCGGTGGACGAACCCAAGTTGAAAAAGAGCGGTGCCAACAGCAAGACTACCAGGCTGGCGAGCACCACCAACCCAGGCAAAGCCAAAGACTTAGACCCGCCAGCGATTGGCGTTCCGCCAGCATCAACACCATTTGGCTTGCCGAAGTTTCCTGAAGGCATTATTAAATTCGCTTAATTTGGTCGCTGAATTTTGCGGTCATAAAATGGTTTGAGGCTCAATTTCTTTTAAAATCCGTGCTTGAACTTTGATTTTAGACAATGAAAACAGCCATCTCGTGCCAAGATATAAAAGATGCCTGTTCATAAATTAAACTCAGTCAATGCTTTTGTAGTCTTTGATCTTGATGGAGCTTCTAGCTCTTTGGGTTTTGTGCGTTGTGCTCCAAAATTACTGGTCAGCAGCTCTGCTGAATTAGCCCGCTCGGCCACCTATACCTTGGCACTCCACGGGCAGCGGCTAGGCGGAGCCACAGCCAGCATCAATACGGCGGGCGTCAACCGGGATGAAGCGGTCAAAGCTTTCGTGGACGAGATTGCGGGCATGGTAACTGAAGGCAAATTCTTGCCAGATGCCGGCAAAGGCATAACTGAAGCCGACCTGGCCTCGCTGCGGGCTGATGATTTGCGTCCGGAAATTTTGTTTTCGCAATACAAGGGGATGAATTTTCAGGAATATCTTCGCGGTGCCAGCGCTGCGGCGGCTGTGGCCAAAGCCATTTCTGGAGTTGGGACGCCCAGCGAACTTGGCACACCTGACACGCCCAGCACGTCCGACAAACTTGGCGCAGTTAGCCCCCCCAGCAAACCCCACACCCCCAGCGAAATCAAAGGACAAACTGCAGCTTTTGAAGGTTTTGACTCAACCGGCCTGGCAGCTGCGACTGAACTAGCCAAATTCGGAGCGCAAGTGGTTGCCCTTTCAACTTCGGCAGGCTGTGTGGAAAACGAAGCAGGATTTGACATTACCAGTCTGGCAGAAAACTATCTGCAACACGGTGAAAACCTGGTGGAACACCTGGGGCGCGAAGTGTCTGAACCCCACAGGATTTTCAGTGTTGAAAGCGATATTTTCTTTGCTGGCTCAAAATTTGGAGTAGTTGACCACCAGGTTGCCGAACTGATGCAACCTAAAGTCTTAGGGTCTCTGCAACACTTGGCTTTCACAACTCGCGGCTTGGTTGAACTTCAGAAGAAAGCTGTGGCTGTGCTGCCGGATTTTCTCTGCTTGGGTGGCCCGTTCTATGCTGAGCCAACCCAAACCGACAGCGCGCAAAATCCACAAGATATCATTCAAGCAGCCCAAGCCAACACCGCTGCCCTAGTTGAAGAGCTGATAGACCATCCTGAAGGGATTTTTCTGGCTGCCTGCTACAAGGCCGAGGAATTTTTGCTGACTTGGCGCGACGAACTGCCGTTTGGGCGTCCGCTGGCGCCTTAAAGCCAAGCAAGCACAAATCGCATCAAGCCAACTACATGACGTCTACATAGCGTCGGCAAAGACGTCAATCATCTGGCGCACATCTTCGCCCAGCGGATACAAAATAGGCAGAGTAGCTCCCGATTCAATGTATTCATTGACTTTGGCTATGCATTCTTGCGGTTCTCCCGCGGCGCAAATCATCTGAACTACTTCGTCTGGCACCAGTTTGGAAGCAGCTTGAATCTCCTCAAATGTGGCTGGCCAGGTGAGAACTTGGCCAATTTCTTCAATCAACGCCTCTGGCACACCCGAGGCTTTCATAATGTGGGGCTGCTGACCCAAATACTGAGTTACCAGCATGCGTGCCGAATTCAGAGCTTCCTGGCGGTTGTCGGCCAGCGAGCAAACCACCAATTGGGGGCGATCCAAGTCTTCCACCGAGCGCCCTGCCCGTTCAGCGCCTGTTTGGAGAGCCTGCATGGCTCTGGCATTGTATTCGGGAGAGACTAGATAATTGAGCACTACTCCGTCGGCAATCTCACCAGTCAGTTCCATCATCTTCATGCCCGTGGCTCCGATGTAGATCGGAATGTCTTTGGGGCGGCGCTCCTGGAAAACGTAGTCAAGCTCTACTCCGTCCAAGTGAACATAATCCCCGTGGTAGGTAACCGTCTCATTGGCCAGCAAAGCCCGCACCGCTTCCACAATTTCTCGCATGACTTTGAGAGGTTTGGAACGGGAAATGCCGACTTTGGCAGCTAGCGGATCCCACCAGGCTCCTATGCCCAAAATAATTCGCCCCGGCGCCAGATCGTCCAATGTGGAAAAAGTGGCTGCCAAGCGGGCGGGGTTTCGCGTCCAACAATCCACCACACCTGAGCCGATTTTGATGCGATCTGTGGTGGCGGCAAAAGCTGCCATCGGCACACAGGCCTCGCGCACCAGTCTGCTGTCAGCCTGCCAAGCTGATTCAAAACCGCGCTCCTCGGCATATTTCACATATTCCATAGCCTCTGGAATTGGGTGAACATCTTGGAGATAAAGAGCTAGACGTTGCGGCACTGGTTTCGACACTGGTTTTCCTTTCTTACTGGTTTTCCATTCTTGCTGCATTTCCCTGCTTGTTTGCTGTCAGGGTTTCTGCGACCGTTGGCTGCGGTTAGCGACTAACGCAACCGATCAAACAGCCGCTTGGCCTGTTCTTCAGCGTGGGCACGTATTTCTTGGCCGTCAACGCGGGTCGGGGCTCCATGCTCATATACCACCTCGCCACCCACAGAAACCGCTATGGGTGACACCCCTGGAGTGAAAGCCAAATGCCAAGGATCCATGGTCTCATAAGACCATGCGACTTCGTCTTGGCGGACTTCCGGAAACAACTCCTCCCCTGTGATTAGCCACTCCCAAGCTGTTTGTGGAGAAGCAGTTACGTCTGCTGATCTAGAACAGACATAGGCCAGGCGAAATTCCTCCAACATATCAGCCCCGATGCCGTCGGTGCCCAAAGCTATCGGATTTGAAAATCTGGTTGGCTGGGCATACCCTACGCTATTGTTCAAGTTGGAGCGGGGATTGTGAACCACGGTGCCTTTGATGCCGTGATCATCTGGCAAAAGCACACCGTGGATAATCAACCAATTTGGTTTTGAGAGCGGAGCCAGAACCTCAGCAGCATTGGCATCTGGCGGGCCCTCGGCTATATGAATGTGAACTCCCGCATTGTAGGCATCAGCTATGTCGGCCGCTGCAGCCAGAGTGTCTGGCTGGCAGGTAAAAGCTGCATGCACGCCCACCATGCCCTTCACGCCCACCATGCCCTTGGGGTCGGGAGCTCGGGGTTGGGGAGCCTGCTCAACCTCTGGTGCCCGCTCAGCCCCTGACCCCCGCTGCTGAAGCTCCTTTAAGAACCGCTCATTTTCCCTCAAACCTCTGCGAGCCCCGTCTGGGCCATGACGGTCTGTAACCCCATAGGCACAACTAATCCGCACTCCCACTTCCTCACAGGCATCCGCGATGATACTCAGCGAACCCTCAATGGCATTGGGAGACTCGTGGTGGTCAATGATGGCAGTGCAACCGCGCTCTAGAGCTTCCAGAGCGCCGAGTCTGGCGGAAGCACGAATCATCTCCTCATCCAAAGCGGTGTCCAACCTCCACCAGATAAGCCTTAGGATTTCCTCAAACGAAGTTGGGGTAGCTGGCGGGGGTGGCATCCCCCTAGCCAGAGCGGAATAAAGATGGTGATGGGCGCAGACCAGACCGTTGGTTTTGGATTCTGTCATATCCTCTGCAATCTAAATCTTCATTGTTGTGGCGCAACTTTCAGCCCCGCTGCCTTTCACCCACTGCCACCCGCCAGCCGCAGCCAGAGTCGGACAGCTAGGCAAGCATGTCTAGGCAGGCACGTCTAGGCAGGCACAGCCGTCAAAGCCCAGTGGTCTTGCTGGCTGGGTTCCTGCATGGGCAGATGCGACCGCCACTGCCCGTCAAAATCATGCAGAGCTGCTGCCACTGCTCCCGCTGTGGGAACCAAGCCGATTTCACCCACACCCTTGATGCCGTAAGGCGCGTTGGGCTGGGCGCATTCCACCAGCACGACATCCACCTGGGGCATGTCCTTGGGGCGAATGATGCCCAGGCTGCGCAAAGTTGCGTTGGTCGGGCGGCAGTCTTCGTCAACCGGGAAGCCTTCAGTCAGGGCATAGCCAAGCCCCATATGAACCGCGCCTTCAACTTGCCCTTCGCAGAGTTGAGGGTTGACGGCGCGCCCGACGTCATGGACTGCCAGCACCCTGTCAACCGTTCCCGTTTGGGTGTCTAACTCAATCATCTGGGCGGCATAGCCAAAAGCCGCGTGAATGACAGGATTTTCAACTCCGTCATTCAGAGAATCAGTCCAGTCGACTGCGTATTCGCCGTGATAGTCAATTCCGATTTTGCAGCCATCTTCCAAAGCGGCTCGGCAAGCACTGGCCACTGAGCCAGCGCCCATCAAAGTGCCACGGCTGCCGGTGGTCTGACCTGCTCCAAGCTCACGAGTGGTATCCACCAAGACTTGGACTTTTTCGGGTTTGACGCCAAGCTCCTCCACCGCCACCTGAAGCGCTACCGTGTGGATGCCTTGACCCATCTCAGTCCAGCAGTGCCTTACATCAACCGTGCCGTCCGGTTGGAAACGCACCACCGCTTTGGCAACCTCAGTCAAGCCGTTGCCTAACCCAGAGTTTTTAAGCCCCAGCCCCAAGCCGACTGGCTTGCCTTCAGCTTTGGCTGCTTCATAGGCATCCTTGACGGCATCCAAGCAAGCTCTGGCTCCCAAACAACCTTCGTCCATGATTTGGCCAGGCCCCCAGACAGCACCAGGCTCCACCACATTGCGCGACCTGATCTCCCAGCCTGAAATTCCGACTTTTTCAGCCAGCCGATCCAACACGCCTTCCATCGCAAACTGGGCTTGATTAGCCCCGAAACCCCGAAAAGCGCCACAGACCGGGTTGTTGGTGCGCACGGCAATAGAGTCCACATCTATGGCTGGGGTTTTGTAGGGGCCACTGGCGTGCCCCGCCGCACGCTGCAACACCTTCATGCTGACTGAGGCATACGGGCCTGAATCGCCTATCATACGGGCTCGCAAGGCGGTGAGGTGGCCGTCTGGGTCGCAGCCCGCTTCGTATTCCATACGAATGGGATGGCGCTTGGGATGGAGCAGCAGCGATTCTTCTCGGGTGAGGGTGCATTTGACCGGTCGCTTCAGCAGCCAGGCTGCCAAGGCAGTCTGGGCTTGGTTGGAAAGGTCTTCCTTGCCTCCGAAAGCCCCGCCATTGGAGACCAGTTCCACCACCACTTTGGACGGGTCAACATCTAGGACGGCGGCGATTTGGTCGCGGTCGTCCCAAATTCCCTGCCCGCCTGAATAGACCTTGAGTTGGCCGTCTTCGCTGGGGACAGCGACGGTGGACTCCGGCTCCAAAAAGGCATGCTCCACCCTCTGGGTTTGGAAGGTTTCCCTGACGACGTGAGCTGAGTTGGCCAGGGCTGTTTCAACATCGCCTCGCTGGTAGGCGGAGCGCGATAAAATATTGCCGTCTAGTTCCCATACCGCATCTTCGGCGTCGGGAGCGGCAGCCTTGACAGGGTCGTTATAGGGCGGCAGAGGCTCGTATTGGATATCTATCAGAGCAGCAGCGCGGCGGGCCGTAGCTACATCTTCTGCCACCACCAAAGCCATGACATCCCCCAGATAGGAAGTGCGTCCGCCCTCGGGGATGAAAATCGGCCAATCCTGTTGGAGAATACCGACCCTCAGATTCCCCGGCACGTCCTTGGCGGTGATGACCGCCTCTACTCCCAGAACTGCTTCGGCAGCAGATGTGTCTATGCGGATGACATCGGCGCGGGCATAGTCGGCTTGGCGCACGGCTGCGTGGAGCATACCCGGCAAGAATAGGTCGTCAATATAGGGGCGAAGGCCTGCAGCCAGTTTGGTGGCTTCGTATTTGACACCCGAACTGCCAACTCCGCCTGGGACCGCCGGCTGCGGCGACTCGCCCTTGGCTAGGGCATCGACGGCATCCAAGATTTTTATGTAACCTGTGCATCGGCAGAGGTGGCCACCTAGGTGTCGTGAGGCTTCTTCTCGGGTGAGGTTGGCGCCTTTACGATCTATCAGAGCTTTAGTTCGCACCAATATGCCGGGTGTGCAAAAGCCGCACTGCAGGGCGCCGTGAGCTGCGAAAGCGGCTGTAAATCGGGCTAGTTCATGGGCTGGCATGCCCTCTAGCGTGAAGATGTCTGCCCCGGATGCTTTGTCTAGCGGGGTTTGGCAGGCGACTCTGGCTTTGCCGTCCACCAGCACGGTGCAGCAACCGCATTGGCCAGACGGAGCACAGCCGTCCTTGGGGGAGATGATGTTGAGTTCTTCGCGTAGCGCAGCTAGCAGATGGGGATGGTCGCTGCGGACAGAAACTGGTGAACCGTTAAGTGTGAACTCTGTACTCATTTCCTTCAGTGCTCATTTATTTGTCAGTTTAATTGATTTCGCCCCTTAGCGAAAGCTGAGTTAGCTGACAAGCTAAGTTAGTGCTTCCTATTATGCCACCGCACCTTACCACCTATGCCATCGCGTCTTACTCCCCCACCGTGTCTTACCGCCCAACCGCACTTTACCACGCGATTAACCCAAAAACTATTCCACCCCCTTTTGCTGGGTTATTATCCCATAGGCTTCGGGGCGACGATAGCGATTGAAATCAAATAGGGTTTCCTTGTAATTACGACACATCTCCAAATTGATCTCAGCCACCACCAGTTCATCACCAGTGGTTACGGCTTGAGCGACTAGCTGTCCTGATGGAGCGATAATGCAACTCTGCGCTAGCAACTCGCTGCCCTCTTCAAAGCCGCCTTTGGCGATGCCAGCCACCCAAGTTCCGTTTTGGTAGGCACCGGATTGCATGACTAGGTGGTTGTGAAATGCTTGTAGCGGGTTTTGCCCTCGGTCAGGGGCGTAATGTGTTGGTGTGTTGTAGCCGATAAGTATGAGTTCCACTCCCTGAAGACCCATAACTCGGTAGGTTTCGGGCCAGCGTCTGTCGTTGCATATAGCCACCCCGACTTTGCCACCGAAAGCATCCCAGACTTTGAATCCTTCGGGGCTTTCCTCAAAATATCTGCGTTCCAAGTGCTGGAAGGGTCGGTGAGGCTCGTGTTCTTCATGCCCTGGGATGTGGACTTTGCGGAACTTGCACACAACTGTGCCATCTCGTTCCACCAAAATAGCAGCATTGAAGCGACGACCTTGGGACGTTAGTTCCGCGTAACCGAGATGGAAGCCGATGCCCAAGTCTCGTGCCGTGTCAAAAAGTATTTGAGTTTCTTTGCTTGGCATTTCTGTTTCGTAGAAACTATCCAACTCTGCCGTATCCTCAAAGAACCACCGTGGGAAGAAAGTCGTCAAAGCCAGCTCAGGGTAGGCAATCAACTGCACGCCCTTGGAGTGGGCTTCGTGCATTAGAGACAGCAACCGCTGGACTACTTCTGAACGGGTCTCGCTTCTGGCAATCGGCCCGAGTTGAGCCACACCCAGAACCAGATTTCTCGCATTTCGGGTCGCAGGTTTTGCTGTCATTTCTCCAGCCTACCAACACAGGCGGGGGGAACTACAGGCGAGGAAAGCTACAGGCGAGGGATACAACTTGTGAGGAAAGCTGGCTTGGAGTGAACCAGCTAGCAGACTAAAGTCCCGATTTTTTCACCAGCAATAAGCGCGTGTGCGTTGCCTTGTTTCATCAAGTCAAACATGACGATGGGAAGTCCATTCTCCATGCATAGTGTTACCGCAGTTGTATCCATGGCCCGCAAGCCCTGGTTGATCACTTCAATGTAGTTAAGCTGCTCGTATTTCGTGGCTCTGTGGTTTTTCTGTGGGTCATCGGAGTAAATTCCATCTGCCCCGGAGTGCGTCCCCTTCAGCAAAACTTGAGCCTCTATCTCCACCGCTCTTAGGGCCGCTGCTGTGTCGGTGGTGAAGAAGGGATTGCCCGTGCCTGCCGCCAGAATCACCACTCGGCCTTTTTCTAGATGTCTCACCGCCCGGCGGCGAATGTAGGGTTCTGCTATCTGAGCCATCTGAATGGCTGTTTGGACACGGGTGGGCTGACCTAGATTCTCCAAAACGTCCTGAAGCGCCAATGCATTGATGACGGTAGCCAACATGCCCATGTAATCTGCCTGGGCCTGATCAATGCCGATTTCCAAAGCACTGGTACCGCGCCAGATGTTGCCGCCGCCCACAACTACCGCAATGTCCACCTCAAAGTCGGCTCTGATATCGCAAATCTGTTGGGCGATGGTTTCCACTACCTCCCCATCTATGCCGATCGTGCTTTTTCCGGCGAACGCTTCGCCTGAAATCTTGAGCAGCACCCGCGACCACCTGGCGGGCTGTTTTCGACTTTCGGAGGGGGGTGGGCTGGAGTTGACTGTGCTCATTGTGCCTAAGTTAGCCGATGGCCAGCAACTCAAACCTGACTAGTTCTCCTTGGCCGATGCTTTGAGCGACCGTTTTCTTGTCGCCATGCAAGCCTTGTTCCAACAAGACAGTTTCCTTGAACCAGCCGGTCAAGCGACCTTCCACTATTTTGCCCCAAGCTTGTTCTGGCTTGCCTTCTTCCTGGGTGCGCTCCAGGGCCAAGGCTCGTTCTTTTTCCACCAAGTCGGCTGGCACATCCTCACGGCGCAAGTGAGTGGGCCGGGCGAAAGCGACATGCAGGCTTACTTGGTGAAGGGCTTCGACGGAAATTTCTGAGCCTTCCACTATCACACCGATGACGCCCCGCCCGTCTTGGCGATGAAGGTAGGTGTCCAAGATGTTGCCTTGGGCGGCTTCCAAGCGGATGGCGCGGCCCAACTCTATGTTTTCTTTCTTGGTTATGCGAAGATTGTCAATCTCATCGGTGAAGCGTTCGGCGGCAGCTGTTCCCTCGGCTAGCACAGCGTCAGCTATGGCTTGGCAGACTGTTACAAAATCTTCTGACTTGGCTGAGAAGTCAGTCTCGGCGTTGAGCTGGACCATGGCGGCTGTGTTGCCGTTTGTCGACAGGGCAATGGCACCTTGGGATGCTTCGCGGTTAGCTCTCTCGGCTGCTTTGGCCAAGCCTTTGCGCTTCAACATTTCAGCAGCCGTTGCGAAATCGCCATCGGCCTCGATCAAGGCTTTCTTGGCGTCCATCATGCCCGCCCCGGTTTGGTCGCGCAGTTGTTTAACTTGTTTGGCGGCTATTTCAGCCATTTTTACCTCCCTTTGGGATTTGGCTATTGAGATTTGGGCTCGAAAATTAGCGGGGTTGGAGCAAGGCAGAGCAGCGTGGCTAGGCGGAAACAGAGTCTTGGCGGAAGCACAGGGGTTGGCGGAGGCACAAGCCTGGCTTTAGCCCTCTTGCCCGGCTGCTGCTGTGCTCTGACCTGCTGCGTTGTCGTCCTGCACGGCTGCCTTTTCGCCTTCCAAGTCGGCTGCCTTGCTGTCTTCCAGCCAAGCTGAAACCCCTGACTCTTCTTCTCCCGAGGGAGCAGTCTCCTGTGTGGCTGCTTCTTCTGAGGTGGCCGGTGCCTCCGGCTCGCCTGGAAGTGTCTCTTGTTCAATCTCCTGTTCAATTGAATCGCCTGAATCGCCATCTGCTTTGCCCCTTAATCTGGCTTCGCGCTGCGCAGCTTCCAAAGCGGCTTGTTCTCTGGCTTTGGCCTGTCTCCTCTGGAATTCAGCTTCTTCTCTTGGCGTGCGCTTGGAGGTTGTGGCGGCCTCTTGGGTGATGCCTTTGGCGACAGCAATTTGTTTGCCTTCGATGACTGCATCACAGATGATGCGACACATGAGGTCGCCGGAACGGATGGCGTCATCATTGCCTGGGATGACATATTGGATTACATCCGGGTCGCAATTGGTGTCAACAACAGCGATGATGGGAATGTTGAGCTTGTTGGCTTCGGTAACTGCTATTTGCTCTTTGCGAATGTCAAATACGAAAATTGCTTCAGGAATCTTGACGATCTTGCCGATGCCGCTTAGGTTCCGCTCCAGCTTTTCCAACTCCCGTTGAATTCTCAGAGCCTCCTTCTTCGGCATCGCTGCAAATTCATTAGCTTCCCTCATGCGCTGATATTCACGCATTTTTTCAACCCGCTTGTGGATGGTAGCGAAGTTGGTCAGCGTGCCACCGAGCCAACGCTGGTTGACATATGGCATGCCGCATCGCTCGGCGTATGAACGAATATTGGGCTGAACCTGCTTTTTGGTTCCCACAAACATGATTGAACCGCCTTCAGCCACTGTGTCGCGCGCGAAGGTGTAGGCAGCTTCAATGCCCTGCATGGTTTTTTTGAGGTCAATTATGTAGATTCCCGATATCTCGCCAAAGATGAACCGCTGCATGCGGGGATTCCACCGACGGGTCTGGTGCCCGAAATGCACTCCGGCATCTAGGAGCTGTCGGAGAGTAACAACTGGGGTTTGACCGTTGGAAGCGGCCTCTGGCGTTGAAGTTGGAACTGAAGCTTTTGCGGGCAATTCGTCTGGGGCGCCCATGTCTGCTTCAACCGGAGTTGTTTCTGAAGTAGTTGCTTCCGAAGGGACTGCTTCAGGCGGAACTGCTGAAGCTGTGTCAATTGGAACTTCGGCTGATGTTTCTTCAGCCAATGCCTCAACTTCGGCTGCCACATCTGCCGGCTTGTCTTCTGTAGCTAGTTGAGCCGCAGTGTCATTTTCTGTCATTGGTTTTCTCCCATCGGTTTGTCTGAGCTCGTGCCTTGCGCAACCATGCGACCGTGGGGGCGCACGAGTGAGATTTACCGCTAGAAATTTAGCTGCAGATTCGGCGGCGAATTCGGAGCCAAAATCCTAACGGCTCTAGTAATTATAGCGTGTTTAGCCGAAATCGCCGCGCAAGATATCTCAACGCAAGGCATTGCCGCGCAAGGTAGCGGGTGCCGAAGCGGCAGACAATTGCACGAGTGCGGCAAGCAGAATCATGAGGTCATCACGAGGCCATTGGAATTAACCTCACTTTCGCTGAGCTGACCTGGGTGAGCTGCTGGCAGCTTTCAGCCGAACAATCAAATAGCAGGGCTGGGTCGACATATTGATTGTCTTCAACAACTCCAAAGTGGAACTCTTTGCCTGCGGTGCTGGCCAGCAGTTCGCCCCGAGCGACTAGCTGAGACTTGGCGACCTTTAGATCTGACAGGTAGGAGTATGTGGTCTTGATTCCATCGGCGTGATTGATGCTGATATAGAAATTTCCAGCTATCTGCCCCGCGAAATGGATGACACCGCCTTGGGCGGCTCTGACTGGGCTATTGGGCGATGTAGTATATTCCCAGCCTCGGTTGCCTGAAGCCCCGATGTGAGCAGGGGGTCGGAAAAAGTCGGTTATTTCGCCCTGCACAGGCGGGGCGTAGTCAGTGCTTGGAAGTTCGCTTGAAGCCCCCGGCTTGGCAAAATTGGGCTGAAAGCCGCCAATGGGTTGCAGAGTTGCTGTGGGAGTCTGACTGGATTGCGGGCGCAGACTGCCAGTTTCGCTGCCCTGGGAAAATGTCTGGGCGGAACAACCTATCAGCCAACAACAGGTTGCAGCTAAAACCAGAACTAGTTTGAACTTGCTTGGGCCATCAGAAGTCGGGCTCCTAGAAGCCAAGCCCCCAGAAGTCGGGCTCCTAGAAACCAAGCCCCCAGAAGTCAAGCTTTGGGAAGTTAATTCCTCAAAAGTTAGGCTCTGGGATGGGTTGCTTCCAGAACCTTGCGCAAACGCTCTCGGCTTACGTGGGTGTACACCTGGGTGGTGGCCAAGTTTGAATGCCCAAGCAATTCTTGCACCGAGCGCAAGTCGGCTCCTCCGTCGAGCAAGTGAGTAGCAAATGTATGACGCAGAGCGTGAGGATGTGTCTGTGCACGCCGTCCGACTATCCTCCGCAAATCTCTGGGGGTGAGCGGTTTGCCAGCCAAGTTGAAGAAGAGATTCTCCCCTGCATCTCCGCTTTGTGTATCTCCGTTTTGTGTGAATTCTGAACGAGATTTGCTCAAGTAATCTTTCAGTTTTTCTACGCAAGGCACAGAAAGCGGAACCACCCTTTCTTTGCTGCCCTTGCCGACCACCCAAACGGTTCCTGCCTCCAGCTGCAGGGAATCCAAAGTCAAACCACACACTTCGCTGGCTCGCAAGCCACTTCCGTAAAGCAACTCCACTATAGCTGTGTCGCGGCGGCGGCGATGCTCGTTTTCCTGCTGCAACACCGCTCGGTCGCCAGCCAATAGGCGGCTGAGTTCTGCATTTGGAATCACTTTGGGAAGATGTTGCGGAATGGACGGCACGGCAAGAGCTATTGCTGGGTCTGTTCGACAGAGCCCTTGCTTTGCAGCCCAAGAGAAATAGCGTCTCAAAACCGAAACTTTTCTTGAAATAGTGGCTCTGGCATAGTTCTGCTGCATCAAGTGAGCGATATAGCTGCGCAAAGTCAGTCGCGAAACTTGGGCAGGCGAAGGAATATTCTGTGATATGGCCCAACTCACAAAAGCCCGCAAATCGCGGTCGTACAACTGAACGGTGGAATGGACGATTGAAGTCAGGTCGCGCAAGAAATCCTGCTCTCCCCAATGCTCCTTCAACTCCATATGGTCGTTCAGCTTCATAATTGGGTACGCTAGTGCTCAATCCGGGCTTTGTCAGATTTAAATTCTGCGGCTGCGTGCCCAAGGTTGGAGACCGTCCAGCACTATTTCTGGGATCCACGTTCATACCATAAACCTCTTCGTATGATGTGTCCGGACGACTGCAACTCTTCCAAATAGACAGCTACATCACTCAGAGACATACCTGAGCGCTCTACCAGTTGGTCCAAGCCAGCAGGTTGCCAGCCGAAAGCTTCCAACAGCTTTTGCTTCTCCAAGCTCAACTCGGTTGCCTGAGATTCAGAGACCTTAAGCGCATTTGAAGTTGGGATGCCAAGTGCCACCAAGACATCGTTTACGTCACATAAAGGCATGCAACCTTCGGCCAGCAAACGATTGGTGCCGTAAGATGCCGGACTGCGAATTGGCCCAGGCACGGCAAAAACAGGTTTGCCTCTTTGGGCAGCTTCTTCGGCAGTAAACAAAGCCCCGCCTTTTTCCATTGATTCCACAATTACAACCACATCCGCCAAGGCAGCAATTACCCGATTGCGTGCCGGGAAACGCCACCGCTCCGGAGCTATGTCCAGCGGAGTTTCAGACAGCAAAAGGCCCTTGCTAGCAACTTCTTCCCAAAGAACTCGATTTGACTTTGGGTAAATCATATTCAATCCGCTGCCTACTACTCCAACGGGGGGAGCTTTGTTGGCAGAAAGAACGCCTTTGTGAGCGGCGGTGTCTATCCCCAGAGCCAAACCTGACACTACGGCCACACCTGAAGCCGCCAGAGACTGCCCCAACTCAAAGGCAACTTCTCTGCCATAGTTGCTGCAACTGCGTGTCCCCACTATGGCCGCTGTTGGATGGTTCTCCAGCACATTGAGATTCCCCTTCCAAAACAAGATAGCAGGAGGTTCTATGTCGTCATAAAGCCGTTTTGGATAGCTTGGGGAACTCAATTCGGCTACGGAAACTTGCTGTTCCATATAGGCAGAAAGCTTTTCCTCTGGTTGAAGCTGCCTTGAAAGCCGACACCACTTGAGCATCTGCTTTTCCGATACCTCAGCTTGCTTTGCCAAAACCTGACATTCACTGCTGAGCAGCTCCCTTTCACCAAGGGGCAGCCCGACTGATGTGCCGACGCCTTTGATGTCTCCCTGTTGGAAGAAATGCCAGATATCTTGGGCTGAGGTGCCGCTCAGCAGTTTAGTAAGACGACTTGGGCCCATCTGCGGCAGTGAAAGCAACGCCAGCAAATGCCCAAGGTGCGCCCCGTTTGAGGGCTTGCTCTGTGTTGGCAAATTGAGCGCATTAGACATCTGCCCTTGGTTTGGCCCGATAGACAAGGGTGAATTGTCAAAATCAGTCATAGCTCAACTCGCTAACAAATCGGCGTTGAAATCCACAAAGGGCTCAGCTCTCAGAGCCAAAGCCTGGGATATGCACTTGGCTTCAATGGCGCCCCTCCGCCCAGTCAGGTCTTGGATTGTCAGAGCGACGCAGCGCACCCGTCTGTATCCCCTGGCGCTTAATCGCTGTTTCTGAATGGCCTCAGCCAACTTCACTTTGGCGCCTTCGGTAAGGACTGCCTCTTCCTCCAACTGAAAATCACTGAGTTCGGCATTGCACAACACGCCACGCTGCCCAGCTATTTCTCTGGCTTTAAGCACCCGCTCCCGCACCACCTCAGTGCTTTCGCCAGGCGACGCGTCAATTAGCTCTTGCATGGAAGGACGGGGCACTAAAACTCGCAAGTCGAATCTATCCAGCAGCGGGCCGGAGACTCTTCTGGTGTAACGAGCTCGGTCTGCCATAGTGCAACGGCAACTGCCTGGACTGCCTAGCTCTCCACATGGACATGGGTTCATAGCAGCCAGCAGCAGAATCCGCGCCGGAAAAACGAATGTCCCGCTAGCTCTGGAAACTCGTACCACGCCTTCCTCCACGGGCTGGCGCAAAGTGTCCAGCACCACAGAAGAAAACTCGCCCAGCTCGTCCAAGAACAACACGCCTCCGTGCGCTGCGCTGATTTCCCCAGGCCGCACTGCTCCGGAACCACCCCCCACCAGAGAGGTCGCCGACATCGTATGGTGCGGCGCTCGCAGCGGCGGGTAGCTGATGATGCCAGATTTAGGCAGCGGCAGACCAGCTGCTGAGTGAACTCGCGTGGCTTCCAAAGCCGTGTCGTGGTCGAGCAACGGCAACAGCCCAACCATTCTGTGGGCCAGCATTGTCTTGCCCGCTCCAGGTGCTCCAACCATCAACATGTGGTGCCCACCCGCCGCGGTGATTTCAAGAGCGTGCCGGACTGTTCGCTGCCCCTTGATGTCGGCTAAATCCGCAATTGGAGGCGGAGTGGGCGGCGGTAGTGCTGGAGGCTGGGGGAATTCCCGTGAACCATTGATGAAAGCAACCAGTTCAGCCAAGTTGTGCGCTATCCGAATGTCGCAGTGCTTCACCAAGCTGGCTTCAGGGTATGCATCGGGTGCGACCACGACGGTGGAGCACTTGGCCGCTTCCACTAAGTTCAAAGTGCCCGGAACTCGGCGCAGAGAACCGTCTAGGCCCAGCTCGGCAATAAACCCCCAGTCTTGGACAGCTTTACGCCGGATCTTCTTTTCCATGACCAGCAAGCCAACGGCAATCGCTAAATCCAAGCCTGCCCCTTCTTTGCGCTCACCTGATGGCGCCAAGTTGACCGTTATGCGACCCCGTGGCCACGACAACCCACATGATTGAAGGGCTGCTCGCACCCTGTCTTGCGCCTCACGGCAGGCCGCCCCAGGCAACCCGACCACTGAAAACCCTCCTATCCCTGGCGAAATGTGAATCTCCACGGTAACCGGGTAACCGAGCACTCCCCTCAAAGTTGCCGATTTTATAGCTGTCAGCATGATTCTTCCTCCTGCTTTGGTTATGTATGGCTGGCCTCAGGGCTAATACCTGAATGCAAAACTGGGAAATCAGCCAGCCCTTTGGCCTGGGAAACGGCCAGCCGGCGAATATCCGATGAAGCAAGCAAACCTGCTAGGAAAAAGGCAACAGAAGTTGCAAAAGGGTTGCGCCACCGCCAAGTGCACCACACGCGCCCACCACACATGTGCATCACACAACCGACAGAGCCTTCCGCTGGCAGCTTCGGCGACTTCGCAGATGCGCAAGTCCGCCGCCGGCATCAAACTCTCTGGAAAACCATCCTAGAAGGGGGGTCTGACATTTTCCACCTTGCCGGCTGCAAGATGAGCCGTTTGTAACACCTCCACACTACTTTACGGATAAACCAAAACCGGCTCTCAACCATTTTCAAAGGAGTGCATATGTCAATCAGCGACTGGATAATTGCAAGCAGTGGCGTAATTACCGAGGTGTTTACCGCCGTGCTGGCTCTTGTTGCCTGGATTTCAGCTACACGACTCGAGTTCAGGGAAAAGATGCTCGAAACAAGAGAGCAAATCAAAACAGGGGCAGAATTTTTGCTCCAACAAAGTGAAGGCCATTTATTTAAGAATGGGCAACCCGTTTTTCGTGCCGCCAAGAAGGCCACTTATCAAAAAGTCTAGGTGGAACATTACAGCCATCGTGTAGGATCACCACGGCATAAAAGACGTGGTTATCTATATTTCTGAATGAGCTAGAAATGGCTGGTGCTATTGAAGTTACGCTGCAAAATATCTATGTAAATTCAATCTTGAGAAGTCAAGACAAGGCAATCATCAATGGCAGCTCCCAGTCCAAAGCAATAGTTTTGTATAGAACAGGAAGTGCGTCAATTGCTATTTGTATAGCTGGCTAACAGCATTGAAAAATTTTCAAAAGCAAACTAAGAATTAGTAGATCGGGAAAATGACATTGCGGAAAAAGAGCCGCAAGGCCAAGAAAGCTGAAATCACCGAAACACTGTCAGGTAATGAACTTGGAGCCGAAGGCGTTGATGAATCAGATCTGCTCATACTAGAGGGTCAGATCATCCCTAGACGGCAAGACGCCAAACTAGCAAGAGCGTGCACACGCTTCCCACCGGCCTAGCAGCAAGCCACCCGAATCGCTCAGTTCGCCAGCCCGTCTAGCTAGCGTTTTCTACACCAGCATTCGCTAATTCAGAGCGCAGGCTCTCGGCAGCGGTCTTGACCTCTTGTGATGCGTCGCTGTTGAGAATCAATTCCAAGTCTGCCTCAGCCTGTTCCAATCGCAGACCACCTACAATCAAAGCCTGCGCCCGCCGTAACCTCACCTGGGGATTGTCTGGGCTGAGCGATGCTGCTCTGTCCAAATCCTCCAACCCCCGAGTAAAAATATCCTTAAACTCAACTAACTCAGGCAAAGTCAGCAGCGTGCCCCGCGTTGACAATGCCACCACGTTGTCAGGCTCTAACTCCAGCAAAGCCTCCAAAGACATCAGGGCCTCGTCCGCCTGTCCCTCAGCAATATAGGAGACCGCCTCGTCTTGAAGCCCTACCAGAATTTGTTCCCTGATGGAAAGCTCGCCTTGTCTCACAGGATTGTCAACCAGTCCGACAATGTTGGCAGGTGGGTCTAAAGCGTAGAACTCCACCAACTGCTCAGCCGACTGGCGCCAACGCCCAACATTAGCATAAATGATCGCTAAAAATACTCTGGCATCGGCATACGCGGGGTCGCTTGCAATGGCTTCGCTGAGCAGTCTGTGTGATTCAAATTCTCCCAAATCCACCAGTGCCAATTCTGGCGCGGCCGTGCCCCGCACCTCAGCTGACTCCGATGACAGCCAAATCAGCCAGCCCTTGTAGCCAAGTGCCACCACATTGCTGGGCTCAGACGACAAAATTCGGTCATAGGTCTGAATGGCACCCGAAAAATCCCCCTCGGCGGCCAGCTCGCCAGCCTCCACCAACAACCCACCTGAGCTCTGACGAATATCTCCCGTTATCTCGTCAGAACTAGACCTGAACCCCACCGAACGAGCCAAAAATAGCCCCGCAACCACGGCCACCACAACCACTATTCCGACCGCCGCATAAGCCCTCCAGCGACCTGACCCCGTCCACAATCCTGCCTTGCCAAGGTACCCAGTGCTGATACCAGAACCGCCGCTGCTTTCGGACGCCAGGCCAGGTTGAGGCTTCGGCTCCGCCGTCTGCGACCCCGCCGTAGCTGCTGCCGCTAGACCAGCTTGCACTCGCTGTCGCCAGGCCACCCATATTGCAGCCGCAGCTGTTGCGACTGCCACAATTGGGGCTATCCACAATACGCTGCCAAAGCCGTCAGAAGGCGGCGTCAGCAGCACCGATTCGCCATACAAATCAACATAGGCCTGGCGAATTTCCCGATCGCTCTCCCCCGCATCCACTTTTTGTCTGATGTCAGCTCTGATGGTGGCTGCCAAAGCTACATTGGACTCAGCCACAGTCTCTCCTTGGCACTGCGGACAGCGAATTGTCCTCGCTAGCGCATTGGCTCGCTCAGCTTGAGTGGGGGAGTCGTTGTTGTCAACAATGCCAACCGTCAGAGCAGTCGCCAGAACAACTCCCATCAGCAGCCACGGCAACCATTTGGGCCAACTCCATGCGGACCTGCTTGGCGCAGTTTTACCTGTCCCAGAGCCAGAGCCGCCCAACTCAACTCTGTTTGGCGTAGAACTGCTCCGCTTTGCCCCCTTAAGCTCCGGCGCATCCAACACTTCCCCGCTGGCTTGCACTAGGTGTCCTGCTGGTTGTCTTGTCGCTGAATCTCCTTGAGTATTGCCTGGTCTAGGGAATCTGCCGTTACTCCAGCTGCTCCTATGAATTTCTCTACCACCAAGCCCTGTGGGGAAATGACAAAAGTCTCAGGCAAGCCAACCACTCCGTAGTCCAAGGCAATATCAGCGGTGACGCTTCGCTGCTCCCCAAACACGACCGGCCAGGGCACATCGCCGGCAGGGAGTTTCAGTGCCTCTGCGAGCGAATCCTCCACCTTCTCACGGGTATCATTGAAAACAACCGTAGCTACCACCACATTTTGATCGCTTCGACGCTCTTGAAACTCCTCCAGTTCGCGAATTTCCAAAACGCAGCCAGGGCACCAAGACGCATAAAAAGAGACCACCACCCACTTGCCTTGGTGATGTGACAGATTGAACGTCCCGCCATTGAGGGTGTCGGCAACTATCGGAGGAGCTGCTTTGCCAACGAGTGTTCTGCTGCTGATGGCTGCCTGCTGGGTCGGGCTGGTTGCAAACAAAGCGACTGCCAACCCCAAAATGAGCAGTGCCAGCACTCCAGTTGCTATCAGCGCAGGCTTGGAAAATCGCGGCTTGGTGTCGTTTTCCACGCTTTTGGGATCGCCTTTTGTGACGTTAGGAGGGCCTCCCGCGCCCTTAGGGTCGCCTCCCATGTCGTCACCTGAATCGGATGCCGTAGCACCGGGATCAACGGCCGTGACCGAGCCAACGACCGTGCCCACCACTTCAGGCGCACTTCTGACATCCCTGAAATCGCTATCACCACTCACGACGGCACCAATTCTTCACTTCTCGCTCGCTCACTTGGGCGACTTTCTATGCGACCGTTCTGCCCGTTGCGCTGGCTGACTTGCCTTCGCCCTTCGCGCCTTTGCCCCCCAGCTTGAAGTCTGATAGAACGCCTAGGCCACAAACACAGCAATACACCCACAGACATCACTCCGCCCCCAATCCAAAGCCAAGACACCATCGGCTGAACAGTCACCCGAAGCACTGCCACTTGGGGGGACACCAGCCTGTCGCCCGCAGCGCCAGCGCCCGCCCCAGCCTCACTCACTCCTGCCCCAGCTACCCCAACAGCTTCCCTCTCAGGCAGGCTTACAATTGAAATCTGCACATCGTTGGTGAACGAATTGGCCGTATCCGGGTTGGAAATAATCCTGCCGCGGGCAAAATAGCGATCAACTGAAGGTGCCAGCCGCCGTCCGTCTACTTGCACCACTGCCCGTCGCTCCAAGCGCTCGCTGTGCGCCACATCAAAAACAGCCACCAGCTCCACTTCACGGCCCACTACCCTAGCTGATTCGCCCTCAGTCAAGGTCACTTCGTCTTGTTGCAGATAGTTCCCGCTGGCAGTCAGAGCTATGGCTATTATCACAAGCCCCACATGAGCCACCATCCCGCCGCCGCTCCGCCCCTTGAATCCCCTGATTCCCCGCTTGGCGACGTCTTGCCATAGCCGGCGCACGGCAGTGGTCAGAGCCATCGCCGACAAACCCAGCGCCGACAGCACCGCCCAGCCTCTCAGCCCTGCCAACACCGCCACCAAAATAGTGGCCGTGCCAACCCAAGCCGACAGGCGCACTCGGTCGCCCAGCTCACCAAGACCCACATTGCCCCACGGCAAAAGCGGCGACACCGCCATCAAAAACAAAATCAGCAGCCCCAAAGGGGTGGTCATCTGATTGAAATAGGGAGCTCCGACTGAGACTTGGTCTCCTGTCAAGGCTTCTGAAATCAGCGGGAACATCGTGCCCAGCAAAACCACCAGCGCAAAAGCAGCAAACACAAAGTTGTTGGCCACTAGAGAAGCAGTGCGGTTCAGCGGGTCGGTTAGGCGCCTGCCTGCCTTGATGCTCCCAGAGCGCCAGAGCAACAGCCCGATGCAGCCTAGGCAGGTGAAGGCGAAAAATCCTAGTATGGTTGGGCCGATAGCCGACTCGGTAAATGAATGGACAGACACCAAAATGCCCGACCGCGTCAAGAAAGTTCCCAAGATGGTCAGGTTGAACGTGGCGCAGATGAGCGACAAATTCCAAACCACCAAAATCCCTCGGCTCTCTTGAGCCATAGCCGAATGCAAAAAGGCAGTGCCGCACAGCCAAGGCAGCAGGGAGGCGTTTTCCACTGGGTCCCAACCCCAATAGCCACCCCACCCCAACGTGTCGTATGACCACCAGGCGCCCAGCACAATCCCGACTGTCAAGAATCCCCACGCCAGCAGGGTG